>JAEWWW010000149.1 GCA_023396215.1 Bacillota bacterium | reverse complement strand
GGGGGGGGCGGCCCCCCCCCCGCCCCCCTATAGGCTTCTGTGTAGCCGACAGTTTATTTGATAAATTGCGACGGGTGTAAAACGGGGGGCGGGGGCCGAAGGCCCCCGTTTAATACCCCCTCCCATTACGGCAATCGTATCACCTTTTCCTTTTTGGGCAATGGGAGGGGGGAGGGGGTGGGCTCATCTGAAAGTAAATGCCGTTGCCCTGCGAAGGATACCCCTCCCAAGAGGAATTTTACATGGGTAATTTTAGGTTTCGAGCTGTAATAGGGGCGAATTGCGTACACCCGCGAGTGTCCGCAGGCCGCCCTGTAGGAGAGATATCCGTATAGCACACAGGGGGTGAGCGCTTTGAACAACCCAAATTTAGAACAGCTGCGCAAGCGTGCGCTGGCGCTGCCCACCGAACCGGGCGTCTACATCATGCGGGATAGCGGGGGCAAAATCATCTACATCGGCAAGGCCAAGTCGCTGAAAAACCGGGTGTCCAGCTACTTTCGCTCGGTGGAAAAGCACCACCCCAAGGTCTACCGTATGGTGGAGCTTGCCCGCGACTTTGACTATATCGTCACCGACAGCGAGTTTGAGGCGCTGGTGCTGGAATGCAGCATGATTAAGCAGCACAGCCCCAAATACAACATCCTGCTCAAGGATGACAAGGGCTACCACTATATCCGCATACATCCCGGCCCCTTTGGCAAAATAACGGCGGAGAAGCAAAAGACCGGGGAGGGCCGCTATATCGGCCCCTACACCTCGGCCTTTGTGGTGAAGCAGACGGTGGACGAAACCAACAAGGTCTTTATGCTGCCCACCTGCTCCCGCAAGTTTCCGCAGGAGCTGGGCAAGGGCCGCCCCTGCCTCAACTACCACATCAAGCAGTGCAGCGGGGTTTGCCGGGGCAAAATCTCGGCAGAAAATTACCAAACCATTCTGGACGAGGCGCAGGAGTTCATCAAGGGGGGCGGCAGCGCCTCGGTGAAGCTGCTGACCGAGCGGATGAATCAGGCTGCCGAAAACCTCCAGTTTGAGCAGGCCGCCAACTACCGCGACCGCATCAACGCCATTAACCGCATCACCCAGCAGCAAAAGGTGGTCTTTCTGCGGCAGGAAAGCCTCGACGTGTTCGCCATCGTGCAGAGCGGCGACGACAGCAGCGCCGCGGTGCTTTGCTTCCGTCAGGGGCGGCTGGTGGATAAGGAGGAGTTCCGGCTGGGCGGCATCGATAGCCTTGCCGCCACCATGACCGATTTCATCACCGGCTACTACTACCGCAAGGAGGACCTGCCCCAGCGTATCTACCTCGACACCCTTTGTGAAGATAAGGGGCTGGTGGAGCAGTTTCTGGCCCAGCGCGCCGGGCGGCGGGTCGAGATTACCGTCCCCCAGCGGGGCGACGGGGTCAAGCTGATAGAGATGGCCCGCAACAACGCCGCCCAAAGCCTTGGCCGCGAGGCCGACCGCAGCGGGCGCGAGCTGACGGCGGTGGACGAGCTGGGCCGGCTGCTGGGGATGGAGCGCCCCCCCGAGTACATCGAAGCCTACGATATCTCCAACATCGGCAGCGAAACGATTGTGGGCGGCATGGTGGTGTTTGAGCGGGGCAGGCCGCTGAAGTCGGCCTACCGCAAGTTCACCATCAAAGAAACGGTGGGCAACCCCGACGACTACGCCTCGATGGCCGAGATGATACGCCGACGGCTGGAGCATTACCCCGAGGAGCAGGAAACCGGAGCCGGCTTTGGCCGCCTGCCCGACCTGATTTTGCTGGATGGCGGCAAGGGGCATGTGGGGGTCATCGCCGGGCTGGTGGCCTCGATGGGCTACAGGATACCGGTTTTCGGCATGGTCAAAGACGACCGCCACCGCACCCGCGCCATCGCCGCCGATGGGGGAGAGCTTTCCATCTCGTCGCTGCGGCAGGTGTTTACGCTGGTTTCGGCCATACAGGAGGAGGTTCACCGCTTTTCCATCAGCTTTTCGCGCAAGAGGCACAGCAGCTCCTCGCTGCAATTGCGGCTGGAGGCTGCCTCCGGCATCGGCCCCGCCCGGGCCAAGGCCCTTTACCGCCAGTTTAAGACCTACAAGGCCATCCTGGCGGCTACGCCGGAGGAGCTGGCGCAGGTCAAGGGGATGAACGCCGGAGCCGCCGAAGCCCTGTACCACTTTTTGCACGACGACAATCAGGGTTGACAGAGGTTTTAAAACACATCATAATAAAAGCCAAAGGCTGCCAGCCCCGCTGCCCCTGCAAAGCAGCGGCAGACGCGGTTATTCGCGTCGTGGTACTGTGAGCAAAGCCCTTGCGGCCGGCTGCTTTAGGCAATACCAAACGCAGTTTAAACAGACAAGGAAGTTAAAGATATGAGAGTGATTACAGGCACTGCCCGGGGCAGAAAGCTCAAAACGCTGCCGGGGCTGGATGTGCGCCCCACCACCGATATGGTCAAAGAGGCCATCTTCAGCATCATTCAGTTTGAGGTGGAGGGGGCCAACGTCCTCGACCTTTTCGCCGGTTCCGGGCAGCTGGGCATCGAGGCCCTCAGCCGCGGGGCGCGCTTCTGTGTGTTTGTCGACAGCTCCCGCGAGTCACAGGCGGTGGTGCGCGAAAATCTGGCCTCCACCGGCCTTGCCAGGCAGGGCAGGGTGGCGGCGATGGATTATCAGGGCTTTCTCGCCAGCACCAGCGAGCTGTTTGATATCGCCCTCCTTGACCCGCCCTACGGGCAGGGCATGGCGGAAAAAGCGCTGCCGATGCTGGCTCCCAAAATGTCCCCCAATGGGGTTATCCTCTGTGAAACCGGCCTGAAAGAGCAACTGCCGCCCACGGTGGAGGCTTTCAAAATCTACCGGCAGTACCGTTACGGTAAAAAGATGGTGACCGTCTACCGCAGAGAGGACGCAGAAACAGAATGACAAGAACAGCGATATGCCCCGGCAGCTTTGACCCGATTACCAACGGACATCTGGATATTGTGCGCCGGGCCGCCGGGCTTTTTGACCGGGTGGTCGTGCTGGTGGTGGCCAACCCCGACAAGCAGCCCAACTTCACCGGTGAAGAACGGGTGGATATGATACGCCGGGCCACCGCCGATATCCCCAATCTTGAGGTGGACCTTTACGGCGGCCTTCTGGTGGATTATGTCCGCCGGTACAAAAATGCCGCTATTGTCAAGGGCCTGCGGGCGATGTCCGACTTTGAATACGAGTTTCAGATGGCGCTGACCAACAAGCATATGCTGCCCGAGGCCGAAACCGTCTTTCTCACCACCAGCACCCAAAACATGTTCCTGAGCTCCAGCCTGATTAAGCAGCTGGCGCGGTTTGGCGGCGATATCTCCCAGTTTGTGCCCCCTGTGCTGCACGACGAAATTATCCGCAGGCTGGGGGCGTTCTGAAAGCTTCAAACTCTTGGCAAATTCTACTGAAAACAGCGCTTGCCACGTTAAAAATGCTCGGAATACATGAAGTATTCCTGTGCTTTTTGCCTTGCATCCGTCTGTTTTCAACGAATTTTCCCTCGGTTTTCCGCTTTCAGAAACGCCCTGGGCGAACCAGAAAAATATTAACCCACCGTCCGGGTTATATCCGACGGAGCAGAGGAGTGCGATTATGAACATAGAAGAGATACTGGATATGATGGATGATCTCATTGACCGGGCGTGGAACCTGCCTCTCACCGGCGGGCGCAGCGTGGTGGACGTCGAAAAGGTGCGGGAAATGATTGACGATATCCGCCTGAACCTGCCCAGCGAGATTAAGCAGGCCAAAAACATTGTCGCCGACCGCAACGACATTCTGACCGTCGCCAGACGCGAAGCCGAAACGCTGGTGCGCAAGGCGGAGGAGCGGGCCCGGGTGCTGGTTTCTCAGGAGGAGATTTTGCGCGAGGCGCAGGCCAAATCGACCGAGATGCTCAGTCAGGCCCAGCAGCGCTCCCGCGAGATGAAGCAGGCGGCGCAGGAGTTTTCTGACCGCGTGCTGCGCGAGGCCGAAGAGGTGATGATTAAATCGGTTACCGAGATTAAGAGCACCCGCCAGGCATTGCGCAGCGCGGGCAAGCCGCAGTTGTAATAACCTGCTGATATTTGGGGGCCGCCCATTGGGCGGCCCTTTTACAGTTTCACTGCACCAATTATACCAAAGCCGACGGAAGCTTTGTATTTGCCCAAAAGCAATAAATATTGCGGTGTATGCAATAATCCCCATACCGCGCCGGATACCCTTTCGCCCCACCGCCCGCTGTGGGCGGTTTTTTTGCGCCCTTTTACGGCTTGTACCACGGCAAAAGCCGCCGCTGCAAACTGTTTTTATCATCGGGATAAGCATTTTCCCCGGCGCATCCCCCAAGGGGGATTTTTCCTTTTCAGGCGGGCCAAAATAAGGGGAGAGGTGCACAATAAATAACGCGAAATTTGTCGATGATTAAAGGAAATTTAGAGGGTGGTTCCGGAGAAAAACCCTTGCAAACCCCCGCTTTGTGGGGTATAATTGTGTAAAAGTGGTGAAAAGTGGGTAAGAGTGGTTGTTTTAAGGACAAACTCCTGCCCGACTGCAAGGAGGTGGGAAGGTTGCTGACAGGTGAATACCAGCACAGCATCGACGCCAAAGGGCGGCTAAACTTCCCCGCGCGCCTGCGTGAAGAACTGGGCGAGCGCTTTGTCATCACCAAGGGCCTTGACGGCTGCCTCTTCGTCTACTCGATGGAGGAATGGCAGGACATCCTCCTCAAGCTGAAGGCGCTGCCGCTGAGCAGCTCCCGCAACCTGCAGCGGTTCTTCTCCTCCGGCGCTGCCGAGCTGGAGGTGGACAAGCAGGGCAGGGTGCTGATACCCGCCAACCTGCGTGAGTACGCAGGGCTGGATAAAGACGTGGTGGTGGCGGGCGTCATCAACCGGGCTGAAATCTGGAACAAGGAAAGCTGGGAAAACGGCCCCATCCAGTTGAGCTCCGACGTCATTGCCGAAGAGATGGAAAAGCTGGGCTTCTAATGCAAGCCGGGCTTTTGATAGAACCAGAAAGGCTGGGTATTTAAGATGGAATTCACCCACATACCGGTTTTGCTCGAGCAGTGCATGCAGGGGCTTGCCATCAAGCCCGACGGCGTCTATATAGACGGTACTGCCGGGGGAGCCGGGCACTCGGGCGAGATTGCCAAACGGCTGCAAACCGGCCGGCTGCTGGCCTTTGATAAAGACCCCGACGCGGTGGCCATCGCCACCCAAAGATTGTCGCCCTACCCCTGCGCCGAGGTGGTGCACGCCGACTTTTCCGAAATCCCCGAGGTGCTGGCAGCCAAGGGCATCCCGGCGGCAGACGGCATCCTGCTGGATTTGGGGGTATCCTCCCACCAGCTGGACAAGCCCGAACGGGGCTTCTCCTACAACGCCGACGCGCCCCTTGACATGCGCATGAGCCAGAGCGGCCTTTCGGCCTACGACGTGGTCAACAGCTACTCCGCCAAGGAGATTACCCATATCCTGCGGGTCTACGGCGAAGAGCGCTTCGCCCCCCGCATCGCCTCCCGCATTGTGCAGGCGAGGGAGAAAGCCCCCATCGCCACCACGCTGGAGCTGGCCGAGATTATCAAGCAGGCCATCCCCGCCGCCGCCCGCAGCGAAGCAGGGCACCCGGCCAAACGCAGCTTTCAGGCGATACGCATCGCGGTCAACGGCGAGCTGGAAAGCCTCGCCGCCTGCCTCGAAAAAGCCTTTGAATGTCTGGCCCCCGGTGGGCGGTTTGTCATCATCACCTTTCATTCGCTGGAGGACAGGATGGTCAAACAAAGCTTCGCGGCTTTTTGCAGGGGCTGCACCTGCCCGCCGGATTTCCCAATCTGTGTATGCGGCAACACCCCCCGGGCCAAAGCGGTCACCAAAAAACCGCTGACCGCCACCCCCGAAGAGCTGGCCGTCAACCGCCGCAGCAAGCCTGCAAAGCTAAGGGTTATCGAAAGGGTATAAAACCGAAAGAAGGGGCGCTGCGCCAACCACTGGCTTTTTCAGCAGGCGGGCGCAGTCCGGAAGATAGAACATGGATAAGGATGGTGGAAGTATTGACAAACAACAGTCAGGCTTACGATTTATCAAGGTTTGAACCCAGAGAAGAGCAAGCCGCACCCCGCCTTCGGGTTGTGAAAAACAAGGCCGCCGCCAAGCCTGCCCCTATGCTTTCTACCATCTTTTTTGCGCTGGTGCTGGTGGTGCTGGTGGTGTTCACCATCTACAATCAGGTGGTGCTCACCGAGCTGGGCTCCAAAATCAGCACCCAGAACGCCGAGCTTCGCGCCCTGCAGGGCGAGGCGGTGCAGCTTAAGTCGCAACTGGACGCCAACAACTCGCTGCGCACGCTGGAGGAGTTTGCCCGCACCCAGCTGGGGCTGGGCAAGCTGGACCAGAGCCAGATTATCTACATTAACCTGCAAGAGGAAGATCGCATCGAGATTTCTGCCAAGGCCGAGCAAAGCAGCAGCGTCGAAAAACTGTACGACGCCGCCAAAGGGCTGCTGGAGCAGATAAAAGCCGAGTAGCCCGGCCCACCCTGCCGCCCGGTCTGGAATAGAGGACAGGCAGGACTAATAAAATGATGTAGTAGGTGCAATACAGGTGTTGATGCGCCGGATGTTAAAAGCAGGATTTTGACCGCTGAAACTCACATGCAACCGGCCGGGAGGGCCTTATCCCCGGCAAGCTTTCCGCCAGTTTTGCAGCAAACAAATGCCCGCTGCAAAGCCTGCTCTCCCTGGCGGAAAGAAACTTGCCGCTTTGGCATCTTACAGGTTGTGAAAAACGCGAAAGCCGCGGTCAGGGCTGGTTTGGGGGCAGAAAGGTGTTACAGGAGGGCTTCATAAGCGGCCCGCGCCCTGCCTTTTCAGAAAGCCCCATGACAAAAGCTGCGGCAGCGGGGCAACGTCCCCCCAACATCTTTTTGGAGGCGCATCATGGCAAAAAATCCCGGCAATACAATGAAGCTCAGAATGCTGTTTGTGGTGGCGTTTATGACCATCCTCTGCTTTGGCGTGCTTATCTGGCGGCTGTTTCAGATACAGTTTGTAGACGCCGAGCTTTACCAGCAAAAGGCGCTGGCGCAGCAGATGCGCACCACCACCATCAAGGCCAACCGTGGCAAGATTTACGACCGCAACGGCAAGGAGCTTGCCCGCAGCGGCACGGTGTGGACAGTCTACCTCTCGCCCGCCGATATCACGGCGGAGGAGCTGCCGGGGATTGCCGACGGCCTTTCCGAGATACTGGAGGTAGACCGCCAACTGATACTCGCCCGGGGCGCCAACAAAAAGCGCTATTACCAGATTGTGAAGCAGCGTATTGAAA
>JAEWWW010000148.1 GCA_023396215.1 Bacillota bacterium | reverse complement strand
CCAGCACCACCTGCGGCCCGTCGGCAGCCGGTAGGCAGAAGTAAGCCCGCCACAGCATCGGCAGCGTCAGCAGTACCGAGCCAGCCAATGTCAGCGCCAGCACAGCCGCCGTGATGCGGCGCAGCGGCAGCGGCCAGCGGCTGCCCGCCATGTCAAAGGCCAGCAGCAGCGCCGCGAGCGCCGCCATCGCCAGCACCCCTGTGTTAAAGATGCCGTAGAGCAGCGCCGGTATCAGGGCGAAAAATCCACAGCCCACCCCGAGGGCGGTAATCGCCTTTTGCAGTCCTGTTTTTTTGGTGCTTTCGGTCAACGGCTTTCCTCCAAAGCGTCCACCACCGCCTGTGCAATGCCGCAGGCCGCGCGGTAGATGATCATGGTATCGGCTGAAATCTCCTGCTCGAGGGGGTTGGAGATATAGCCCGCCTCGATGAGCACGGCTGGGGCGTAGGAGATGCGGGTGACATAGTAAGCGCCGTATTCGGGGTCGTCGTACTCGCGCCCGATGCGCTTGCTGATCTGCTGCACCAGATGGTCGGAAAGGGGCCTGGCGATGTCGTAATGGTAATAGACCTGCACCCCGGTGGCCTTGTTGGCGTCATAGTTCAGGTTGGTGCTGTTGTGGTGCACCGACAAAAAGAAATCCGGTTTCTGCAGCTGGGCGATGGTCAAGCGGTCCTGCAGGGTCAGGCTGGTGTCGTTGTCGCGGCGGGTCATGGTCACCTTGGCTCCCAGCTGCTCCAGCCGGTATTTCACCGTCGAGGCCAGCGCGAGGTTCAACTTGGATTCAAAGGGCCCGCTCTCCCCCGCCGCACCCAGCGCGCCGGGGTCGGTGCCACCGTGGCCGGGGTCTACCACAATCGATATCCCCTGCAGCGGCCTCGCGTAACTGCCCGAAGCCTTGGGGGGCTTTTTGCAGTAGATGATGGTGTTGCCTTCGGCGTCGAAGGAGATATCGTAGCCCCACAGCCTGGCGCCCGGCTTCAGCAGCAGCGAAATGGTCGCGCTGCCGTCGGCGTTGTTTTCGGCGGTGACGCTTTCAAACATCTCCATCGAAAGGCCGCTGAAGTTGGTATGCTCAAAGGCGGAATTGTAAAACTTGACGGTCAGCCCCCGGTCGGTCATATCGGCCACATAGGCGTTGGTGCTGGTGCCGGGCAGGGTGAACACCTCGGTCTGATCGCTTGCCTCATAAAACACGTCGAAGAAGCGGTTTTGCAGGTCAAAGGCCCCGGTCATAAACTTGATGGTGCTGCTTTCAACATAACCGCCGGATTCCAACAGCAGCCTGCTGCCCTCGCTGCCGACGATATAATCCCGCGCCCCGGTTTTAATCGAGGTGACGTATTGGTCGATGGTGGTGGGGTTGGTGAACACCGCCGAATGGAAGTCGGTGACCTCCACCGCCAGCTTGGCGTTCTGCCCCGCTACAAAGATTTCGCCCACCGAGCGGTAGGTGGTGTTTTTGCCGCCATAGGTGAGGGTGTAGGTCACCTGCCCGATGCTGGTAACCTCGCCGGCGGGCAGGTTGGTGGGCAGGGTGTAGCTTCCCTTAAAGGTAGCGGGTACGCCGCTGGAGGAGGTTGCCGCCGCCTGCTGCAGCGTTACGGTGGCTCCGCCGATGGTGGCCTTCACCGTGCTGCCCGCGGGGGCGGTACAACTGATATCGATGCTCTCCCCCGCCTTTGCGCCGAAGGGGCGGGTGGGGAAGATAGAGGACTTGGTGATATCGGATATCTTCTGGGGTGTGACCTTGGTGGGGTCGTTGCGGGTCAGGCGCACCTGGCGGGTTTCGCTGCCCTGCGTGAAGGTGTAGGCAGTGGTGCCCAGCGGCACATCCACCAGTATGCCAAAGCTGCCGCTCTTGGTATAACGGGGAACCTCCTGCCCGTTCATGGTCAGCTCCACGTCGGGATTCGAGGTGCCGGTTATGTAGTATTTCGCGGTGGTAACGGTGGCCGAAGAAGCGGGGTTGGTGGTAAAACGCTGGGGGATGCTCAGCTCAAAGGCCGGGGGCTCCCCCGCCCGCCAGAGGTAGCTCATCAGCCTTTCGGCGCTCTCGGGGTCGGCCTGCAGGGCGCTGTAGCTGTCAAAAGCCGCGCCGCTCAGTCCTTCCTCCATCGAGGCGATAAACAGTTGGTATTCCAATTCCTCGGGGTCGTTGTAGGGGGCCGCATTCTGCGCTGCTCCCCATTTGGAGGAGAGGGCGGCTTTTTCCATCCTGTAGGCAGGGCTACCCACCACCACCCGGGCGTCGGGCTGCTCGTGGGCGACCTGCCCCCATGCCGCGGCAAGCTCCCGATAGCCGGAAACCTGCTCGCCGAGGGGGGTATCCAACTGGGGTACAACCAGCTGCACAAGGCCCTGCTCCACCCACTGCGCCGCCTGTTCCGGGGCGATGGCGTGGCCGCCGTTGTCGGACACGCCATCCACCACAATGCCGAGGCGGCGGTGGCTTTCGAGGGTATCCATCCCCTTGCGGGCCAGCGCCAGCGTCTTATCCACACCCTCGGCATAGCCGGGGCGGCCGGTGACGGCGGGGACATCGAGACCGGCCAGCATCACCCCCGAAAGGGCGTAGTTTTTGGCAAGCTCGGTGCAGGTATCGGCCAAAAGCTGCTGCACGGCAGGGGCGGCCGGGTCGAAGTACACCCGGTTATCCTGCTCGAAGGTAGCGTCTTTCAGCGTAGCTGCCGGGCTTTTGGCGTCTGCCTTCAGGTCGGTGCTGCCGCCGTCGTAGGCGTTGACCACCGCGTAAAGCTCCAGGTTTTCGGCTGCCGCCCGCTTGCTGAGGTAGCGCAGCGGGTCAAAAAGGGTAAAGCCACCCTGGTTTTCCACAAAGTACTGGCTGGTGGGGTAGAGCTTGGAGCGGTAAAGCACCCCCGCGTCGGGGCGGGCTTCAAAAAAGATGGCGTTAAAGCCCCCTTTGACCGCGAAATCGATAATCTGCTCCAGCTCCTCCTTCAGTTCGGAGGAGCCCAGCCCCGGCGCGGAGGGGAAGTCGAGGTTATCCCCTGTGCGCACAAAGAAGCCCTTGCAATCCCCTGTTAAGAAAAAGGAGGTGGCGGCGGTTTCTCCCTTGCCGGAGCCGCCATAAAACAAGAAATTATAGGCGGCCCCCACGGCGCTGCCTATAACCACCACAATGCAGAGGATGACCGCTGCAATCTTTGCCACATGTTTTGCTTTCATTTTTGTATATACCTCCTGTTTGGGCAAGCCGGGCGGCCCTCTGCGGTGCAGCGGGTAGCTCCCTTTGTATGAGTGCGCGCCAGAGCAGCAATTGCTGCACGAATTTTCCAAAAATAAGCGGCACCCTGCCGCTACAGCTGAAACTCCATGCTGTCATACTGGGGCAGGGTGAGGGGGCGTGTGGGTATCCGCTTAAGCGGCGTATATAGAAACCTTTTGCACGAGAAAAAACAATCCACTACGCCGCGCTTGACGCAAAGCACCATGCGGCCGTCGGGGGTAACGGTGCCGTAACGGCAGTAAGAACAGGCAGGAACAATCCTGCCTCCGAAAAGTGGTTGTTTTGGCATCCTCTCACCTCATGTCGCACGGTTGCAGTCAAAGATAGGCTTTCACCCGGCAATCCGGGGTTGCCGCCGCGCCCAAAACGCGGGCAAAACCGGTAATAAGGCGGCCCGCGCCGGGGCCGATATCCGGCCTAAAGCCAATTATAATATTCATTATAGCACTACCGGGCTATAAAATCCACCGTGAAGGCCTGCCACCTCTTGCCAAAACAATGTTGCGGGGCGGGGCGTTTCGCAGAAGAAAGCGGGCGATGCGGGGGCGCAGAGGCAGCCTTCTCATTTCGATGCAGAGCGGCTCCCCTTTTTATCGGCACAGCTCAGCAGCAGCATCGAGGCCATGGCCACCAGCAGCAGGGTTGCGGGCATGGTGGCAGGGGTGGTGTAGGGCAGCGGGCGGTCCCCCGGCAGAAAGACCGACGCTGTCTTGGGCACAAGACCCAGCAGCGGCTGGGCGATGACGGCGGTCAGCAGCCCGTGCAAAAAACGCGAAAGCACAAAGGGGCGCAGGTTAATCTTCTGACCGTCAAAGCAGGCCGCCACCTGACAGATGACCGATACCGAGCCAAAGGCCAGCAAAAAAGGCACCAGCAGCCGGGCGGTCTGGGGCGGCAGCACCCCGCAAAGCAGGGTGCCGTAGGTGACCTCCAGCATACCCGCCAGCGCGCAGCTAAAGGCGTCGGCAGGTATCAGCCCAAGGGTGGCGGCAGACACCCATCCGGATAGCCGCCCCAGCATGCCGTCGGCATTCAGCAGGGCAATGACCGCCGAAAAAAGCAGCACAAACCCACAGATGACCACCATCGCCATGGCCGCCCCCCGCACCGCCTCCACAAAGGCCACCGGCAGCGGCGGATAGTCGGCAGTCTGCAGGGCGGGCGGCGGCTCATCCTTGGCTCTGCGGGCAAACAGCCAGCCCAGCAGCAGGGCGGAAACCGCCTGCGCCGCAAAAACCGCCGCACCAGCCTGCGGGCTGCCCAGCACCAGCAGCCCCACCGCCCCAATGACAAAGGAGGGGCCGGGGTTGACGCAGGACACCATCATGCGGGCGGCGGTCTGGGGCGAGATGCGCCCCTGCCGCAGCAGGTTGGATATCGCCCTTGCGCCCACCGGGTAGCCGCCGATAAAGCTCATAAGCACCACCCCGCCCAGCTGCCTGGGCAGCCGCAGCATTTTGGTGGTAATGAGGGTGAGCGGCCTTGAGAGCAGCTCGCCCACCGGGCTGAGGGTCACAAAGCCCGAAAGCACCATAAAGGGGAAAAGCGAGGGGATAATCACCCCGCCGCAGGCCCGCAGCCCCGAAAGGATGCCCTTGGAGACGGTGCCGGGCAGCGCCAGCAGCGCCCAACCCAATAGCAGAGTCACCGCCGCCGTCAGCCAGAGCAGCCATCCTCCCCTTTTGCTGTTTTTCTGTTGCTTCTGCCCCGATGTTTCTCTGCCCTTGCCGCTCATCATATCACCTCAAAAGCATCTTATGCCCGGTGCCGCGTATGCTAGTACCTTGGGGCGCAAAACAAAAACAGCCTGCGGATGCAGGCTGTGAAATCGCGGCCGCAACCGGCCTTAATGGATAGCGGGCCGTTAGTAGCCCCGCTGGCCCTCTAAAGAGTCGTCGTTGAACACCCACTCGTCAAAGACCTTCACCGAGCGGAAGTCTTCACGGGTATCCCGTACAATGACGGTGGAGATGCCCGCGTTGATAATCAGCCGTTTACACATGGCGCAGGGGTTGGCCGATTGCACATAATCAGGGCCATGACCCTCCAGACCCACCAGAAACAGGGTGCTGCCGAGGGTATCCTGCCTTTGGGCGTGGATGATGGCGTTGGCTTCGGCGTGTACCGAACGGCAGAGCTCATACCGCTCGCCCCGGGGCACCTTGAGCCTCTCCCGCGTGCAGTAGCCCAAATCGGTGCAGTTAAGCCTGCCTCTGGGCGCTCCCACATACCCGGTGGAGATAATCTGGTCGTTTTTTACAATGATTGCTCCGAAATTGCGCCGCAGACAGGTTCCTCTTGCTGCAACCGCTTCGGCGATATCCAGGTAATAGTTGATTTTGTCCCGTCTTTCCAGCATTGCCTGCTGCCCCCTTTATATATGCAATCTGTTCTTATTTTAGCGCATCGTTCGATATCTTTCAATCTTTTTCTACATTTGGGGCATCGCAGTGGGGATAACCACCGTGTGGGGGCAAGCATTTTGTGGTATAATAACCGCAAAACGGTTATCATACCGTTATCTTGATGCCCGCCTAGGTTGATGGCGAATTATGCCATGCCGCCCCACGGACATGGTATAATAGGCCTAAAGTGTACGGCTCACCCCTCTGCCCCCCTCTCGCGCTTGAATGTTATATCATGGATAGCGCACCGGTCGCGAGAGGGGAAACTGTCGCGGGGGGGGGGGGGGGGGGGGGGGGGGGGGGGGGGGGGGGGGGGGGGGGGGGGGGGGGGGGGGGGGGGGGGGG
>JAEWWW010000052.1 GCA_023396215.1 Bacillota bacterium | reverse complement strand
CCCCCTAACCCCGCCCCGCCCCATGCTGCCGAAAAAGCCGCGCAAACGTAAAATGGTTACACCATTTCACTTACTTTGTTGGCTACACTTGCAAATTTCGGTCACATATATCAAATCTGCTCCCTCATTTGCTGCGTTTGCCGCCTCGTCTTGCACGATTTTTCGCCGCCTGCTTGTTTTTTAACGCACGCGGGGGGGCAGCTTGAAGCTGCCCACCCGAGTGTTTGGCGATATAATTCCACACTAAAGGCTAATTAAAACTGCCGTCCCACAAGGGCATATTGGTCAGATACCGCTCCTCCACCGCGGGCACATAGTAAGCGCCATAGGTTTTCAGCTCATGCCCCCGCACCACCATGGTGGGCATCTCTACATAGATTCGGTAATAGGGCATAAAGGCTTTCACCGCGCCGGTGCGGTAAATCAGCTCGGTTTTGCGGATATACTGCGCACCGGGGAAGTCCTCCGGCACGGTGGTGATATAGTGGCCCTCGGCCAAGAGCTGCCGGGCCTTTTCGGCGGTGATGATGGGGTAATCCCCCAGCTTTTGCGACAGGTCGGTGTGATAGCGCCTTGCCAGCCACAGCCGGCCGTCATCGTCGCCCGAAAAGCTCACCCCTTGCAGGTTGTAGCTGACAATCTGGTCTGCCAGACTGCCCTCCCCCTCAAAGAAGCGCACCGAATAGCCCTGCTGGGGCGGGTCGGTCAGAGAATAGTCGCCGCCGGAGAGGTTCAACACCGGTTTATTCAGGTTGATGAAGCTTTGGTACTCCTTTTGCAGGTAGCCGGCGATGGGGAGCAGCTCGTCGTAGGAGCTGTAGAAGCCGAAAAAGTGCCCTTGTGGCAGTTGGAGGGTGGGTACAAACTCCAGCTTCACCGTGCATTCGGCGTTTACCTCCAGCTTGTAGCGGTCGTCCTGCAAAAACAGCCGCCCAATCTTCAAGACTTCCGGGGGAACCTCTTCGCCCACCGCCGCGTATTTTTCGGTAATTTGCTTCAGCCGCTTCTCGTCGGGCAGATCGTTGGTCACCTCCAGCCGCTCGGTATCCATCCCCAGCGAACGGGCTGCCTCCAGCAGCGTTTGCTCCATCACCTCAAGGTTTGGTTCCTGAACATCTCCCCCCTTATGATAGGCGTTGACGTTGCGGAACACCGGCAGTGTGGCAAGCTCCGCCCCCTCTTTCCACGGGTTGGCGTTCACCAGGTCGCTGATGTCATTGGCCATATAGCCCTCAAACCCCATGGCTCCACCCCATTCGGTATCTACTGTCAGCATCGGCAGCGGCGACACACCGCCGGGGCTGCTGCTCTCGCTCACCGGGGGCGGTGGAACCGGAGCTGGCGCCACGCCGCGGTACCAGAAGGCAATCCCCACCGCCACCAGCAGGCAGGCGGCAGCCGAAAGCCATTTCAGCCCCGTGCTTCTGCCGGGCCGGTAAGCGGGCATGCTGTCCTCCGCTTCGGCCAGCAGGTCGTCCTCCAACAAGCCGAGAATATATAGTAGCCGCTGGCTCTTCATAGCGCGATCCCCTCACTTTCCAGATAGGCTTTCAGGGCGTTGCGGGTGCGAAAGAGGTTGGATTTCACGCCGCTTTCCCCCATGCCGAACCGCCGGGCTATCTGCCCCACCGAGTCAGCGTAGTAATACCGCCGCAGAAAAACCAGACGGCTAAGCTGCTTTTGCCCCTGCAAAAACCTGCCGATGAGGGCGGCGATTTCCCTGTCCTCCAGCGTTTTTTCTACCCCGCCGGGGGCCGGGATGCAGCCCTCCAGCTCGGAAAGCAGCAGCTCTACCTCGCCCCCGCCCCGCTTCTGCGCCCTTGCCCTTTTGTAGCGGTCGAGGGAAAGATTTCTGGTAATCCTGCCCAGCCAGACCCGAAAGGCCGACGGCCTGTCGGGCGGGATGGCCCGCCACGCGTGCAGGTAGGTGTCGTTGACACATTCCTCCGCGTCCTCGTTGCTTTGCAGAATGTTGACCGATATGCTCTTGCAGTAGCCGCCGTATTTGGCCGAGGTTTCCCCAATGGCGTTTTCCGACCGCTGCCAATACAGGTCTATGATTTTGTGGTCCTCCACTGCACTGCCCTCCTTTTTTGTCGCTTACCCATACAGACGACAAAAGTTTGGTTCGGTTGCGTTTTATTTTGCAAGGGGTTGTCGGATAAGCGATTGTCAAAGGTTGTTTGTATCAATCCGCAGGAGTGATATGGGAGGCACCCCTACGGCATTTTTGTGGTATGGATGCCAAGGGCGCGGGCGGTCAAAGACCGCCCCTACAACCGTTCGGCGTGAGGGATGTAGGGGCGATCTGTGGTCGCCCGCAACATCTGCGCTGTGGGCCTGCGAGACGATGGAGGTATTGGGACCACCCCGGCGCCAGCGGGCACCACCCCTCCGAGGAGGGGAATGGGATATCGTCTGCCTGCGGATTTTGCTGCGTGTACGAAGCGGGTGGCTTATAGCTGTCCCTTACCTTTGTAGACACAAAGTGGCATCGGCCCGCAACCCGTGGGTAACATCAATCTTAAATTTAACAGCTAAACCGGATACAGCCAACCGGCACAACGGTAAAGCTGCGCCGGTTGGCCGTGTTGTTATCTTTCCTCCAGCGAACGCACCAGTTTCTCATCGGGGGTGATGATGGCTGTTCTGAAGCTTTCGTAAATCGCCATTCCGGGCTTTGCGCCGGGGGGCTTCTTAACGTTTTTAATCTGGGTGTAATCCACCGGCACCTTGGCCGACTGGCGGGCGCGGCTGTTGTAGGCCGCGATGGCAGCCGCCTGCTCCAGCGTGGCATTGGGCGGCTCTTTGCCCTCGGTGAGCAGGACGGTGTGGGAGCCGGGTATCTTCTGGGTGTGGAACCACAGGTCGTAATTGCGGCTTTCCTTGTGGGTCAGCAGGTCGTTTTGCAGGTTGTTGCGCCCACAGAGGATTAAAAAGCCGTCGGTGGAGCGGTAGCGCAGCGGCGGCAGCCGTTCCTCCTTTTTGGCCTTGCTCCCCCGCTGGGCGCGGGTGTAGCCCTGCGCCGCCAGCTCGGCCCGGATGGCCGAAAGCTCGGCCTCGGTGGAGGCGCGGGTGAGGGCGTCAAAGACCGAGTCGATATACTCCAGCTCGGCTTCGCCCTGCGCAATCAGCTCGACCAGCTTTTTTTCGGCGGTGGCCGCCTTGCGGTATTCGGCATAGTACTTCTGGGCGTTCTGGGCGGGGGTCAGCATGATATCCAGCGGGATTTCCACCATCTCGGCGGTTTCGCTGTAAAAATCCTGCACCAGCGCGCGGTTGTCGCCTCGCTGAAGGGCGTGCAGGTTGGCGTTTATCAGGTCGCCAAAGCGGCGCAGCCGCTCACGGTCGACGCTTTCGCTCAGCTCCTGCCGCTGGGTTTGCAGACGGCGGGCGATGCGGTCGGAGGTATTGGCCAGCAGCTTGAGCAGGTCGCCCGAGTGCTGGCGGGTGCGCTCCACCCGGTCTTTTTCCTCGTAAAACACATCCAGCAGGGCGCTGCAGCTTTCATAGCTGCGGGCGGTGGCCGCCGCGCCGTATTGCAGGATGGGGATGAAGGCGAAATCCAGCGGCTTGCCCCCCTGCTCCACCAGCGCGGTGGGGGCGGCGCAGCCGCCAGCGATAGCGGACCCCCGTAAGGGGGTGGGGCGGTTGCCGGCGAGGACGGCTTTCAGCGCGGCGACCTGCTCCTCCAGCCGGTCGAAATGCTCCTGCCGCAGTTGGCTCACCGTGACCTCGGCCCCACGGGTGGCGAGATAGGCAAGCTCGCGGCAGACGATGGGCGAAAGCCCCTCGGCCGCCTCCAGTATCGCCTTGGCAAGGGGGATATCGCGCCCCTGCCGCAGCCGCTCGCTCAGCGCCCCGGCGGGCGCGGTCAGCAGGTTGAGCTTATCCTGCGGCGGGGGCAGGGTGTAGACCATGCCCGGCAGGATGGGGCGCACCCCCGACATCTCGTGGTCGATGCGCTTAATGGCGTCGATAATGCGGCCGTCGGCCCCAACCAGCAGGATGTTGCTGTGGCGGCCCATAATCTCCACCGCCAGCGTCAGCACTACCGTATCCCCCAGCTCGTTGACCGTTTCAAACTTCAGGTGCAGGATGCGGTCGAGCCTTATCTGCTGCACCTCCAGCAAACGGCCGGAGCCCAGATGCTTGCGCAGCAGCATGCAGAACATGGGGGCGGACTTGGGGTTTTCGGGCGGATGGGCGGTATAGTGGATGCGGGGGCTGGCTGCCCCCGCCGTAATCAGCAGCTTATCGGTGCCGCCCCGGCGGCGCAGCGAAAGCACGAGGGTTTCTCTGCCCGGCTGGCTGATTTTATCAATTCTGGAGCCGATAGAAACCGACTCGATCTCCTTTTTTATCAGGCTTAAAAAGCCCCCGTCAAGAGCCATCCGGCTCACCTGCCTTTCTAGCTATCAGGGGTTTGCGGGCGGATGATATACGCCCTGGGATGTTTTTACGGTATCGATGCCGGAGGCGCGGACGGTCAAAGACCGCCCCTGCGGCCGTTCGGCGTGAGGGTGTAGGGGCGACCTGTGGTCGCCAGCATGGGGTGCGAAGGGTGGCGGGGGCGCGGGCCGACGGCGATAGCGAACCCCCGACAGGGGGCATCGGCCCCTGCGATATTTCGGATGGCTTCCTCTGCACCTTTGGCACAGGCAAGAAGCGGCAAGCCTTATAAATAGCTTAAAACATCCACGCTGCTGCGGGCGATGCGCACCGGCAGGCCGGGGCGGGCGGCCTCCAGCTGGCTGGCCAGCAGCGGCAGCACCACATTCTCGGTAGCAAAGTGGCCCGCGTCGATGAGAGTGACCCCCAACTGCTTGGCCTCTAAAAACACGTTATGCTTCACATCACCGGTGACAAGGGCCTGCGCCCCCTTGGCAATTGCTTTGGCCAGCAGGCTGCCGCCCGAGCCGCCGCAGACCGCCACCCGCTCCACCGGGCCTTTGGCCGCATAGTAGCGCAGGCCCTTGGCCCCCAGACGCTTCTGCACCCAGAAGGCCAGCTGGTCGGGGGTCATTTTTTCGGGCAGGCTGCCCACCAGACCCAACCCGACCCGGCGGGCAAGGGCCTTGTTTTCAAACACATCGTAGGCGGGGGTTTCATAGGGGTGGGCGGCCAGCATGGCGGATACCACCGCTGCGGTGGCCCCCTCCGGGGCAATCACCTCGAGCCGCAGCTCCTCGGTTTGCTCCGGCACGCCGACCCGGCCCTGCGCGGGGTTGGCGCCCTCCAGCGGCAGAAAGCGGCCCTCGCCCCTGGATAAAAACGCGCAGCCCCCATAACGGCCAAGGCTGCCGGCACCCGCCGCCGTCATCGCCTCATAAACGGCCTCGGACGCCTGCGGCGGCACAAACACGATAATCTTGTTATACGGTTCCTCGGCGGTAACATCCAGCGGGGCGGTCAGGCTCAGGCCCAGCACATCGGCCAGCGCGAAGTTGACCCCGTAGCCCGCCACATCCAGATTGGTGTGGGCGCAGATGACCGAAATTCCCCGGCGCGCCGCCCGGTAGATGAGGCTGCTTGCAGTCAGCGCCTTAAGCGGCTCAAAGATGACCGGGTGGTGGGTCACAATCAGGTTGCAGCCCAGCGCGTGGGCTTCCTCCAGCGTATCGGAGGTCATATCCAGCGACAGCAAAACACCGCCAACCTCCGCCGCCGGGTCGCCCACCAGCAGCCCCACGTTATCCCAGCTTTCCGCCCTCTTAAAGGGGGCAAAGCCATCGATGGCGTTGTAAATCTCTTTGACGGTGGTCATGCAAACATCCTCCAGTATATCCTCTATCTTAAACAGTTACTTCTATTATGATTCAAAACAACAGGGCGAAAACATCAACGCTTTGTCAGCAGCGCTTCCAGATTGGATAAAAGGCAGTGCCAGCGCCCGGCATCCTGCCCTGCGCTTGCGACCCCCGCCGCTTTGGTTTGCAGCCGCCGTATCAGGGTTTGGATATACAGGCGGTTGTCGGGATCCTTCATGCAGCGGATGGCCCCGGTATAAAGCTGCAGGTCGTCGGGCCGCACCATCCGGCCGCTGTAAGCCACCGACATCACCGAATAGACAAAGCGTCCTTCCCGCGCGCACTGCTCCTGCTCGATGGTGTAGCCCTCGGCATAAAGGAATCCGCGCAGCGCTTCGGGGCGGGTCATGGGCGAAAGCAGATAGCGCACGCCGGGGTGCCAGCGATGGGGCCAGTCGGCAATGATGCGGGCAATCAGCTCGCCCCCCATGCCGGCAATAACGATATGGCTGGCCATCTGGGGGGTGATGCCGGTCAGGCCGTCGCAGCAAAGCGCGGTGACCTTATCCTCCAGCCCCAGCTCGGCCACCAGCCTGCGGGCCTTCTCCAGCGGCTTTTGGTTGATGTCGCAGGCCCAGCCATGAGAAATCTGCCCCGTTGCCGCAAGGTGGGCAATGAGGCGTCCGTGGTCGGTGCCGATATCGGCAAGGGTTGCCCCCGGCGGCACCAGCCGGGCGATGAGATCCAGACGCCGGTCGAGCGCCGGGGGATGTTGGGTGCTCAGTTCTTTCATCTATATCGTTTGCTCCTGCTGGATAAAGCGGTTGATGCGGGCAAGCAGCTCGGTGCAGTCCACCCGGTGTACCTCGCAGGCTTCCTCCACCGTCTCACCCCGGGCGGCGGGGCAACCCAGACACTGCATCCCCATCTCGGTAAAAAAATGGGCGGCGTCGGGGTAGCTGTCCAGCACATCCCCTATTACGCTGTTTCTTTCCACCTTGCCTGACATGGCTCTTCCCCCTTGTGATAATATGGGCCGTTTGCGCGGCTTTGGCTACAGGCCCCCCGCTTTGGCGGCCTGCGGGTCATTTTGTTAATATTATACCATGTCCGCGTAGTCCGCACAGCGGCATGGTATCATTCGCCGTCAATCTATGGCGGGCATCAAAATATCGGTATAATAACTGTTTTAGGGTTATTATACCCTTTGGCTCCTGTTTGCGCAAGAAAAACAGGGTGGCTCGCAGGGCAGCGGCATTTGTCCATTGCCTATTGCCCTTGGAGCGGCCTTTCTTATGGTGGAGTGGCCTGCGGGCCGACGGCGACAGCAAACCCCCGGCAGGAGGCGTCGCCCCGTCAGTGAGAGCAGATGTCCTGAGGACGGGGCACGGGCGGCCAAAGACCGCCCCTACAACCGTTCGGCGCAAGGGGTGCGGGCAGCTTTCGGGGCATTAAAAATTGGGGAGGGCCTGACGGCGCTCCCCAACTCTGCTTGAGCCTAAAATTAGGCTTACTGCTCTTCTTTCATTTTTGCAAAGCATTCGCTGCAATATACAGGGCGGTCCTCTCTGGGTCTAAAAGGAACCTTAGCGTCTGCACCGCAGCCTGCGCAGGTGGCCGAGAACATCTCTCTCTCGGGTCTCTGAGCGTTTTTACGTGCGTCGCGGCAGCTTTTGCATCTCTGGGGCTCGTTTACAAAGCCTCTTTCAGCATAGAACTCCTGCTCACCGGCGGTGAATACAAAATCCTGGCCACACTCTTTGCACGCTAATGTTTTGTCTTCGTACATCTCTTATACCTCGCTTATGGTTTTTTGTTTTACCCGACTCCGACCAAAGCGAGACCAAAGGAGTACTACGCTCTGAACTGGGATAGGGCATATATACAACCTCCGTATTGAGGTTGATACCTGGGGAATGGCGGTCGGTCAAACCGACCTGAGCTTTCGTCTTACTCGTTGCAGGGCATTGTCCACAGCTTTAGGTGAAGAGTGTAGTAGTTTGGAAATTTCCCGGTAAGAATGACCTTGGAAATAAAGCCTAAGTGTATCCTGTTCAAAAAGTGACAAAAGAGTTGCAATTTTGCGGCGCAGGGCTTCGGTGTCTTCTTTTCCTATTATATAAGATTCAGGGTCGTCCTGTGCCGGTATTAATAATTTTTCTTCGCCTTCCTGCGGCGAAATAGACATATAATCCCGCAGAGGGGAATGCTTGGGTGAAAGTGCCGCCCGAACTGCCGACATCATTCGCCCCGTAATGCACAGAGTGGCAAAGGTCGCAAAGCCCGCCTCACGTCCTGCGTCATAGCCCCTGATGGCTTTCAGCAAACCGATGAGGCCTTCCTGAACCAGATCGTCCTGCTCCAGCCCCGGGCCGTAAAGCCCTCTGGCCTTGTGCCTGACAAGGGGCAGATATCTGGATATCAGCGCAGCCATTGCGTCATTTTGACCCTCGCGGGATAGCTTGACCAGTTCTTCATCTGTCAATCTCTGAGCAGAACCTGTCATTGTTTGCTCTCCCACAGGGTACTGTTAAAACCCACCTTTATAAACCCTCACATTGATGTATAGTGTAAACGAGAATGGCGGTTTTGTCAACAGTTTTTGTATATTTTTACATATAGCACAATAATTAATGGCAATTATCGTGTGACATCACGCACCCAGCGCCCGCGAAGAATGCGGGTGATGGAAAAGAGCACCTTGAGCAGCTCATCCGCCTTGAGGACGCAGTAGACAACCGGCGGGGGAAGTTTGAAGTAAAACCCCGCCAGCGCACCCAGCGGAATGCTGACCAGCCAGAGGAAGATGGTATCCACCAGCAGCACAAACCGGGCGTCGCCGCCGCCCCGCAGCACCCCTATCAGCGAAGCGTTTGCAAGGGACTGAAAGATGATGACCACCGAGCCCACCGCCATAACCCCCATGGCCAACCGGTGGGTTTCGGGGGTGAGGGTATAAAACGACAGCAGAAAGCCGCGCCCAAAGAAGAGCATCGTCCCCATCAGCAGGCCCCATAGCAGCGCCCCGCTCAGCAGCATTGCGGCAATCGGGCCAACCTTTTCGCGCTGGCCCGAGCCGATGGCCTTGCCTACCAGCACCGCTCCCGAGTTGCTCAGCCCAAAGATGGCCACCATCATAATCTGATTCACCGAGGCGTAGATGCCGTTGGCCGCCATAAAGCCGGTGCTCATCTGGCCGATGATGGCGGTGACGGCGCTCATCCCCAGCGACCAGAGCAGCTCGTTGAACATAATAGGGACGCAGTTGGCAACGAAATCCTTCACCATAGCCTTATCCTGCGTTTTCAGGTCGTCAAAGCGAAGGGTGAGCTTCTCTTCATAGCGGAAGAGATAGACCGCCACAATCAGCAGCTCTATGACGCGGGCGATGAGGGTGGCGATGGCCGCGCCGGTTACCCCCAGCGCGGGAGCGCCCAGCTTACCAAAGATAAGCACCCAGTTTAAAAAGACGTTGACGACCAGCGAAACGCTGGAGGAGTAGAGGGAAATGCCAACCGACCCCAGAGGGCGCAGGGTCATAATCATAACGCTTGCCATCATGGTAAAGGGCATCGAGCAGCCCATAATCCGCAGGTATTTTGCCCCTTCGGATATAGCCAGCGGGTCGGGAGTAAAAATACGCATCACCTGCGCCGGAGCCAGTACCGCAAGGGCCATAAAGACCAGCGACACCAGCAGCCCGGTGCGCAGCGCCACCGACATCACCTGCTTGGCGGCCTTGCGGTCACCCTTGCCCCAGTATTGCGAGATGAGCACGTTGGAGCCCGAGCCGATGCCAAAGCCCAGCACCATCATAACGAAAAACAGCTGGTTGGCCATGGCGGCGGCCGATAGCTGCACCTCGCCCACCCGCCCCAGCATCAGGGTATCCATCAGGTTGGTGCTGTATACAATCAGATTTTGCAGCGCGATGGGCACCGCAAGGGTCAGCAGCGTTTTTAAGAGGATTTTATCCGGTTTGAAGGTCATGATTATATTTCTCCGTCAAGGCCCCAAGAAGCGGGCCTGTAATATAGATACTCTGCCCCGTTCGGTGGCGGTCTGGTAAAAGCTTTGTTATTCTAACACGGGCCGCTGGGTTTTGCAACGGGGTTTCTGTCGCCTGCCGCATAAAGTGTGGGCGGATGGCGCGGGCGGCGGATAGCCGCCCCTGGTGGTTGCGGCCTCGGGAATTTCCTGCAAGGGCCGGAGCCCGCACCGGCCTGCCCGGCTCAAACCCTGCAAAAGGCGGGCAGGCAGCTTTCCCCCTCGCCCCCGCGGGGCAAGGGGCCGGGGAGCATCAGCACCGCGCGCTGCACCGCCTGATTGCCATACCGGCGGCGCAGCCGGTCTACGCTCTGTTCCAGCCGCTCGGCCCGCTGGGTCTGCCGGGGATTGCCGCAGAGCGAAAGCTGGTACTGCCCATCGGTGAGGAGGCTGGCGCGCACCCCCACCGCTCTCACCCGCCGCTGCCAGTCATAATGCTGCTCAAAGAGCCGCTGGGCTGTCTTTGCCAGCAGAAAGGCCGAATGGGTGGGCTGCTCCAGACTGGCGGAATATTCCCGGGTGATGAAGTCCTCATCCTTGACCTGCACCGCCACCATGCCCGTTCGCAGGTCCTGCTCACGCAGGCGGGAGGCCACCTTTTCGCTCATGGCCAGCAGTACCTGCCACACCTGCGGGTTGCTTTCAAGGTCGCGGGTGCAGGTCACCGAGTTGCCTATGCTTTTGACCGGGGGCTGTGACTGCGCGTCCAGCACCGGGGCGTTGTCGAGGCCGTTGGCGTAAAGCCAGAGGGTGCGGCCGTTTTTGCCCAGCAGCCTTTCGAGGTAGCTCCGCTCACAGGCGGCAATATCGCCGATGGTAAGCACCCCCACTCCGCTCAGCTTGCGCTCTACCGCCCTGCCCACCCCCAGCAGGGCGGTGGCGGGCAGGCCCCAAAGCTGTGCGCGAAAGCTCTCGGGGCTGACCACCGAAACGGCGTCGGGCTTTTGCAGGTCGCTGCCCAGCTTGGCAAAAATCTTGTTATAGCTGACCCCCACCGAGATGGTCAGGCCCAGCTCCCGCCGAACCTGCCTGCGGATTTGATGGGCAATCTGCTGCCCCGAGCCAAAAAGCCCGGTGCAGCCGGTGACGTCCAGCCAGCATTCATCGATGCCGTAGGGCTCCACCCGGTCGGTGTAGCGGCCGTATATCTCCCGCACCCGGTAGGACTCCTGAACGTATTGGTCAAAATGGGGCGGCACCGTCACCAGCCCAGGGCACTTGACCCGGGCCTGCCAGATGGCCTCGCCGGTTGCTACCCCAGAGGCCTTGGCCTGCTGGTTTTTGGCCAGCACCACCCCGTGCCGGTCGTCCTGACTGCCGCAGACCGCCACAGGCAGGCCCGCCAGCGCCGGATGGTTGCGGCATTCCACCGAGGCGTAAAAATTGTTCAGATCGCAGTGCAGTATCACCCGCTCCATAAGAGCCGCCTCCCTTAAACGTATGTTCTACACCAAGCGTATCACAAACATACGTTTGTGTAAATAGAGAAATTTTTTCCTTTGCCCTCTTTATAAAAACGATTTTTTACCTCGCTTTGCCCTTGCTTTTTGGGCTTGGGTGTTGTATAATTTCAAGGCAATCCATGCCGGTATGATGGAATTGGCAGACGTGCTGGACTCAAAATCCAGTGGTAGCGATACCGTGTCGGTTCGACCCCGACTACCGGCACCAAATAAAAAGAGCCAGTCTTTTGACTGGCTCTTTTTATTTGGTGCGCCCGCTGCGGCGGGGTTATCCGCTCACTGCGTTCGCTCTACCTGCGGTAGGAACCCTGATGGTTCCCCCGCATACGCCCCCTCCCTATGGCGCTTACATGTTCTGCGGAACATGTGAGTGCCTTTCATTTTATGAAAGGCACAAAGCGCCTCACGGGCGGGACTAAGTCCCCCCGTGTGCCCCCCTAGCCTCCGGCGGGGTTGGAAACGGAAGGTGCTCAAAAATCTTTTTTGCTTTATCATTATAAATGAAAAACACCAGCCGCAAGACTGATGTTTTCTATTTGGTGCGGCGCCCGTGGGCGGGTTATCTCCCTCGGCTCACGCCGCTCCGTAATGCCGACCACTTAAAGGCCTTGGTAAACAACAAAGGTCATATAGATTATTTAAAAGTTCGCATGGGGCATTATTGGCCCCATGGCCTTTAATTAAAATCTGCAAAATATATATCCTTATTTTACTTCAGTAACTTAACTACAACTTCCTCCACTTTAAATTTAACTTCTTGCTCACTATAATAGACATTTGGTAACTTTAAATCCTCCTCGTAGGGAGAAAACCTTGCTGTAATTATAGACAGTTCGCTGAACAGCTTATTCTCAGCCTCGCTTAACATATTATAGTCTGCCTCGGTATTATAAATAAAGGTAAATTGGTCACAAAAAGTATTTGTATCATATTTGCCTTTTTGATATTCAGTTAATAAATAATAGAGCTTTTCTTTCGATGTCATGAGTGTTCTCCCCTCAAAAATGATTTAGGTATAGAAAGAACCGAGCAGATATCAAAATCAGCCTTATTGCATGAGGGCAGCAGCTGTGAACAGTCACCATGAACATGTTCGCACTGCTGCCCTTTTCATTGGTCAAACGGTTGGGCGCTCCCCCGCTTTTGGCAAGAAAAGTCAGGGATACCCCACGCATAGAACGCATAAGAAGAATGCAAGCACAGCGGAAAGTGCGCCAAAGCATAGCTCCTTGAGCGTGTGCCGCTTTAAGATGAGCGAAGACCACAGGATGGCGCCAAAGAGCAGCGCGCAGGGGAGGATGGATGCGCTGCCGATAAAGTAGATAAAAAGCAGCAGCGGCCCCGCAAGGCTGCAGGCATGGCCGCTTGCCCTTATCCCAACCACCTTGTTAAACAGAATGAGCACCAATACCGACATAAGGTAAAACAGAAAGATGAACAACAGCCCTCTGCTCGCCCCCGCCGCAAAGCCGTACAGCACAGCCCCGGCATAACCGGCCAGATTGAGGATGAGCGCCAGATTGCGCTGGCCCTCCCGCCCCTTGCCCCTGTACTTGGGCAGCAGGCCGGAAAGCGGATAGGCCAGCGAAGGAACGACGGTGAGGAAAAGGACGGATAAAAGCAGCTTATACAGACCGGAAAAGATACCCACATCCCGAAAAAACAGAAGCAGCAACAGCACAAGCACCATAACCGGCGGCACTGTGACGATGCGTATGACTGTTGCAGCTTGCTCCCGCTTAGTCATTGCGCATCGTTCCCCAGAAGAACAGCGCCACGGTGCCCGGCCCGGTGTGGCTGCCGATGGTCGTGCCCACGTGATTGATTTCCACCGGCCCGTTCAGGTTGGCAAAGCGTGCCTCCACCAAATCGGCGACGGCGCGGGCGTCCTCGTAGCACCCGGAATTGGAGATGTAGCACTTGCCGTTGTACGCAAGACCGCCCTGGGCGTGCTCCTCCATCTGGTTCACGATTTCTGTGATGATGCGTTTTTTACCGCGCACCTTTTTGCGGGGGATTAGCTTGCCGTTGTGATCCATGTTCAGCAGGGGGCAGATATCTAAAAGGCCGCCGACGAAGCCCGCCGTCTTTGAGATGCGGCCGCCCTTAACGTAGTACTCCAGCGTGGTGGAAAAGAACCAGTGGTGCAACTCCAGCTTGTGCACTTCGGCCCACTCATACAGGCTGTCTATATCCATGCCCGCCGCCTTTTTCTCAGACAGGGTATCCATCAGCAGGCCATAGCCTGACGAAGCCCCCAGCGAATCCACAATGTATATCCGGCGCTGCGGATAGCGCTCCTCCAGGACGGCCTTCGCAGAGTTCGCCGCGTTTAACACCCCGGATAGCCCCGAAGAGAGGCAGACATGCAAAATATCCTGCCCGGCTTCAAGAAAGGGTGTAAAATGAGCGATGAACTCGTCAACATTAACCTGAGAGGTTTTTGTTTCAGCGCCGTTTGCCATTGCTTTGTAAAAATCATCAAAATCGACCGACTCCCCCAAGTCATCCAGGTATTCCTTGCCGTCCAGCGAAAAGTGAAAGCAAACATAATGAATGTCCTTCTGGGCGAAATGCTCCGCGGTCAAATCCGCGGTGGAACAACAGCTTAAAACATAATTTCCCATAAGCGCTCCCTCCAAACATGTTGTACATTTTGACAGATATCTCTACATATGTTAAAATTATAACGCTTATAGAATGACGATACAACTTACATAATTTATTTTTTATTAGCTAATTATACAGAATATTAGAGGTGTATAACCGATGGCAGAGGATAAGCGTATCCGAAAAACCAAACGATATATCAAGCAGGCGCTGGCCGAAGCACTTAAAGAGAAGCCTTTTGAACAGATTACCGTTACCGAACTGTGCGCCAAATCTGACATCAGCCGCATCACTTTCTATGCTCACTACAACGACAAGTTTGCCCTTGCCGACGAGATGTTCGCCGAGATGTTGGATAGCGCCACCACCGATTATCGAACCATGCAAAAGGAGAACAACCCCGGCAACGACATTGTGAAAACCTTCTGCAATTTGATGGACTGCATTTTCAACCTCTACAACAACCACATGTCTTTGCTTAACCGCACTACAATTGAGAAAAACCCGTACCTGCACCACATGTTTTACAACCACATTGTGCGCAGTGTGGAGCTTGTGCTGCTGCATAGAAGCCAGTTCATCAGGCCAAAGTACTCCATTAAGCAGGCCAGCGGATTCATCTGCAACGGTCTGTGGGCCTTCATCAGCGAGGCGCATATCGAGGGGGTTCGGGTCGGCACTGTGCGGGAGGACGCCAAGCAGGTGCTGGCCGACATATTAAAGTCCGATATTGTAACCGAGGCCGTCGGTTAGAATGCATCATCCCTGGGTGTAATATGAGATACCGCAATGCAAGCACCACCATATGATTAAACGTTAAATGGCCATTCCCTTCATATACTTGTAGCAATGGAGGGGATGGCCATGGTGCTGAGAATAAGCAAAAGGTTCCTTATGATAACCGCATGTACGGTTTTATCGGCAGTGGTTGTTTGCTTTGCATTGCCCTGCTTCGTAAGACTGCCGCCAAAGCCGCCGCCACAGATGCTTGCAGGGGGAACGCTTTATTCCCCTGCGTATAATTTTGACCTCGCTATACCAGTTGTGAACCAAAGGGAGGATATGAGCAGCGAACGGTTTCAGCGGCCCTCCAAGGACCCGCCCTACCCCAACCGCTATTCCTTTAAGGACTTTGAGAAAAGTGACGCCCACCCGCCCCTGATAACCAAAAAGTTTGACAATCCCGAGGACGTCGTACTTGCGTACTATGGCATATTGCAGTCGGCCTCCAATATGGTTGGATATTCGGGCGGCTGCGGCAGTGTCGGGTGGTCCACGCTGCCCTACCCCTACGCGTACGAGCTGCTGACCAAGGAAAAGCAGAAGGAAATGCCGCTGGACCGGTTTGTGGCTTCCTTTAACGGCATGGGCTATATAACCCTTTTAAAGCTGCTGCCCGCATACGCGTCCGCCGGTACGCCCCGACATACCCAATATTATATGGTGGAGATAGAGGTGATAACCGGGGCGAAAACAGACCCCGGCCAGCAGTATCATCAGGGCAGCCAGTTTGCCTACTATTACGGTCTGGTGGCTGCCGAGCAAACCCCCGGGGACGGCTGGAAAATTGGGGAGGTTCGCTACATTGCCGAGGATTTTCTTTGCGCGCCCATGCACGGCTGGTTTTATCTTTCTGACGCTGTGGTGCAGATTGTTTACCGCGACAACCTGAAGCTGATTGATGAAATAGATAAGATAGAGCAGGAAGAAGCCATGATTCGCATCTATGCGTCCGGCAAGGAAAAGCATTACCGCTTTGATTTTGTCCGGCTCACCAACGGGTATGATATCCTGCTGCATGAGTATATCCTCAGTAACGGCCAATGGAAAGAAACCGGCTTATTGACCGACAGTTGGAAAAACCTGAAGCTAACGGTGGAGAATAACAAGCTGCGTGAAGCTGTGTAACCGGGGCGTGGCAGCTGCCGGCGCATTGATGTGCATATATTTAATAGAGGCGTCGGTCAAAAGACCGGCGCTTTTATTGGGCACAAAACCCTGCTCTGTCTGGGCAGTTCCCCGCATATGCACCCCCATTTCAAAGAGCGGAACTACTGCTCATCCCCTTGGCCTACGAGCAGGGTAAAATTTAAGTAAAATGTCGAAAATAAGCCCCTTTTGGCTCCCCGCCCTATATAAAAGATGCTATAATAAATGCGAATTGGGTTTTGCCCGGCAGGCTGCCACAGCCCTGTGCGCATTGGCCCAGGGAGTATTTTTATCCTTATATCATCCGGCTGCATGTAAACCCATGGGGTTTGCGGCATAATGATACAAAGACCATAGGCAAAGATGGCATCATAGAGAGGTGTAAGCATGAAGGTATTGCTTATTAACGGCAGCCCCAACGAAAAGGGGTGCACCTACACGGCATTGTGCGAGGTGGCGGGGCAGATTGTAAAATCGGGCATTAATACAGAAATTTTTCATGTGGGCAAGCAGCCTATCCGGGGCTGCACCGCCTGCGGCCATTGCCGGAAAACCAACTCGGGCAAATGCGTTTTCAATGATGATACCGTAAACCAGGCGCTGGCCCTGATGAAGGAAGCCGACGGGGTGGTTGTAGGCTCCCCCGTGCATTATGCGGGCGCTTCGGGCTTTATCACCTCCTTTTTGGACCGATGCTTTTACGCGGGCGGCAGCGTGTTTGCCCATAAGCCGGGGGCCGCGATTGTCAGTTGCCGCCGGGGCGGGTCAACCGCTGCCTTTGACCAGCTCAATAAGTACTTCACCATCAGCAATATGCCGGTTGTTTCTTCGCAGTATTGGAACATGGTGCATGGCAACACCCCCGAAGAGGTGAAGCAGGACGCCGAGGGGATGCAGACGATGCGCACGCTGGGCAACAATATGGTGTGGCTGCTGCGCTGCATCGAGGCAGGCAAGGCGGCAGGCATCCAGCTCCCCATGAAGGAGAAGCCCCAGCGGACCAATTTCATCCGCTGACCGGGCTTGCCGAACCCCCAAAATACCAATCCGCCGGGCATTGCAGCCGGGCGGTTTTTTTACGCCCGCCCTTTTTTAGCACGGCGCTTTGTGGTACAATAGCCGCAGGCGTCTCCTGTGTATATTTACCGCTTTAAAAGACAAATAAAGGGAGGGACTGTTCTGGAACTAAAGACCGTACTATTCGCCTTTTCGCTGACCCTCTTCGCGGGGCTCTCTACCGGATTTGGCAGCTTGATTGCACTGCTTGGTAAAAAAACCAACACCCGCTTTTTATCGGTGGCGTTGGGTTTTTCGGGCGGCGTGATGATTTATGTTTCCTTTGTCGAGATTTTTGTAAAAGCCCGGGAAAGCCTGGTTGAGGCGCTGGGGGTGGCCCCGGGCAACTGGGCCACCGCAGCAGCGTTTTTTGGGGGCATCTTTTTGATTGCCATCATCGACCATCTGGTGCCTTCTGAGGAAAACCCCCACGAGGCACGCATGGTGGAGGAAATCTGCGACGAAAACTGCGTGCTGGAGCGCAAAAAGAACAGCCTGATGCGCATGGGCCTCATGAGCGCGCTGGCCATCGGCATCCACAACTTCCCCGAGGGTCTGGCCACCTTCACCTCGGCCCTGAAGGACCCGTCGCTGGGTATCGCCATCGCCGTAGCCATTGCCATCCACAACATCCCGGAGGGAATTGCGGTTGCGGTGCCAATCTACTATGCCACCGGCGACCGCAAGCGGGCCTTCTGGCTTTCCTTTTTATCCGGCCTTTCAGAGCCGGTGGGGGCGCTGGTAGGCTACCTGATTTTCGCCCGGTTTTTCAACGACATCACCTTCGGGGTGCTTTTCGCCATGGTGGCGGGCATTATGGTGTTCATCTCGCTGGACGAGCTGCTGCCCACCGCCCGCGAATATGGCGAGGCCCATCTTTCCATCTACGGCATGGTGGCTGGTATGATGGTGATGGCGGTCAGCCTGCTGCTCTTTATCTGACAAAAGACGATGCGAAAAGCTGCCCTCCCCCGCTTGGGGGAGGGCAGCTTTCAGCTTGTCAAAAAAGTAGCGCACAAATAAAACTGTCTGCGGGGGAGGGGACAGTTTTGCTTGGGGGTGTTCACGAGGGGGACGGCTGGACGCAAAACCCACAGGTTTTGCGCAGGACACGAAGTCCCCCTTGTGGGGGGTGGTCAATTCTTTGACATCCTCAAAGCTCGGCCTTGATTATTTGGCGGCAGCCAGATAATCACGCGCTTTGCGGGCTACCACAATCTCCTCGTTGGTGGCAACCACATAAACCTTGACCGGAGAGCCCTCTTGCGACAGCTCGCGGTCGCAGCCGGTGGCCTGGTTGCGGCTGTCATCCAGCCGAACGCCTAAAAACTCCAGCCCCCGGCAGACCAAACTGCGCACCAGCGGGCTGTTTTCACCGATGCCGCCGGCAAAGGCGATGGCGTCCAGCCCGCCCATGGCGCAGGCGTAACCGCCAATCTGCTTTTTGATGCTGTAGCAGTAGGCGTCAATGCAGTTCTGGGCGTCGGCATTGCCCTGCTGCGCCGCCTCTTCAATATCCCGCAGGTCGTTGGAAACCCCCGAAAGCCCCAAAAAACCGCTCTTTTTGTTCAGCAGGTCTTTGACCTCCTCCAGCGTCATCCCCTGCTCTTCCATGAGATACAGCGGGATATAGGGGTCGATGTCGCCGCAGCGGTTGTTGTGCATGATGCCCGACTGCAGCGAGAAGCCCAGCGTGGTATCCACCGAGCGGCCGTTATGCACCGCGCAGAGCGATCCGCTGCCGCCCAGATGGCAGGTCACCACCCGCAGGTCTTTTCTGCCCATGAACTGCTCCACCATACCCGCGACATACTCGTGGGAGGCGCCGTGAAAGCCGTAGCGGCGGATGCCGTACTGCTGCTCCAGCGCTTTGGGGATAGAGTAAAGATACGCCTTGGGCGGGATATCGGCGTGGAACCCGGTTTCAAAGGAGCCTATCAGCGGCACACCCGGCATGAGGCGGGCAAACTGCCGGATGGCGGCGATATAGGGCGGGTTGTGGGAAGGCGCGATGCAGTTAAACTGTGCCATCGCCTCCAGCACCCTTTCGTCCAGCAGCTGAACCCCGGTTACGCCCCGTGCATGCACCACCTTGAAGCCCACGCAGGCAACCTCCTGCAGCGAGGATATCACGCCGCCCACAAGCTGCTTCAGCATCAGGCTGATGCCCACGCCGTGGTCGGGGATAGGCAGGGTGCGCTCCAGACTGTTTCCGGCTTCATCCCGATGGGCAAAGGCCCCCTGCGGGCTGCCCACCCGCTCCATCTTGCCCACGGCAAGGGTGCGCTCGTTGTCCTGCATATCCAGCAGCCGGTACTTCAAGGATGTGCTGCCCACGTTGCAAATCAGAATTTTCATTTGTTCACCTCATATAAATGGATTGTTGATGGATGATTTTGTAAGCCCCGGGGCGACGAAACCGGGTTTCGCCGGTTTGGCAGGTGAGCATTGGATACTCCCCCGCCCGCGGCGCCGCGCTTTGCGGATAGACCAGGTTATTATAGCATAGGCCGGGCAATTTTGGCACTACCCTTCTCCGCTATAAACCCACTTTCTCTCCCCGATGGCATGCGCCCGGTTGGGGTGCGGCCCCTTTGCCGGTTTTGCCCCGCATATTTACATTTGCCGCTTTCTTTTGGCAATGAAACGTGGTATACTATGGAAAAATCAAGGTCATACTTGGGTTGCTTATCAGGAGCCTGCCCGCCTGTATGCCAGCATTTGTAAGCCCGTTGACCACAGCCCGCCGGCCTGCCCGGTTTGGCTGAATAATAACAAAAAATTAGGAGGTACCCCCTATGGCATAGTATGAATGCATTGTATGTGGTTATGTCTATGATGAAGAGGCCGGCGACCCCGATAACGGCATTGCCCCCGGCACCAAATGGGAGGATCTGCCCGAGGATTTCGTTTGCCCTCTGTGCGGCGCTGACAAGGACAACTTTGAAAAACAATAGAATTTCACGCCCTTTTAGCATAAGCAGAGCAGCCGCCCGGTTTAAAGCCGGGCGGCCTGTTGTTTTTCCCGCAGCAAGCGCCCGCCATTGGCGGGCGCTTGCTGCTTGTGGCTATATGGGAAATTCGTGGTACGCTGTATTTTATACCGTTGCGCTTATCTTGTCTGCCTTTGCCAGACGTTTTTTCTCTGAATGCGCTACAATGACCGTTCCCACCAGGTCGCCCAGGCAGTTCATCATGGTGTAGCCCATATCAATCAGCGCAAAGATACCGGAGATAATGCCCACCACCTCCAGCGGCAGGCCGAAGGCGTCGACAATAATGGCGATGGTGACGATGCCCCCGCCGGGAACTCCGCCGGCGCCTGTCGTAAGGATAAGAGAAATCAGAACCACCTTCAGGAGAATTCCCATCGACAGAGGGGCGTTAATCGCCTGCGCCGCAAACAGGAAGGTGATGGCCAGCATCATGCCGTTGCCGTCTTTGTTCACCTGAGAGCCAAGGGGGATGGTGAAGCTGGAGATAGAACGGGGAACCTCCAAATCGTCGGAGCACTGCAGGCCGACCGGCACACAGGCCAGACTGGAGCTGGTGCTCAGGGCAGTCACCATCAGAACCGATGCTTTTTTGAGAAAGCGGGCCGGCGACATGCCTGTGAATACCAGAAGCAAAATCATGTAAAAGCCGATGTGCAGCAGCACGGTCAGGTAGGAAGCACCCAGGTATTTGGCAAGGAAGCCGCCCATCATCGAGCCGTATTTGCCCACCGTCGTAGCCATCAGCGCACAGATGCCAATGGGAGCGTAGACCATGATGCCGCCGATGATTTTGTTAAACAGCTGTGCCAGAGCGTTGAAGCCCTTGGTAAGTATCTCCTTATCCTCTTTTTTGAGAAACAGGATTGCCACACCCACAATGGCGCTGAACACCACAATCTGGTCGAAGCGGCCTTCGGTAAGGGCGGCAAAAATGTTGCCCGGCAGCAGGCCGATGATGGTTTCGCCAAAGGAAGGGATGGTGGCGATGGCGCCCTCATAGCTGCCCTCCAGCACAAAGCCCGCGCCCGGTTTGAGCAGCGTGCCCATGCCAAGCCCCAGCACGATAGCGACAGCCGTGGTGACAAAGTAGTAAACCATAATCTTGATGCCGACCCGCCCAAAGATTTTGGGGTCGTCCAGCGAGGAAATGCCTGAAATCAGGTTGACAATGACCAGCGGCAGCGCGGCCATCTTCAAAAGGTTGAGGAAGATGGTGCCCAAGGGTTTGATGACCTCTGTTCGTGGGCCAAAAATCATACCGAGTATGGCGCCAATGACCATGGCGACCAACAGTTTGGTGAGAAGAGGGATCTTTTTGTAGGACCTTACAATGCTCACAATACACACCTCTTTCTTTTTTTCATACTACCGGATTAACGCCGCGACCTCTCTGAGCGCTTTTTCCACTACCTCCATCTGCTCGTTGGTATTATAAAAACCAAGGCCAAACCGCATATATCCGCCCCGCATGGTGGCGTATATCTTATGCGCAGACAAAATGCGGATAACCTCGTCTTCCGAATGGGGCGGATAATAGACACACACCATGCCGCCCCAGTTTTTGGGGTCTTTGGCCTGCACCACCTGCAGCGGAAGATCCGCTATGCGGCTGCGCAAATCGGCTTCCAGCTGGCGTATGTGCCGGTCTATTTCCTCTATACCAAGCTCCAAAATCAGGTCGATGCCCTTGGATATGGCCAGAATGCAGTTGTAGCTCAGGTTGCCCGATTCAAACCTGCGGGCATGAGGGTACCATTCCAGCGCTTCAAAATTGGTGGTGATGGCGGGCGGGGTTACATGGCTGACGGTGCTTTGATAAGAGGCATAGGGCGGTATAATCTGCTTAACAATCCTGTCGCTGCAATATACAAACCCGGCCCCCAAAGAGCCCAGCAGGCCTTTGTTGGTGCCCGCCGCCAGATAATCTATCTGCATCTCCTGCACATCCAGCTTGAGGCGGCCCAGCGCCTGTATGCCGTCCACCACAAACACAACGCCGCGCTTTTTACATTCTGCGCCAAGGGCTTTGAGGTCGGCGAAAAATCCCGTTGAAAATTGTATCGATGATATTGTGAGTATCTTTGTGCGGTCGTCTATGGCCGCAATCATGGATTCGAGCGGTATTTCACCCTCAACACTTTTTACAACCTTTAGCTCTATCCCTTTCTGCTGACGCATGTTAATCCAGGGAAAGAGGTTGGACTGGTGCTCCTGGTCGGCGACAACCACATTGTCGCCCGCCTGCATGGGGTATCCGTTGGCAATGATGGAAATCCCCTCGCAAGTGTTTTTTACAAAGCCGATTTCATGAGGCTGGGCCGCATTAATCAGCTTGGCCACCTTGGGCCGGGCGTCGCTTACAATCCCCCAGGCTTTTGGCACCACGTCCTCGCCAAAGTTCTGAACATACTCCTGCATAAAAGAGCTGTAGGCCTCCTGCACCCTCTTGGGCGGCATCGCCACAGAAGATACGTTCAGAAAAATGTTGTCGCCCATAAATGCAAATTCTTCATTTATAAGCTTTGTGTTGAGCATGATAATCCCTCCTTGTTTACTTATCCTCGCTGCCGTTTATATAGTTATATATGGTGTACTTGGATACATCGTAATATTGAGCGATTATGTTGCTCGCGTTTTTGATGCGCATAGCCCCCCGCTTGTTCAGGTACTGTATGCCCGCTACCTTTTGCTCCCGCGTCATCTTGGCGACGGGAACCCCCACATAGTTGATGGAATCCTGTATCATGGCAATCAGCATATCTTCGATGTTGTCAAAGATAACCGCTTCCACCTGCGGGTTTGGTTCCTGAGGCATATTGATAAACTTTTGCAGATAGCTTTGCGCCGTAATCATCTCGGTTATATCGAGGTTAATGCAAAGTGAACCGATGGGTTTTTGGTTATCGTCTTTTATATAAATCGTGCTGGACCGCAAAAAGCGCCCGTCCGGTGTTTGGGTAATGTAGTTAAAACGTCCTTCCGGTTCATCCAGCGCCTGCAGCACCCGCAGGCCAATATCTGTGCCGCCCATCCCAACCCGGCGGCCGGTAAGCTCCCCATTACATATAGCCACAATGGAAGAGTCAAAATCCTTTGAGTAGTCGTGCACCACAAACTCACAACTCTCACCAAACTGTTTTCCCATGCCCTCAATAATATCCGTCAGCAAGGGCAGTACATCCTCAATATTTTTTATAGCTTTTTCCTCCTTGTTTGTTATTTGCCTTTGTAAGCGATGACCTCTATCTCTACGAGAATGCCTCTCAGCTGAACGCCTACCGTAGTGCGGGTGGGCAGGGGGGCGGGTATCATCTCACGGTAGCCCTCGTTCATCTCGTCGAAATACCGAATGTCGCTGAGGTACACATTGGAGCGCACCAGATGCTCCAGCGTGCAGCCGGCCTCTTCCAGTATGGCCCGAATGTTTTCAATGCACTGGCGGGTCTGCGCCTGAATATCCGCGGGAATTTCCCCTGTGGCCGGGTTTTGGGGGCGCTGGCCTGCCACAAAGACAAAATCGCCCGCCACAATCGCCTGTGAATAGGGCCCTGCGGGAGAGGGCGCCTTGTCTGTCACAATCTGCTTTTTCTGCTGTGCCATCTGTCGTACCTACTTTCCTTTGATATCGTCAAGCAAATTTAAAACGCCGCGCGCTTTAATACAGCGGGCAAGGCCTGCCGGCACGCCACGGGCGTGCAGTTGATTATGGGGTTTCGGCGGCCCGACGGGCAGCCGCGCGGAGAATGCCGCGTCTTGAAAACACAAAATGTTTTTAGGTAAACCGGTTATGCCGTGGCAGCCGCTCCTTTAAGCCCATTATAGCAGCGGGCGACCCAAAGGCAAGAGATTTTTAAAATAATTTTGTAAGTATTAAAATTTTTGTTTAATTATATAATTTCAAGCCATTCAATTTTTGCACTTTACCGATGCGACGGGGGCAAAACGCCCCTTTTTTTGCCCGATATCGGCTTGCTTCACCCACCCCCTGCCCCTCCCGGCCAGAACCCCCGCTTTACCCGGCTCATATGATGGGGTGAGACCGGGTATAAGGAGCTGTGTGTATGTTGACCTTTCTTTTGGCTTTTTCTTTGAGCGTCGATGCTCTCGCGGTGGGCATCTCACTGGGGGCGGGCTGCATCAGGGTATCGCGCGGGGGGCGCTTGCTCGTCTGCCTTTTGGCCACCGGCATGGCTTTTCTATCGATGCAGGCAGGCAACCTGCTCACAACCATCTTTAGCCCTCTGGCGGCAAAAATCATTGGCGGCGCGGTGCTGCTCTGCATCGGCCTGTGGATGATTGCTTCGGGGCTGCTGAAATCTACCCTCGAAAAAAGCGCAGCCGATGGTGATACCCCTCTGTTCGAGCTGGCCTTTCGCTCGCTGGGCATCACCCTGCGCATCCTGCGAAGCCCGCAGAGCAGCGATACCGACCGTTCGGGCATCATCGAGCTGTCGGAGGCCCTGCCTTTGGGGCTGGCCCTCTCGATTGATATGCTGGGCACCGGGGTAGGCATCGGGGCGATGGGCATCGCTTCGCCGCTGCTGCCGCTGGTGGTGGGCGGCTTTCAGGTGCTCTTTCTTTACATCGGCGAAAAAACCGGCCTGCGCATAACAGGGCGGCTGGCAAGGCAGGGCACCGCTTCGCTGGTGGCGGGGGCAATACTGGTGTTTTTATCGCTGCTGCGGCTCATCTGACCCTTGCATGCGTTCTGCAAAGATACATCGCAAAAAATCCACCGGAAACCCGGTGGATTTTTTATGATGTACTTTATTCTGCTCGACTAAAGGATAACCACCCTTGCTTCGTCCTCCTGCTTCTGCCGCACAGCGATAGCGCGCAATGCAGTCATTACAATGAAAACAAAACCGGTCACCACAATGAGAATTTGAGGCCACAGCTCGGTGGTTTCAACCCCCTGCTCAAGCTTCAGCCGTTGCTGCTCCAGCCTTTTATAGGCCACCCACACCATCCCCACTATTGAAGCCGCGAAAACCACCGTGCCCACCAGCGCGGTAGCCGCCGGCTTCAGCGGAGGAGCGTCGGGCTCCGGCGCCCGGTAGGGCCTGCTAATCAGCTCGATGCTCTGGTTGGAGGATAGCAGAAATATCAACTGCGATAAAATAGAAAGTATGGTGAAGCTTTTATCCCAGCCGATAAGCCCCAAGGTAATCTGGTCGTGGGCGCGTGTCAGTTCATCAATCTCGGCGCCGCCCGCCCGGTTTGGTGCTGCGTCTTTTTTACCCTGCAACATAACTTCCCCCCAAGCACTGCAATTTTGGCCCTGCCCGAGGGCGCTAAAAGCGGCAGGCCGAAAAAGCCATTAATGCATTCTATGTGGGCAGGGTAAAAATGGTTTTCCATTGCCTTTTCAGAGGAATAACAGGCAGGTAAGGCCAAAGCCCGCCAAAGCGCTTGCAGGCGGGCCAAAAGACGGCGCTCACAGAGATTTTTTAAAAACAGGCGGATGCGGCAAACGCGGCAGACGCGTACGCATATTTAAATGTGCGACCGAAATTTGCAAGTGCCGCCAACAAAGCCAGTAAAATGTCTGTGTCATTTTGCGGCCCGGCGGTTTTTTGGACAGCCTGAGCGGTTATTTTAGCTGCAGCGCCTCATAGAGCCGCAGGTATTGGCGCTCCACAGCCTCAAAGGGGCGCAGCGAAAAGTCGTGCTGCATGGCTATCCGTGGCTTTGCGATGCCCTCGGGCGGGTGGCCCTTAAGGGCGATGAACTCCTCGTAAAGCATAGCGTCATCAATCTCGGCAATAGCCTCCAGCTCCTGCGCGGTCAGGTCGCCAAGACCGAAGTGGGCATAAAGCATCTCCATAATCCGACTTTCGGTTTCAAGGTAGTGGGGCAGGTTGCGCTTGACCGGCCGGGTGATGTCTGAAAGATAACACTCCGAAGCGTCGTGCACAAGGCAGCCAAGCTGTATGCGGCGCGAAAGCCCACGCGCCCCTGCCTCCAGCGCGCAGTTGACGCAGTGCTGCCCCACCGAGAAGAAGTGAACAATGTGGCCGTTGGCCCGGGTCATCAGCGACAGGGCGTGGGCAATATCGGTGAGGCGCACATCCTCCGGCCTTGGCTCGAGGGGGTAAAACTTCACTTTGCTGTAGGTGGTGATAAAATCGCTCATTGGAACACTCCGTTTCGTCAGATTTCAGGCGCCGGTCAAAGGATGAAGCAGACGGACTGCCATCCCAACCCGCAATGGAAGGCGGAATAGAACTATTTTAGCACGGCGGCGCCCATGACGCCAGAGGGGCGGCCGATGGCCGCCCCTCTGGCTATCGATTAGTCGCCGGGGTGGGGCCGCTGGTAGCCCCGCCGCCTGCGAAAAACCGCTGTAAATCCGGGCCGTGGCGCTGCGCCGAAAAGCTTAATCGGCCCCTTGCAGTACCTTTTGATACATCCCGATATACTCGCCCGCCGAGCGCCCCCAGCTAAAGTCGTTTCTCATGGCGTTTGCCACCGCCGCCTGCCAGCCTTCGGGCTGGGCATAAAGTTCGCAGGCCCGCTCGATGGCGCCCAGCATATCGTGGGCGTTGTAGGTATCAAACACAAAGCCGTTGCCGCCCTCGCCGCCCATGTCGGCAATGCTGTCGGCCAGGCCGCCGGTGCGCCGCACAATGGGGATGGTGCCGTAGCGCAGGGCAATCATCTGCGCAAGGCCGCAGGGCTCGCTTTTGGAGGGCATCAGGAACAGGTCGCTGCCCGCGTAGATTTTGCGGGCAAGGTCGGGCAAAAAGCCCAGCCGCACCGCCACCCGTCCGGGGTAGGCGGCCTCCATCGCCTTAAAGAACTGCTCATACTCATAGTCGCCCGAGCCCAGTACCACCACCGAAAGCTTTCGCTGCATCATCTCGTGGAAAACATGCTCAATCAGGTCTACCCCCTTGTGGGATACAAACCGTGTGACGATGCCCAAAAGGGCGTGGTCGGCCTTCTGCTCGAGGCCCATCAGCTCGCAAAGCCCGGCCTTGTTGGCCTGCTTATCCCGCAGGTTGGCAAGCGAATACTTGGCAAAAAGAGCCGGGTCGGTTTCGGGGTTGTAGCTTACGGTATCGATGCCGTTTAAGATGCCGCTCAGCTTGTGCTGGCGCTGGCTCAGCAGACGGTCGAGGCCGTGGCTGTACCAGGGGTCCAGCAGCTCTCTGGCATAGGTTGGGCTGACGGTGGTGACCCAGTCACAATGCTCGATGCCGCCTTTCATCATGTTCAGGCAGCCGTCATACTCCAGCACCCGCCCCTGCGCCTCGGAAAGACCCAGAACGTCGCCCAGCAGGTGTACGCCGTATTTGCCCTGATACTGGATGTTGTGGATGGTCAGCACCGTTTTGATGCTCCGGTGGCGCTCGCTGCCGCCGTACACCTCCTTGAGATAGACCGGTATCATGGCGGTCTGCCAGTCGTTACAGTGGATGATATCGGGGGTGAAGTCTATGTAGTTCAGCAGCTCCAGCACCGCCTTGGAGAAAAAGGCGAAGCGCTCGGCGTCGTCGTCATAGCCGTAAAGGTTTTCCCGCTTAAAGTAGTACTCGTTATCCAGCAGGTAGCACTTTACGCCGTCGACATTGGTTTCAAACAGCCCGCAGTACTGGTTGCGCCATGCCAGCGGCAGATAAAAGTGGGTCACATATTTCATCTTGTCGCGGTACTCGGCCTTGATGCCGCTGTAGAGGGGCAGTACCAGCCGGCAGGCCTGCTGTCGGCTGCGCAGCGCCTTTGGCAGGCTGCCCGCCACATCGGCAAGCCCTCCCGAGGCGATAAACGGCTGGGCCTCACTGGCCGCATAAAGGATTTTCATAAAAGCTACCTCCTTTATCAGGTCGTTGATTAAACCATGCAGGCGCAAAAGGCTTGCGATTTGCTTTCTCGCCTTGCACAGGCTCCCGCCGCCCGATGGTTTTTTTACACGCTGCTCTTTACCGCGCCGTTACACTGAAATACCCTTGTGCAGATAAACCGGATAGGTCAGGTAGCCCGCCAGCGTGCGGTTATCGCGAACGGTGACGTCCTTATCGGTGATGATATAGCTGAGGTTTGCATTTTCGCCGACGACGGTGCCCTGCATGATGATGCTGTTGCGCACCACCGCCCCCCGGCCAATTTTCACCCCCCGGAAGATGATGCTGTTTTCAACGCTGCCCTCAATAATGCAGCCGTCGGCCACCATCGAGTTGGAAACATTTGCCCGCAGGCCGTACTTGGCGGGAACCTCGTCCCGCACCTTGGTGTAGACCGGGCGCTCTTTGGGGAAGAGCTGCGCCCGCACGCTGCTTTCCAGCAGCTGCATGTTGGCGGCAAAGTAGCTGATCTGGTCGCGGATTCGCACCGAGTATCCCTCCAGCTCCTGGCCGTATATCTTCATCTCGCCCGCTTTATCCTGCAGGACGCTTTTGGTAAAGGAGTAATGCCCGTGACTGAACTGCTCGTTCACCAGCTGGATGAGCAGCTGGCGCTCGACCACCATCATGTTGAGGTACATGTTGTACTCGTCCGCCGTGCTGGGGTTGATGGAAACATCGGTCACCCGCCCGTCGGGGCCCAGGGTAAGTGTGGTGAGGTCGCCGATATCCTCGGTGACCGTCTGCTTTTTATAGAGGACGGTGATATCCGCCCCGCCGGCGGCGTGGGCCTCCACAATCTTGCGGATGTTCAGGTTGGTCACCACGTCGCAGTCGCTGAGAAAGACATATTTTGCGTCCACATGCTGGATGTAGCCCATGATTCCCTTGAGGGCGTCGATGCTGCCGCGGTAGATGCCCGAGCCGGTGCGCGAAAAGGGAGGCAGTATCACCAGCCCGCCGATTTTGCGGGAAAGGTCCCACTCACGGCCTGCGCCCACGTGGTCCATCAGCGACTGGTAGTTGCTTTTGGTGATGATGCCCACATCCTGCACGCCGGAGTTCACCATGTTTGAAAGCACAAAATCCACCAGACGGTAGCGCCCGCCGAAGGGCACCGAGCCCACCGTGCGGTGCTCGGTCAGCTCGCTCAGGCTGTGGTCGTGCATGTTGGAAAAAACAATGCCCAATATTTTATTGCTGCTCATTGCTGGCCGCCCCCTTTCACATCCTGCTCCACCATGGCCTTGGCGGGTACCACCACGCCGCTGCCCACCGTGACACCTTCACCGATGACCGTCACGCCCCAGTGCTCCTTGTCCTCGGTTTCTTCGGGCCTGCTGCCCACCACCGCGCCTTCTTCAATGACGGCGCTTTCGGCAATGATGGCGTAGTTGACCACCGCGCCCGATTTTACGACCGCGCCGGGCATAATGATGCTATCCCGCACCACTGCGCCCTCCTCGACAGTCACACCCGAAAAGAGAACCGAAAAATCCACCGTACCGGCAATCTGGCAGCCCTCGGTAACCATCGCGTTTTCTACCCTTGCGCCGGGGGCTATGTAATGGGGGGGCTGCACCGGGTTGCGCGAATATATCTTCCACGAGGGGTCGTATAAATCCAGCGGCACGCCCGGGTTAAGCAGGTCCATGTTGGCTTCCCACAGGCTGTCGATGGTGCCAACATCCTTCCAGTAGCCCGAGAAGGGGTAGGCATACATCCGCTCGTTTGCCGCCAGCATGGCCGGAATGATGTTTTTGCCAAAATCCTTGGAGGATTTGGGGTCCTGCTGGTCGGCCACCAGATAGCTGTGCAGCGTTTTCCAGTTGAAGATGTAGATGCCCATCGAGGCAAGATTGCTCTTGGGAACCGGCGGTTTTTCTTCAAACTCGGTGACCCGGTACTCGGGGTCGGTGTTCATGATGCCGAAGCGCGAGGCCTCCTCATAGGGCACCTCCAACACGGCGATGGTGCAATCGGCCCCCTTTTCTTTGTGGAAGGCCAGCATCTTGGTGTAGTCCATCTTGTAGATATGGTCGCCCGAGAGGATGATGACATATTCGGGGTCATACCGCTGGATAAAGGGGATGTTTTGGTAGATGGCGTTGGCGGTGCCGGTGTACCAGTCGGAACCGGAGCTCTTTTGGTAGGGCGGCAGGGCGAACACCCCGCCGGTGAGGCGGTCAAGGTCCCATGGCTGCCCGTTGCCGATATATTCGTTGAGCAGCAGGGGCTGGTACTGGGTGAGCACTCCCACCGTGTCTATCCCCGAGTTGACACAGTTGGAAAGGGGGAAGTCGATGATGCGGTATTTACCGCCAAAGGGCACCGCCGGCTTGGCCAACTTTTGGGTCAGAGTATAAAGCCTGCTCCCCTGCCCGCCCGCCAGCAGCATGGCAATCCATTCTTTTTTAATTGTCATGGCATGGTTCCTCCATTTCTTTGGCAGAAGCTGCTCATTGAACCGGGGCCTCGTGCTGACAATGCCCGCCTCTGCATCTTGTTGGGGTTGGGGCTGCGGTATGATAAACCGGCCCGCTGCAAACAGGACTATTCTATGCCTGCCTGTCGGGCTTTAGAACCACAATTGATAGGGGCGGCAGCGGCAGCGAAACCGACTGCTGCAGCCCGTGTGACGCCACCGGCTGGCAGGCGACCGGCGCCCCCTGCTTCAGGCCGCACCGGCCCCGGCCGCCAAAGGCCGGGTCGTCGGAGCAAAAGGCCAGCCGGTAGCCTTCGGCGGCGGGCACTCCGATGCGGTAGTCCTCACACAGCGCCCCGGAGAAGTTGCAGGCCACCACCAGAAAGTTGCCTTCCTCGTCGGTGCGGGTAAAGGCGATGACGTTCTGCCGGCTGTCGTCCGGTACCAGCCAGCGAAAGCCCTCCCAGCCGTCGTCCACCTGCCAGAGGGGCGGGTTTTCGAGGTAAAAATGGTTGAGGGCGGCCATGTAGCTCTTGAGCGCGCGGTGGCTCTCGTAATCCAGCAGCAGCCAGTCCAACTGCTGTTTGTCGTTCCACTCGATGAACTGGCCAAACTCCTGCCCCATAAAGAGCAGCTTTTTGCCCGGGTGGGCCATGGCGTAGCCCCAGAACACCCGCACCCCCGCGAATTTTTCCTGATACTCGCCGGGCATCTTGCTCAGCAGCGAGCATTTGCCGTGCACCACCTCGTCATGGGAGATGGGCAGTATGTAGTTTTCGCTGAAGGCGTAAAACATACTGAAGGTAATTTTATCGTGGTTAAAGCCGCGGTAAATGGGGTCGAGGGAGGCGTAGCTGAGGGTGTCGTTCATCCAGCCCATGTTCCATTTGAAGTTGAAGCCCAGCCCCCCCATATAGGGCGGCTTGGTCACCATCGGCCATGCGGTGGATTCCTCGGCCATCATCAGCACGTCGGGATGGCGGGTCAAAACAGCCTCGTTGAGCTTCTGCAGAAAGGCCACCGCTTCGAGGTTCTCGCGCCCGCCGGCGCTGTTGGGCGACCACTCCCCCGCCTCCCGGCCGTAATCGAGGTAGAGCATCGAGGCCACGGCGTCCACCCGCAGGCCGTCGATGTGGTAGGTTTCAATCCAATAAAGGGCGTTGGATACCAAAAAGCTCTGCACCTCGCACCTGCCGTAGTCAAAGATGCGGGTGCCCCACTGGGCGTGCTCCTGCCGCTGGGGGTCGCTTGGCTCGTAGCAGCAGCCCCCGTCAAACTGGTAGAGACCGTGCTCGTCCTTGGGAAAGTGCCCCGGCACCCAGTCGCAAAGCACCCCGATGCCCTCGCGGTGGCAGCGGTCGACAAAATACATAAAGTCTTTTGGGGTGCCGTAGCGCGAGGTGGGGGCAAAATAGCCGGTTACATGATACCCCCAGGCGCCGAGGTCGGGATGGGCGGGCCCGGG
>JAEWWW010000128.1 GCA_023396215.1 Bacillota bacterium | reverse complement strand
CGGGGGGGGCCCCCGCAAAACCCCGCCCCCCCCCCGGGCGTTTATAAAAAGGTATATAAGAGAGCGTGTGGAGTGCAGGCGATTAGCCGCCCTGATGGCAGCTATCTACGCCGTAGTTGCCCTGTTCGCCATCCTTCATGCAGAGATGCACGGCAGAGAGCTTAAAGGTCTGGGGCAGCGCCAGAATGTTGGGGTTGGGGCCGACATACTTCTTCATGGCGTCGGCGAGGGCTTCCTCGTAGGTGGCCCGGGTTTTCAGGCCCATGCCCCTTGCGTAGCCGGGCTCGCCCGCGCCCACGATATAGATGGCAGAGGTGTTCATCTCGGCGATGTGGCCGCAGCTGATCATCGAGAAAGCGTGGAAGGGGTGGAAGCCGTTGCCGTAGCGGTAGCGGCGGATATATTCCTCGTTGGTGGCGAAGAATTCGCCGTAACGGTCCATATCGGGCAGGGTGTACATATAGTCGCGCTGGAACATCTCGTATACCTCACGGTAGCCGGTGAACAGCTCGTCGTGGAAGTAGCCGTTGCAGAGCGAGGCGCAGATGATGACGCATTTATCGCTCATGATGCGCTTGTGGCGAATGACCTGCGCCGAAAGGGCCTGCATCATCATGATGGGGTTGGTGCCCATGCCGTCGCCATAGTGGAAGAACTGGGGCATGCCAAACACCATGACGTCATACTTTTTATCGGCCCAGTGCACATAGGTGCGCTTGTCGGCGGTTTTCCACGCGATGGGCTGCATCTCCTTGGCATAGCCGCTGTGAATCTCAATCTGACGCGATTTGGTATCCAGCACAGCGTCGCAGCAGAAGAACTTTTTGCCCATCTTTTCTTCCATGTGCTGGCCAATCTCGTCAAACTTGCTGCGCATCAGCGACTTGTTGTTCACAGGGGTGAAGTCGCTGCGGTGCATGACGTCGGGCACATGGTGCGAGGCGATAGACCGCCAGTGGGTGATGCCGGTGGAGCAGTGCTTGTAGCCGCCCGAGTAACCGCCGTAGGGGTTGCCCTGGGTGTGGCCGATAAGCACGGCAACGTCGGCGTCATAGACATATTTGCTCATCAAAACCGGATCGCCGCGCCGGGTGGTGCCCAGATCCACCAGATTGTCGTAGTCCTCGCTGTCGTGGTTGAGAATCTGGTTGCTGTACCAGAACTGGTTGAAGAGCTCTTCGCCCAGAATGGCCAAAATCTCCTGCTTGGTGTTTTTGCGGTGCAGGCCGTTGGAGCAGAGCAGCAGAACGTCCTTTTTCTCTACGCCGGCCTTGTACAGCTCCTCCAGCACAAGGGGGATAGACACCTTGCGGTGGGCGGTGGGCTGCTCGCCGCCCTTCACCCTGTCGGGGAAGATGATGACGCACTTCGAGCCCTTGCGCGCCAGCTTGGAGAGGGGCTCCATGCCGATGGGGTTGAGGAGGGATTCGCGGGTTTTTTCCACCAGCTGGTCCTCGGGGATATGCGGGGGGTCGGGCACTGTTTCGCCGGGGATAAATACGTCGGTATCATCGGGCAGGATGGCGTCCATGGTGCCCTTGCCGTATTCAAAGGATAGCTTCATACAATACACGTTCCTTTCTTTTATATTTTAGGGCGTTTCTTAAAACTCCAAACTCTTGGTAAATTTTACTGAAACCAGCATCTGCTGCGTTCAAACTGCTCGGAATACATCAAGTATTCCTGTGCTTTTGGCCTTGCAGCTACTTGTTTTCAGCAAATTTTCCGGCGGTTTTCCGTTTTAAGAAAGCCCCTAAGCAGGTTACTTTTGTTACTTACCCAGATAGGTTTTGATAATCTCGAGGTATTCCTCGGGGTAGAAGCCGATGTCGCCCGAGAAGCGGGTCAGCGCAATCAGGCCGCCGTCCACCTCGGGGATAGAGGCCAGCATCTCGGCGTTATCCACCTTGAGGCCGCCGCCGTAAACCACCGGGCTGCCGCCGGTAACCTCTTTGACAAACTTGGCAATCATCTGAATGTAGTCGGCACCCGGGGGTGTTTTGCCGGGGCCGATGGCCCACACCGGCTCATAGGCGATGACCACCCGGCTCATATCCACATCCCCAAGGCCGATCTCAAGCTGGCGGCGCAGGGTATCCTGCCACTCGGTCTGCTGCTCGGCGGTTTCGCCAATGCAGTAGAGCACCTGAAGCCCCGCCTTGATGGCGCATTTGACCTGCTGGTTCAGCAGGCGGTTGACCGCATCGGTGTCGGCCACTCCGGCCTCCTGCATAATGCCCAGCTTATCGCGGCGCTCTTCGCAGTGGCCGATGATGGTGGCCCCGCAGCCGATGGCCCTGGCGGCGTTGGCGGTGCGGTTGGTGGTGAAAGCGCCAAAGTTGCCGCCCACGGCGGTATCGTCGCGGAAAACGCTCTGGCAGCCCACCTTGACCGGGCTGTTTTCGCTCAGGGCCGTAACCGCGCCAATCAGGTGCGCTTCGGGGAAGAACATGGTAAACTCGGCTTGACCCTCGCCGTATTTTTCAAGGGCCTGCTGGGTGTTGCTCACAATATACCCGGCCCAATCCTGCATCGATGCAATGCTGTTGACCCCGCCCAGCTCCTTGGGGATATCAAACCGCTTCAGGTTCAAAAAGATATGTTTCATGGTCAAGTCGGCCTCCTGCGTCTGTTTTTTGGGTTGGCTCCCCCGCCGGGGGCAGGGGAGAGGATAAAATATAGGTTTATTATTTACTCGCCAAGGGTGCCAAAGCGGATAAACTCGGGCAGGGGCGAGCCGATAAGCGGCCTGCACCACTGAACAAACTCGTCGGTAACGTCGTTGCCGCGGGGGGTGATGTAATGGTCGGGCACCACCTGCTCGTGCAGCATCACCTCTGCGATGGGGATGTATATCGTCCTGCAGCGGTACTGCGCGCCGGGCAGTCGCTCGAAGCCCACCATCACGCCGGTTTGGCCCTCGAGGGCGGCCTTTGCGGCCTCGGCGCCTGCAAGCACCGCCTCGTCACGGTCCACCTCGGACTGAAAGGCGCTGGAGGCCCTGCCGCAGATGCCGGGTTTTTCGCTGCGGGCCTTTACCCCCAGCCGCTGGATGACCAGATTGGCCAGATGGGCGCTCACGTCGCCGTAGTACACCGAACGCCCCACCTTGAATATGGGGGGGACAATGGGCTGGCCGGTTTTATCCTTCAGACCTTCGCTGGCAACCACCACAACGCCGCCCTTCTGCTGGTGCAGCGTCTGCACGTCCTCGAGGAACTGCTCCTCGTCGAAGGGGCGCTCGGGCAGGTAGATGAGGTCGGGGCCGTCGCCGGCTTTATCCCGCGCCAGCGCCGAAGCGGCCACCAGCCAGCCCGCGTTGCGGCCCATGGCCTCGACGATGCTGACATGGATGGGCAGGGCGCGCACATCCTGCGAAACCTCTTTGACGGTGGCGGCTAAGTAACGGGCCGCGCTGCCGAAGCCGGGGGCGTGGTCGGTCACCGCGATGTCGTTATCAATGGTTTTGGGGATACCCACCACCCGGACGTCCACCCCGCGGTCCTGACAGGCCTGATACAGCTTGCCGCAGGCGTCCATCGAGCCGTTGCCGCCGTTGAACAGCACATAGCGGATGTTGTGGCGGCCGACGATTTCGGCCATGGTCTGGTAATCCTCAGGGGTCAGGTGGTCGCGGGAGGTGCCAATGGCCGATGCGGGGGTGTGCAGCAACAGCCGCAGCCGCTGGTCGTCCACCTGCTTCAGGTCAAAAAAGGCCTCTTTCAGCACACCGCCCGAGCCGCCGATGGCCCCGTAAACTTTGTCCACCTCGGGGTGGCGTTTGGCCTCGGTGACCGCGCCGTAAAGCGAGGCGTTAATCACCGCGGTGGGCGCACCGCCGTGTATAACCAGGACATTTCCTTTTGCCATACGCAAGCACTCCTTTTCCCCGGCTGTTAACCCGCCGGAGGGATTATCTTCTTAAGGTTATCATAGCATAACCACAGGAGGTTTTAGCGGCCAATTTGGGCAAACGTTTGCGCGTGGTTGCGGCGCAACAGCGCAACCCTTTGGCGGGGCGCTGCGCAAGAAAAGCCGTTGCCAAGCCGCGGGCGGGGTGCTACAATAGGCACTGCAAACAGCCGCTCTATGCCAGCGTTGGCGCGCGGCCGCCGGGGTATGCAGAGCGGTTAAAAAAACTTACTGAAACAAAGGGCTGCCGCCGCCCGGGCCTTGCTGCCCGGCCGCCGGAGCCGCCCAAGCCGAAAGGATAAGAGCCGATGATTTACCAGTTGGAAAACCGACGCTTCCGGGTACAGATTAACAGCATGGGGGCCGAGCTGTGGTCGTTTTACGACAAGCGCAGCGGCACCGAGCACCTGTGGCAGGGCGACCCCGCGGTGTGGGGCAGGCGGGCCCCGGTGCTTTTCCCCATTTGCGGCAGGCTGGTGGACGACCGGTACACCATCGGCGGCAAAAGCTACCGGATGCCGCTGCACGGCTTTGTGCGGGATTACGAGCATGAGGTGACCTTTGCCGGGGAGGACCGGCTTTCGCTGCGCTTTACCCAGAACGAGGAAACGCTGCGCAGCTACCCCTTTGCCTTCACCTTTGAAACCCACTACCGGCTGGAGGAAAACCGGCTGGACTGCACCTTTGAGATTACCAACACCGGGGATGAGGAGCTGCCCTTTTCGGTGGGCTACCACGCCGGTTTCACCTGCCCCTTTGACAGCAGCCGCCCGGTGGAGGATTACAGCCTGGTGTTTGAAAAGCGGGAGACTGCCAACCAGCTGCTGGGCAACGGCTTTTTGAGCGGCGAGGAGCAAATTTGCCTGCGGGACGAAAACTGCATCCCGCTGCACGACCGGCTCTTTCCCCAGAGCATCACCCTAAAAGGGCTGGAGTCTTCTTACATCGGCATTGTGGAGCAGGGCAGCGGGCGCGAGGTACGGGTGTGGATAGAGGGCTTCCCCTATGTGACCCTTTGGTCCACCCCCGAGAAAGTGCCCTTTATCTGCATTGAGCCGTGGTACGGCCTGCCCGACCGGGCCGATACCGACGGGGATTTTCTCAAAAAGCCGGGGCTGCAGCGGGTGCAGCCGGGGGAGCGCTTCTGCTGCACCCAAAGGGTGGAGATCATCGGCGCCAAGGGTTAGGGGCTTTCTTAAAACTCCAAACTTTTGGTAAACTCTACTGAAAACAGCATCTGCTGCGTTAAAAATGCTCGGAATACATGAAGTATTCCTGCGCTTTTTGTCTTGCATCCGCTTGTGTTCAGCAAATTTTCCGGCGGTTTTCCGTTTTAAGAAACGCCCTAGGCCCCATAACCCTGGCCCCAATGGAAAAGGCGCGGCTTGCGCCGTTATACAGACTGAAAAGGGCTTTGCAAAAGGCCCTTTTTTGCTGCCCGGGCAGCGGGCCGTTTACCCATAGCCTTACCAAACCTTGCCGCTTTATAATCGGGGCGGCTGAAAACGCCCTGTGCTTTCAGGGCGCAACGGTGGCCGTGCAGCTGCCCGGCGGGCAGGCCGTAGCCGCGTTGCACCGCCAAACGCGCCGCACAAAGGCCGCATTGCGCCGAAAAAGAACGCAAACGTTTGGGCGAAAACCGGTTTGAAAGACCTGCCGCCGTGCTATAATAACGGTATAGGGCAGAGGCGCTGCCGCGGCAGACGGCCGAAAAACACGGAAAGGGGGAAGGGCCATGACCCTCAAAGAGCTGGCAAAACGGTGCGGGGTATCGCCCTCCACCGTTTCACGGGTGATTAACGGCAACACCCCCCGGGCCGCCAGCCCCGCTGTGGCCGATAAAATCTGGCAGATGGTGCGCGAAACCGGGTATATTCCCAACAGCCACGCACAAAGCTTAAAAGGAGCCGGGGCGCAGCCGCCCGAGAAGGCGGTTTCCATCGCCTGCATCTTTGCAAGGTCGAGCGACGGGGAATCCAACCAGTTTTTCTCCGAGCTGTTTCGCATCATCGAGCAGCAGTGCATCCGGCACAAGTGCAAGGTGACCGGCATCTTTCCCGGGGTGGAGCCCAGCCAATCCCCTTCGGCCTTTAAGCTGCCGGCGGTGGACGGGGTCATCGTCATGGGGCGGTGCTCCCGGCACTTTTTAGATACCATCAAACGGCAATGCAAAAATGTAATTTTGGTGGGGCTCAACAGCATGAAGGACAACAGCTGTGACCAGGTGATCTGCGATGGCTATGAGGCGGCCAAAACCGCCGTGAAGTACCTCCAGCAGCTGGGGCACACCCGCATCGGCTACATCGGCGAGCAGTCTGAGGAGGCCCGCTACCGGGGCTACTACGACGCCATGAGAGAGCTGAAGCTGCCGATAGAAAGCAGCCATATCCACAACACCCACCAGTCGATTCAGGGGGGCTACCACAGCGGCCTGAGGCTGCTGCAGGAGAGACTGCGGCCCACGGCGCTCTTCTGCGCCAACGACATCACCGCCATCGGGGTCATCAAGGCCTTTCAGGAAAACGGGGTGGAGGTGCCGGAGGATGTCTCGATTATCAGCATCGACAACATCGAGATGTGCCAGTACTGCACCCCCATGCTCACCAGCATCAACATCCCCCGTGAGGATCTGGGGCAGTTCACCGTCAAGCTGCTGCTCGACCGCATCGGGGGCAGCCACCAGATACCGGTTAAGCTGTATATCCCCTTCGCACTGGTCAAGCGGGAAAGCTGCATGCGGTTGGGGTAAAGAGATAGAAACACAGAATCAATATTCAGTATAAAAAACAGGAGGAAGATCAAGTGGCACAGTACTTTAACATACCCGAGGCCGAGCTGGACCGCAACCCCAAAATCCCCATCCTTAAGCTGGGGGATTCCGGCGAGGTTTTTTATGAGCTGGCGCTGGAGATGATTGACGCCATCCGGCGCGGCAACGAGGCGGGCAGGCAGACGGTCATCATCTGCCCGGTGGGCCCGGTGGGGCAGTACCCCATCTTTGTGCGGCTGGTGAACCGTGATAACATCAGCCTGCGCAGCGTCTGGTTCATCAATATGGACGAGTACCTTGACGCCAACCGGCAGTGGATTGCCAAGGACCACAAGCTGAGCTTCCGCGGGTTTATGGACCGCGCCGTTTACAGCAGGATTAAGCCGGAGCTGGTGATGCCGGAGGAGCAGCGCGTCTTCCCCGACCCTGAAAACGTGGGGCATATCCCTGGGCTTCTGGAGAAGCTGGGCGGCGTCGACCTCTGCGTGGGGGGCATTGGCATCAACGGCCACCTTGCCTTCAACGAGCCCCAGCCCATTGCCAACGGGGAGTTTGCAAAGCTGCCCACCCGGGTGCTGAAGATTGCCTGTGAAACCCGCACCATCAATGCGGTGGGCGATCTGGACGGCGCAGTGGACGCCATGCCCACCGACTGTGTCACCATCGGCATGAAGGAGATTTTGTCGGCAAAGAAAATCCGTCTCGGGGTGTTCCGGGATTGGCACCGGGCGGTCATCCGTCAGGCGGCCTACGGCGAGGCGACCGCACAGTTCCCGGCTTCGCTGCTGCAAAGCCACCCCGACGCGCAGATTATCACCAACGCCAACGCCGCACGGCAGCCCCAGATGGACTAGGGGCGTTTTTAGAAACGCTCTGTCATAAAGCCACACAGCCCCCGACCGGTAAGCTACCCGGCCGGGGGCTGTGCTTATACATTATATAGCAGCCCAAGACGCCAAAAATCGCCGCTCATAAAGAGCGACGATTTATTCTGAAGATATTCAGCAGGCTGCGGGGTTAAACCGCACGAGCAACCTTGCCTGAACGCAGACAACGGGTGCAGGCATAGATGTGACGGGGGGACCCTTCTACAATTGCCTTAACACGCTTGACATTGGGCTTCCATGTCCTGTTAGACCTTCTGTGAGAATGGGAAACCTGAATGCCGAAAGAGACACCTTTGTCGCAGATGTCGCATTTAGCCATGACGCTGCACCTCCTATACTTCTTTCAATTTTGGCGACGAAACATTAATAGTTTAGCAGATAGCTTCTATAAAAGCAAGTAGAAAATTTGTTTTAAAAGCGGTAAATTTTTAATTTTCCCTGAATAATACCGCCCTCGGAGGGGCTGCCACTTGTATTAGGGTGAAGCACGATGCTATAATAACCACATAGCGCAAGGGGGCCGCAGGCCGATGCGGCCGGGGCGGCACACCCTGCCACCCAAAGCCCGCGAAACAGATGAATAAAGAAACAACGCCTGCCGCCCGGCCGCTGCTGCTGGTGGGCGGCGTTCCACTTTCATAGCCCGACTGCCACCTGTCGGCAGCCCGGGCGGGCACAACTCCCTCAGCCGGGGCGGTGCAGACCCAGCCAACTGTATATATAAAGGAGCGGATGAATTTGCTGCGTAGCTCTAATAACACACTGTTCGACTTTGTGGTGATGCTTATCATCGCCTGTACCTCGCTGCCGGTGCATGAGGCGGCCCACGCCTATGTGGCCAGCAAGCTGGGGGATAATACCGCCCGCTATCAGGGCAGGCTGACCCTTAACCCGCTGGTGCACCTCGACCCCATCGGCACCCTGATGCTGCTCTTTGTGGGGGTGGGCTGGGCTCGCCCGGTGCCCATCAACCCGCTGAACTTCAAAAACCCCAAGGCGGGCATGGCCCTTTCCTCGCTGGCGGGGCCGGTTTCCAACGTGCTGCTGGCGCTGGTGCTGATGATTGTCTATAAGGTGATGCTCATGATGGGGCTGCTTAGCACCAGTGTGGTGGGCGGCGCCGCCTTTGCCATTTTCTCTATCCTTGGCATCATGATTAGCGTGAACACCTATCTGGCGGTGTTTAACATGCTGCCCATCCCGCCGCTGGATGGCTCCCGCCTGCTGACCTACTTTCTGCCCTCCAAGTACTACTTCGGCATCATGCAGTATGAGCGCTTCATCATGCTGGGGCTGCTGGTGCTGATTTACACCGGCGTTCTGCGTGGGCCGATGAGCTTTATCTCCAACTGGATTATCGGCTTTTTGGATTTGATTACCTTCTTTTTGGGCAGAATATTTTAACGGCGGGGGCGGGCTGGAATGGAACGACTTTCCTTCAAGGTGGCCGAATATGAGGGCCCTCTCGATTTGCTATTGCATCTGGTTGCCAAGCACAAGCTGAACATACAGGATATCGAAATCGCCGTGCTGCTGGAGCAGTATATGGCCCATATCCACCAGTGGGAACAGAGCAACCTGGAGATTGCCAGTGAGTTTTTGGACATGGCCTCCCGCCTGATTTATATCAAGACGGTGAGCCTGCTGCCCCGCTATGAGGGCGAGGATGAAAAAGCCAAGGCCGAGCTGGTGGGCCAGCTGATAGAATACGGCGCCTGCAAGCAGGCGGCGGCACTGCTGGCGGCCCGCGCCGAAAGCTTTGGCGTTTTTGTGCGCAGCCCCATGCCGCTGGAGATTGACCAAACCTACCGCCTGACCCATTCCCCCGCCGAGTTACTGGCCAGCTACCTTGACGCGGTGGGACGGGGCCGCCGCCGGTTGCCCCCCCGACAGGCAGTGTTTGAGCCGCTGGTGGCCAGGCCGGTGGTTTCGGTCACTTCACGCATCGTCTTTTTGATGCGGCGGCTTTACAAGGGCAAGGCCATGTGGCTCGACCGGGTTTTGGTCGAAAGTGCAGAAGGTCGCTCCCAGTTGGTGGCCACTTTTTTGGCGGTGCTCGAGCTGGTGAAATCCAAACGGGTGACCATTGAGGACGACAGCCAGCGGCTGATATTTCACGGCAGAGGAGAATAACCGCAAGGATGGAACAATATAAGGCAGCCGCCTCCCCCCTTGACCAAAAGAAAAAACAGATACTTGCCATCCTTTTCGCGTGCGGAGAGCCCATCGAGGGCGCCCGCATCGCCGAAGCGATGGAGATAGACCGTCAGACCGCCCAGCGGCTGATTTTGGACGTCGGCGACCATCTGGACCAAACCGACAGCCCGCTGCAGATTCTCAGGCTGGAGGAGCGTTTTCAGCTTTGCACCCGCACCGAATATGCCCCGGTCATCAAGGCCGCACTGGAAATCAAGCGCAACCTGCCCCTTTCGCAGGCGGCGATGGAGGTGCTGGCTATCGTAGGCTACAACCAGCCGGTGACCCGCGGCTTTGTTGAGCAGGTGAGAGGGGTGGACAGTAGCGGCGTCATCTCCTCGCTGGCCGAAAAAGGGCTGATTGAGGAGGCCGGGCGGATGGACCTGCCGGGCCGCCCCATATCCTACCGCACCACCGACCACTTTTTGCGCACCTTTGGGATTTCGTCGGTCGCGGAGCTGCCCCCCATCGAAAGCGGGCAGGCCGAGGCCGCGCTGGAGGAGGAAGAGGTGCTGGAGGGCCAGTTGGGCTTTGAGGACGAGGCCCTCTACGCCATCGAGGGCGGCGTGGAGTAACCCCATGCCGGTGGACAACCCCCGGCCGGGCTGGAGGACGCAACAGCCTCTGGCACCAGGGACACCGAGAGAAGGGAGCAGCCATGGTCTGGTATTGGGTTTTAGGCGGCCTGGGGCTGCTGCTTACGGTGGTGCTGGCCGCGTCGGTCAGGGTGGATATCGCGTGGGAAGAAGACCTGACCCTGACCTTGCGTTACCTTTTTATTAAGATGCAAATTATGCCGCAGGCCGAGGAAAAGCCCAAGGCCAAAAAGAAAGCGGCAAAGGAAAAACCGCCCGAAAAAAAGAAGGCGGAAAAACCCAAGGAAAGCAGCCTGCAAAGGCTGATGGAATATGCCGAGCTGCTGCCGCCTCTGCTGGTCAGCGCCGCGCGGCAGGCCCGCTTTGTGCTGCGGCGCATCGTCGTCGCCGAAGCCGCCCTCAGGGTGGTGGTGGCGGAGGAGGACGCCTGCCAGACCGGCATCCGCTACGGGCAGGTCAACGCCGCCGTCTACCCCGCTTACGGGGTCATCCGGCAGGTGCTGCGGGTCAGAGAACGGCGGGTACAGCTGGAGCTTCGCCCCGACTTTACCTCGCAGCAGGGCAGCGTGGCCTTTCGCTGCCGCCTGAAAATCCCGGTCTGGGCGGGGGTATGGGCAGGGCTGCGGCTGGGTAAGGATTTTATCATACAGTTGCTGAAATGCAGCCCGCTGGGCAACAAGAAAGCGCAGGCTGCAAAGAAATAGAACCGATGGTGGTGGGTATGGAAGACCACACCAATCACCTTACGTACCAATTGCCCCCGCCCGCGGCGGGAACCGCGCTTGCCGCGCAGCACCGTCACCGCTGATTGGTGATTATTCTGTGCCGGAGCGTAAGTGAAAGGAATGATTGTTTTATGGGACAAGCAAACATCGGCTCGCTCAACGACAATGTGCTGGGCAACCTTAAGGGGCTGGTCAACGCCGACACAATTATAGGCGAGGCCATCACCACAGCCGACGGCACCATGATTATTCCGGTTTCTAAGGTGAGCTTCGGCTTTGCTGCCGGCGGCACCGACCTTGGCAAAGAAACCAACGACAAGTTTGCGGGCGGCTCGGGCGGCGGCGTTACGGTGCAGCCCATCGCCTTTTTGGTGGTGCGCGAGGGCAAGGTGCAGCTGCTGCAGCTCGCGGATAAAAACAACACCGCCGAACGGGCGCTCAACCTTGTGCCCGAGGTGATGGATAAGGTGAGCGAGCTGTTTGCCAAAGCCAAGACCGAGAAGGACCAGACTGCCGCCGAAGGGGATATTCCCTTTTAATCGGCAGCCAATCCGCCGGGCGGCGGCACATTTTGTACAACCTACCCTGCATAGGTATTAAAAGCTGTTTAAAACCCGGGGATTCCCCTGCGTTTAAGCATGCCTTGACCGGATTTTGCCGCTCGCGGGTGGGAGGTTGTTTATGAGATTGTATGTCGCCAAAATGTTGACAGGTCTATTGGCCGCCGGGCTCTGCCTGTCTGGGATAACCGAAGCCGCGCCGCTCATTGAGGATGTGCAGCCGATTGCAAAATCGGCGGTTTTAATTGAGGCGCATTCGGGCCGGGTGCTCTTTGAGCACAACGCCCACAAGCGCACCCCCATGGCCAGCACCACCAAGATTATGTCCACCCTGCTGGCGCTGGAGCATGGCGACCTTGACACTCCCTTTGTGGTGGAGGCGGATGCCATCAGGACAGAGGGCTCCTCGATGGGGCTGCAGGCGGGCGACACGGTGACGCTGCGCGCCCTTTGCTACGGCATGATGCTGCCCTCGGGCAACGACGCCGCCAACGCCGCGGCGGTGCGGGTGGCCGGTTCGGTGCCGGATTTTGTGGCGCTGATGAACCGCAAGGCCGCCGAGCTGGGTCTGCAGAACACCAGCTTCGCCACCCCCTCGGGGCTGGATGGCGAGAACCACTACTCCTCCGCCTACGACATGGCGATGCTGACCCGGGAGGCGATGAAAAACCCGGATTTTGCCGAGATTACCGCTGCCAAAAGGGTTAAATTAAGCTACGGCAACCCGCCCTATGACCGCTGGCTGACCAACCATAACCGGCTGCTGGACGGCAGCGACGGGGTTATCGGCGGCAAAACCGGCTTTACCGAAAAATCGGGCCGCTGTCTGGTATCGGTGGCGAAGCGGGAAGGGGTTACCCTGATATGCGCGACGCTGGGGGCTGCCGACGACTGGAACCTGCACCGCAAGCTGTACAACAAGGGCTATGAGCTGCTGGAGCCGGTGGACCTGAGCCGCTACACCGAAGGGCTTGGGGTGGATGTCACCGGGGGCGCCGCCCAGAAGGTGGGGGCTATCCTGCAGCCGCCCGGCCTGCTGACCCTGACCGCCGAGGAAGCGGCGCTGCTGCAGGTGGAAGTGCGGGTGCCGCCCTTTGTTTACGCCCCGGTGGAGCAGGGCGACCTGCTGGGCGAGGTGGTTTGCACCGTGGGCGAGGTGGTGGTCTTTACCCAAAGCCTGCTGGCCGCCGAGGAGGTGGCGCTGGCCCACCCCGAAAAGCAGCCCTTCAGCCTGTGGCGCTGGATTTCGGGGCTGCTGAAGGGCATTTTTACAAAAGAAAATTAGCGCCAGATATCTCTGTAACCGGAGCGATGGCGTTGCAATATTCCCCACCGGGGAGCCTGGATTTTAAAGATGGGGCGGTAAAATGCCCCTGCATTATAAAACAAGAGGTATAAAGATGTCGGATAATACAATCAGGATACAAAAAGCCCTTTCGGACAACGGGGTGCTTTCACGCCGCAAGGCAGAGGAATACATCAGGCAGGGGCGCATCACCGTCAACGGCCGCCCCGCAAGGCTGGGGCACCCGGTGAACCCGGCCCGCGACCATCTGGCCATCGACGGCGAGCCGGTGCAGTTTGCGCGCAAAAAACACAACCTGTACTTAATCCTTCACAAGCCCCGGGGCTATGTGACCACCACCAGCGACGAGCTGGGCCGCAAGTGCATCACCGAGCTGATAGCCGACCTGCCCCAGCGGGTGTACCCGGTGGGCCGTCTGGATAAGCTGAGCGAGGGGCTGCTGCTGCTGACCAACGACGGCGAATTCGCCAACTTTATCATGCACCCCAGCCACCATGTAAAAAAGAGCTACCGGGTGACGGTGCGCCCCGATATCACCGACGAGCAGGCGGCGCAGCTGGGCGCGGGGGTGGATATCGGCGAGGGCGAAACCAGCGGCCCGGCACAGGTGCTGGTGCTGGACAAGCAGCCCGGCCGCGCCGTGATACAGATTACCATTGAAGAGGGCAAAAACCGGCAGGTTCGCCGCATGTGCGAGGCGGTGGGGCTGGAGGTTGCCCGGCTGCGGCGTACCTCGGTGGGCCCGATTAAGCTGGGGATGCTGCAGCCCGGCAAATGGCGCGAGCTGACCCCCGCCGAGGTGGGGGCGCTGCGCAATGCCTCCAAGACCATCGAGCAGCCGGTGGAGAGAGGCCCCCGGGCGGCCAAAGCAGCCGCGCCCAGAGGGCAGCGGGCAGCCCGGCCCGGCGAGAAGAGCGGCTTTGCCTCCCCCAAGAGCCGGGGCGGCAGGCCCTATGGCGCAGGCGGCGCGGGCGGCGGTCAGGCAGTGCGCAAAGGCCCCCGCCAGAGCGGCAAGGGCGGGAGGTAGCTTTTGCTATGCTGGTGATACGTCTTGCCGACACAGATGAGGCGCGGCGCTTCTGCGCCGAAGCAAAGATACCGTATGAAACAGGCGTCATGGCCTGCCAGGCAGTCGAGGGTGGCTGCGGGGCAGGCTTTGTCCTGTTCCGGGCTGCCGGGGAGGAGCTGGAGCTGCTTGGCACAGACTGCCCCCCGGCGCTTTTGGACGGATTGCTGCGGGCGGCCCTCAACCGGGGTGCCGCGGCAGGGCTTGTCCGGTTTTGCTTTGCCTCCTCGATGCAGGGGTGGGCCGGGCAGCTGGAGCGGCTGGGCTACCCGCCGCCGGGTACCCCGGCCGATATACAAGGCTTTTTTGCACGGGGCTGCCGTCAGATTTCTGAAGAAATAAGATAATTTTTTGACAACTTGACACTTGTAGCATTTAGACATTTGTTATATAATAAAATGGGAAAAATTTTAATATTCTATGGTATTCTAACTTAACAATGAACGGAGGACAGAGAATGGGTGGCAGCGCATTGGAAATTTTAGAACAGGCAAAAGCGGAAATTTCTGTGGCCAGCGATGCCCGCACCCGGTTGCAGCAGCTGTTTGACGAAGGCAGTTTTACCGAGATGGACCCCTTTGTGGTTTCGCCGACAGGCAGGGCCGGGGTGGTCACAGGGTATGGCACCGTCAACGGAGGAGTGGTCTACGCTTTCTCACAGAATGTACAGGATGAAAGCGGAGCCATGGGCCGGGCCCAGTGGGCGAAGATTAAAAAGGTGTACGAGCTGGCGCTGAAAACCGGGTGTCCGGTGGTGGGTATCTACGACTCGATGGGCGCGCGGTTGGCTGAGGCCGACGAGGCGCTGGCCGGTTATGGCGAGCTCCTAAAAGCGGCGGGCAATCTTTCGGGCGTGGTGCCTCAGGTTGCAATCGTGGCGGGGGTTTGCGCCGGTGCGGCGGCGATAGCGGCATGCAGCGCCGACCTTGTAATAATGAGCGAAAAGGCCGAACTGTTTTTAACCCCGCCTTTTGTGGCAAAAGCCAAAGGGGATAACACCCCCGGCGCGGGCAGCGCCGCCAACGCAGCCAGGGCCGGTGTGGCCCACCTGACCGCGGCCGACGACAAAGCGGCGGTGGAAGCCGCCCGCAAGCTTTTGGCGATGTTGCCGGCAAACAATCTGGAGACAGCCCTTGCCTTTGAGTTTGGCGAGCCCGCAGCCCCGGCCTTTGACGCCGAAAATATGGCGGCGGCGGCAGCCGGCATTGCGGACGCAGGCAGCGCCACCGAGCTTCAGGCAGCCTTTGGCGAGGGGGTCTACACCGCTTTTGCGACCGTGAGCGGCACAACCGCCGGTCTGGCTGCCACCAAAGGTGTGCGGCTGACCGCAGACGACAGCGCAAAGCTGGCCCGGTTTGTGGCCCTTTGCGACGCTTTCCACATCCCGGTGGTTACGCTGGTGAATACCCCCGGCTTTGAGCAGAGCTCCAAAGGCGAGCTGGCAGGCAGCATCCGCGAGGCGGCTAAGCTGACCCACGTTTATGCCGAAGCCACCACCCCCAAGATATCGGTGATTGCCGGCGAGGCATGCGGCGCCGCTTATGTGGCGCTGGCGGGCAGAGGCGCGGGCGCCGATATGGTGTTTGCGTGGCCCGGCGCGGTGATATCCGCCCTTGAGCCCGAAACCGCGGTGGCCCTGATGGGCAGCGAGGCGGTTAACGCCGGCACCAGCCGCGAACAGGCGGTGGCGGAGTATAAAGCCACAAAGGCCTCGGCGCTGGCGGCGGCCCGTGGCGGCGCCGTGGATAACATCATTGAGCCCCAGACCACCCGGGCGGCGGTTGTCGCTGCTTTGGATGTGCTGGCCTCCAAGCGGGAGCACAAGCTGCCCAAGAAGCACGGCAATATCCCCATGTAAATTCCCGTTGCCCCAAGGGCTGTTCTGACGGCGCGCGGGCACCGGTTACCGATGAAAACAGGTTCTAAATAAAAGAGAGGTGCATCATATCGTGAAAAGATTTAATATAGTGGTCAACGGCAAAGCCTATGACGTGCAGGTAGAAGAGCTGGCCCCCGGCGCAGCCCCCGCCCCTGTGGCCGCGCCTGCCCCTGTGGCAGCGCCCGTAGCTGCCCCCGCCCCTGCGGCAGCCCCCGCGCCTGCCCCGGCGCCGGCAGCTGCTCCTGCCGACGGCGTGAAGGTTAACGCCCCCATGCCCGGCACCATCGTCGACGTAAAGGTCAGCGTGGGCCAGCAGATTAACAAGGGCGACATCCTACTGCTGCTGGAGGCCATGAAGATGGAAAATGAAGTGATGGCTCCCGAGGGGGGCACCGTGGCCGCAGTCGCAGTGAAAAAGGGCGACTCGGTTGAAAGCGGCCAGCTGCTGGTGGTTATCGGCTGATAACCCTTAGGGCCTGCGGCCAAGCCCGAACCGGCGGCCGAAGAGCAGGCTTCAAATTTGCTGATATTGCAAAGGAGGCAAATATGGCAAAAGTTAAGATTACCGAAACAGTGCTGCGTGACGCCCACCAGTCACTGATTGCGACCCGCATGACCATCGACGAGATGCTGCCCATGCTGGAGGCCATTGACGATGTGGGTTTTTATTCCGCCGAGGTTTGGGGCGGCGCCACCTTTGACGCCTGCCTGCGCTTTCTGGATGAAGACCCCTGGGACCGGCTACGCATCATCCGCAAACATATGCCCAACACCAAGCTCCAGATGCTGTTCCGGGGCCAGAATATGCTGGGCTACCGCCACTATGCCGACGACGTGCTGGAGTATTTCGTAGCCAAGATGGTGGAGAACGGCATCGATATCCTGCGCATCTTCGACGCGCTCAACGACATCCGCAACCTCGAAAGCGCCATCAAGGCCACCAAAAAGGTGGGGGCCCACCTGCAGGGCGCCATCTCTTACACCACCGGGCCGGTTTTTACCACCGAATACTTTGTAAACTATGCCAAGCAGCTGGAGGATGCGGGTGCTGACTCCATCTGCATCAAGGATATGGCCGCTCTTATCACCCCTTATGCTGCCAGCGAGCTGGTGGCCGCTCTCAAAAAAGCGGTGAAAATCCCCATCCAGTTCCACTCGCACTACACCTCGGGTCTGGCTTCGATGGCCCACCTCAAGGCGATTGAGGCGGGGGCCGACATGATAGATACCGCAATGTCGCCCTTGGCGCTGGGAACATCCCACCCGGCCACCGAGTCGATGGTGGCTGCTTTTGCAGGCACCGAGTACGACACCGGCCTTGACCAGAAGAAGCTGAACGTGGTGCGCGAGCATGTGGCCAAGCTGCGGAATAAATACCTGGCAAGCGGCCTGCTGGAGCCCAAGCTGCTGGGAGTGGATGCCAACGCCCTGCTGTATCAGGTGCCGGGCGGCATGCTTTCCAACCTTGTTTCGCAGCTTAAGCAGGCGGGCAAAGAGCATCTGCTGGACGAGGTGCTCAACGAGGTGCCCCGTGTGCGTGAGGATTCCGGCTATCCGCCCCTCGTGACCCCCACATCCCAGATTGTTGGCACCCAGGCGGTGTTTAACGTGCTGGGCGGCGAGCGCTACAAGATGGTCACCAAGGAGTTTAAAGGCGTGGTCAGGGGCGAGTATGGCCGCACCCCGATGCCCATCGACCCCGCTTTCCGCAAGAAGATTATCGGCGACGACGAGCCCATCGACTGCCGCCCCGCCGACATTATCCCCCCTGAGCTGGAGAAGCTGCGGGCAGAGCTGCCCCCCGAGCTGACCGAGCAGGAGGAGGATGTGCTGAGCTACGCGCAGTTTGGCGCGGTTGCCACCAAATTCTTTGAGAAGCGCCGCGACAAAAAATACGGCGTAGACGCCGAGCATGCCGACCGTGAAAATATGGTGCATCCCGTTTAAAGCAGAAACAAAAAAGTCACCGCCCGTCTGCCCTTTGGCAGGCGGGCGGTTTCGCTTGCCGAGAATAGCGGCAGGCTTTATGGGGGGCACTTCGTTTTGCGCGCTTTTTAAAATAGAATTGTTTTTGCGCCGGTCATCTGCGCGGCTTGTTTTAGCGGCGTTTTGGGCAATACTAACCCGAGAAAACCTTTGATACGGGGTGGCTGCAATGGCGTTGGTAGAGCTTAAAGAAATCAGCAAAATATATGCGCGGGGCGAGCACCAGGTGGCGGCGCTCAACCGGGTGGATCTTTCGATAGATCGGGGGGAGTTTGTGGCGGTGGTGGGCCAGTCGGGCTCGGGGAAATCTACCCTGATGAACATCATCGGCTGTTTGGATGTGCCCACCGCCGGGCAGTACCTGCTGGACGAAAAAAAGGTGGAACAGCTGCGGGACGACGAGCTTTCCAACATACGCAACCACCAGATAGGGTTTATCTTTCAGGGGTTTAATCTGGTGGCCTGCCTCAGCGCCATCGAAAACGTGGAGCTGCCGCTGATATACCGCAGGCTGGATAAGTGGGAGCGCCGGGCGCTGGCAGCCCGCGCGCTGGAGCGGGTAGGGCTGGCCGACCGGCTGCACCACCGGCCCAGCCAGCTTTCGGGGGGGCAGCAGCAGCGGGTGGCCATTGCCCGGGCTATCGCCGCCAAGCCGCCGGTGATTTTGGCTGACGAACCCACCGGGAACCTTGACACACGCTCGGGCCGGGCGGTGATGAGCATCCTCTTCGACCTGTGGCGCGAGGGGCGCACCATCATCCTGATTACCCACGACCCGCAGGTGGCGGGCACAGCCGCAAGGCAGGTGGAATTGCGGGATGGCAGGATTATTCTGGATACGAAAATAAGTGCAAAAACGGGCGCATTTTGTATTGACAATGCTGGTGGGGAGGTGCTATAATAACTAAGCACTTGCGGATGTGGCGGAATTGGCAGACGCGCTAGATTCAGGTTCTAGTGGAGTTAAGCCCGTGCAGGTTCAAGTCCTGTCATCCGCACCAATCAAAAAACACCAGTCTATTGACAGGTGTTTTTTGATTGGTGCCGCCTGCGGGCGGATTATCCGCTGCGCTCTAATGTGGTAGGAACCTACGGTTCCCCCACAAACGC
>JAEWWW010000079.1 GCA_023396215.1 Bacillota bacterium | reverse complement strand
GTGGGGCAGTATCTCCTGTATCTGTGTGATGTTCAGCTCCATCGGTCAGTCCTCCCAGCGTTTGAAAAGCAGGCTGGCGTTGTGGCCGCCAAAGCCCAGCGAGTTTGAAAGGGCATAGCGCAGCGCCGCGCTCCGGCCGGTGTTCGGCACAATGTCAAGGTCGCACTCCTCGTCCGGCGCCCGGTAGTTGACGGTGGGCGGCACAAAGCCGTCCCGCAGGGCGAGGGCCGAGAAGATGGCCTCGATGGCGCCGCTGGCCCCCAGCAGATGTCCGGTCATCGACTTGGTGGAGCTCACCATCAGCTTTGCGGCGTGGCTGCCGAAAGCCGCCTTGATGGCCGCGGTTTCGCAGCGGTCGTTCATGGGGGTGGAGGTACCGTGGGCGTTGATGTAGTCCACCTCCTCCGGCAGGATACCCGCGTCGGCCACCGCCTGCTGCATGCAGTGGATGGCCCCCGCGCCCTCGGGGGCGGTGATGTGGTAAGCGTCGCAGGTGGCGCCGTAGCCCACCAGCTCGGCGTAAATCTTAGCGCCCCGGGCCTGTGCGCGGCCCAGCTCCTCCAACACCAGAATGCCCGCGCCCTCGCCCATGACAAAGCCGTTACGCTCTTTATCAAAGGGGATAGAAGCACGGCTGGGGTCGTCGGCCTCGCTCAGCGCCTTCATCGAGGTAAAGCCGCCCATCCCCAGAGGGGTGATGCAGCTTTCGGCCCCGCCGCAGAATATCAGGTCGGCGTAGCCGTCCCGTATCTGCCGAAAGGCGTCGCCGATGGCGTTGGCCCCGCCTGCGCAGGCGGTCACCGCGCAGCTGCACATCCCCTTCAGCCCCAGCCGGATGGCGATATGGGCCGCGGCAATGTTGCTGATGCTCATGGGGATAAAAAAGGGCGAAACCCGGTCAAAGCCTTTTTCCTGCCCCCGTGTGTGCTCGGCCTCGATGGTGCCAAGGCCGCCGATGCCGCTGGATACCAGCGTACCGCAGCGGTAAGGGTCCTCTTTATCCATATCAAGGCCGCTGTCGGCAAAGGCCTGCACCGCCGCCCCCAGCGCGTATTGGGTGAAAAGGTCCATCTTGCGCAGTTCTTTTTTATCGATGTATTGCTCGGGGTCCCACCCCTTGACCTCGCCCGCGAGGCTTGCCTTCTGGCCCGAAGCGTCATAGCGGGTAATTGGCCCGATGCCGCAAACCCCGGCCCTGGCAGCCACCCAGCTCGCTTCGCAGTTGCCGCCCAGCGGGGTCACCGCCCCCATGCCTGTGAGTACAACCCGTCTTTTCATATCGCTAGCCTCCCTTTGCATTACATTGCCATGCCGCCGTCTACCGTCAGCACCTGTCCGGTGATGTAACCCGCGTCGTCACCGGACAAAAAGGCCACGGCGGCGGCTACATCCTCGGGGCTGCCCCAACGGCCCATGGGCACCGTAGCAAGGATGCCCTCTTTAATCTGCTCTGAAAGCACCTGAGTCATATCGGTATCAATCATGCCGGGGGCCACTGCGTTGACCGTCACCCCGCGCCCCGCCAGCTCTCTGGCCAGCGATTTGGTCATGCCAATCAGCCCCGCCTTGCTGGCGGCGTAGTTGACCTGCCCGGCGTTGCCCCGCAGGCCCACCACGCTGCTGATGCCGATGATGCGCCCGCTGCGCTGCCTGGCCATGATTTTGGCCGCCAGTTTCATGCAGAGGAACGCCCCCCGCAGGTTGGTGGCGATAACGTCGTCAAAATCCTCTTCCTTCATCCGCAGGATCAGCCCGTCGCGGGTGATGCCCGCGTTGTTCACCAGAATATCCACCCGGCCAAAGGCCTCCTGCGCCTTGGCAAAGATGGCCTCGCAGCCCTGCCGGGTGGCGACGTCGGCCTGTACGGTCACCGCCTGCACCCCCAGAGCGCGGCAGAGCCGGGCGGTTTCCTCGGCTGCGGCGGCATTGCCCGCGTAGTTAATCACAAGCTGCACACCCTTTTGCGCCAGCGCGACGCAAACCGCGCGGCCGATGCCCCTGCTGCCGCCGGTAACGATGGCGGTCTTTGCTGTTTGGTTCATAAAGCTGCTCCTTTCAGCGCAGTGATGGCAGCGGTCAGGCTGTCTGCATCCTCCACCGCGTAGGTTTTTATCTTCGGGGTCGTCTTTTTCACAAAGCCCGAAAGCACTTTGCCGGGGCCGATTTCCAGCACGGTATCCACCCCGCAGGCCTCCAAAAAGCGCAGGCTGTCCTCAAAATAGACGCTGCTCTGCACCTGCCGCTCCAGCAGTTGGGGGATGCTCTCGCCCTCGGCCATGGTTTTGCCGGTGGCGTTAAAAACGACCGGCAGCTGCATCTCGCCAAAGGGGATTTGCGCAAGACGCTGTGCCAGAGCGTCGCCCGCCGGCGCCATAAGCGAGGTATGAAAAGGCCCGCTGACCTTCAGGGGGATGCAGCGCTTGGCCCCGGCCATAAGGGCGCGGGCCGCCGCATGCACAACCGCCTCGGCCTCCCCCCCAATGACCAGTTGGCCGGGGCAGTTGTAGTTGGCAATCTCAACAACCCCAAGGGACGAAGCCTCGCGGCAGGCGTCCCACAGCGCTTCGCGCTCCAGCCCCAGCACCGCCGTCATACCGCAGGTCACGCCTGCTGCCGCCTGCTGCATCACCTGCCCGCGAAAGGCCGCAAGGCCGATGACCGTTTCGGCGTCGAACACCCCGGCGGCATACAGGGCGGAATACTCCCCGAGGCTCAGCCCCGCCGCCATCTGTGGGCGGATGCCCTCCTGCGCCAGCAGGTGGATGACCCCGGCGGCAAAGGCCACCATGCAGGGCTGGGTAAACCGGGTTTGGGCGAGGGTATCCTCCGGCCCTTCAAAGCAAAGCTGTTTCAAATCAAAACCGGCGGCGGGGCTGTCGAGAAAGGGGCGAAAGTCGGGGTACTGCTCATAGAGGTCGCGCCCCATGCCCACCCGCTGGCTGCCCTGTCCGGCGTATAAAAAAGCAAGTTTCATTGGTTTTTCCACCACCCTTGGGTCAGTTCCTTCATCAGCTCCCGCACCGGCATCATCCGGTCAAGGCGAAAGGCGTTGCTGCCGCAGAAAAACAGGCCGTTTTCCCAGTCGCCCTCCACCGCGGCAATCAGCGCGCTGGTGATGCAGTAGGGGGTGGTGGCCGGTGTGCAGGGCAGCAGGCAGTCGATGCACTTTTTGATGGGGGTGCGGATATTCAGGCCCAGCCGCTCCACAAGAGGGGAGCGCAGCGCCCGCCCCGGCATCCCCACCGGGCTTTTGACCAGACAGATATCCTCTTGTTTGGCCGCTATCAGTATCTCTTTGTACCGGGGCGAGGCGTCGCATTCGTCGGTGGCGATAAACCGGGTGGCAACCTGCGCGCCCGCCGCGCCCATCCCGACAAACCGGGCGATATCCCCGCCGGTATAAACCCCGCCCGCCACAAAAACAGGAATCTCCTGCTGGTACTTCTGGGCAAAGGGGGCTGCCTCGGCCAGCACCCCGGGCAGAATTTCCTCCAGCGTTTGGGCGCTGCCATTTTGCAGCTCCTTCTGGTCAAAGCCCAGATGCCCGCCCGCCTCGGGGCCTTCCACCACGATAAAGTCGGGACAGACCCCATGCCGCCTGTCCCAAAGGCGGCAGATGGTGCGGGCCGCTTTCGCGCTGGAAACAATGGGAGCCAGCGCCGCGCCGCTGCCTTTTGCAAGGGCGGGCAGCTCGGTGGGAAGCCCAGCCCCCGAGATAATGGCGTCGATGCCGGCAGCGATGGCGGCGCCCACCATTTCGGCGTAGTGGGTGGTGGCTACCATCGCGTTGAGGGCCACCAGCCCCTTGCCCTCGGCAATCTTCTTTGCCTTTTCAATCTGCTCCTTGAGGGCGCTTAAGTTGGCCTTCAGCGGCTCGGCCCAAAAGTTGGGGGCGGCAAAGCCGGGATGGGCTCCGCTGATAACCCCCATGCCGCCGCAGGCGGCTACCGCGCCCGCAAGGCCGCCCAGCGATACCCCAATGCCCATGCCGCCCTGTATCACAGGTACCGCAAGGGGCTTGCCTTTCATCATAATCATACCGTTACCGCTCCTGCCCCAGCTCTTCCAGCCGTTTTAGATAGCCATTCCACAGCTCCTCAAATATCTCCTCCAGCGGCCGGATGGCGCAAAGCTGCCCCGCAACCTGCCCCGCCATCACCGAGCCCTCCTGCGCGTCGCCATCAAAGACGGCGCGGCGCAGTGAGCCGAGGGTAAACCGCTCCAGTTCCATCTTATCGGCCCCGGCCTGCTCGCGCCGGATATACTCGCGGGCCATCTTGTTTTTCAGGATGCGCACCGGCACCCCCGCCGAACGCCCGGTCACAATGGTACCGGTATCGCTTGCTTTCAGGATAGCCGCCTTGTAGTTTTCATGCACCGGGCACTCCTCGCTCACCAGCAGGCAGGTGCCCAGCTGTACCCCCACCGCCCCAAGGGCAAAGGCGGCCAGCAGTTGGCGGCCGTCGGCGATGCCGCCTGCGGCGATAACCGGGATTTTCACCCCGTCGGCCACCTGCGGCACCAGCGCCATGGTGGTCAGCTCGCCCACATGGCCGCCTGCCTCGGTGCCCTCGGCGATAACCGCGTCGGCGCCCGCTGACTCAACCCGCCGGGCAAGCGCCACGCTGGGGATAACCGGAATCACCCTGGCCCCCGCCTCTTTCCACATCGAGATATAAGGGCCGGGGTTTCCGGCACCGGTGGTGATGACCGGCACCCGCTCCTCGGCCACCAGCCTGGCCATGGCCGCGGCCTCAGGGTGCATCAGCATGATGTTGACCCCAAAGGGCTTATCGGTGTTGCTTCTGCACAGGTGGATATGCTCCCGTAGCATCTCTACATTCATGCCACCGGCGCCGATCAGCCCCAGCCCCCCGGCGTTGGAAACCGCCGCCGCAAAGCCGCCGGTGGCGACATGTGCCATGCCGCCCTGTATAAAGGGATATTTGATTCCTAAAAGCCCGTTGAGTTTCATAAAATGGGGTCACTCCTTTTACCGAAAAGATTGATTTAAAACGTGTTTATCAAGGTGGATAGCCGCCCCGGCGCTTCCTTCGGCGGCCCGAGGGGGTGTGCGTCAGGTTCTTTTATGCGGCTACCATTCCAGCAGCGCGCCGCCCCAGGTTAGCCCGCCGCCAAAGCCGACGCAGACTACCCGCATCCCGGGGCGCAGCAGCCCTTGCTCGGCCATCTCGTCCAGTGCGATGGGGATGCTGGCCGATGAAGTGTTGCCGTAGCGCTGCAGGTTGATATAGAACTTCTCCTCCGGCGCCTGCATCTTTTTTACCACGTGAGAGATGATGCGGGCGTTGGCCTGATGGCAGACCACATAATCCACATCCTCCAGCGTCAGGCCCGCCTTGGCCAGCACCTGCTCGATGCACCGGGGGATGATATCGGTGGCAAAGCGGAACACCTCGCGCCCGTTCATCGAGATATACTGGTCGGGCTTGCCCGGCCCCGGGCAGTGGATGAGGGAGTCATCCCCCCTTGCGCCGAGGGCGGCCACAAAGCGGTGGCTGTCGGAAAGGGTCAGCACCGCGGCCCCCGCGCCATCGCCAAAGAGCACGCAGGTGCCCCTGTCCTCAAAGTTGACCACGCGGGAAAGCACCTCGCTGCCAACCACAAGGGCGTAGGGCCGTTCGCTGGTGAGCAGCAGTCCGTGGGCGACCTTGAGCCCGTATAAAAAGCCGGAGCAGGCGGCGTTGAGGTCAAAGGCGGGGATATCCTCGGGCAGGCCCAGCGCCTGCTGCACCAGACAGGCCATCGAGGGGGAGGCGCTGTCGGGGGTGAAGGTGGCGACAATGCAGATCCCAATTTCCTCGGGAGAAATGCCCCCCTGCGCCATCGCCCGGCGGGCGGCCTCAGAGGCCAAAAAGGCGTTGGTTTCGTCGGTGCAGTGCCGCCGCTCCCGAATGCCGGTGCGGGTGGAAATCCACTCGTCGCTGGTTTCCACCATACGGCTCAAATCGTCGTTGGTAACCACCCTTTGGGGCAGGCAGCGGCCGGTCGCCACAAGTCGCATTGCTCTCATGCTTTCTCCTCCCTGACCGGCATGGTGCCAATCACCCTGAATTTTTCATAGCGCTGCCGGGCAAGGGCTTCGCCGGATAGCGGCAAAAGCTGGCCGAGGTGGGCCGCAAGGGCGGCGTCCACCGCCGCAAATGCCTGATGGGGCCCCCGGTGCGCCCCGCCAAGGGGCTCGGGGATAATCTCGTCCGCCACACCCAGCGCCAGCAAATCCTGCGCCGTCAGCTTCATCAGCTCGCAGGCCTCGGCGCTGCGGGCGGCGTCCTTCCACAGGATGGCGGCAAAGCCTTCGGGCGAAAGGATAGAGTAGACCGCGTGCTCCAGCATCAGCACCCGGTTGGCCACCCCAAGGGCCAGCGCCCCGCCGCTGCCTCCCTCTCCGGTAACAATGGCCACCACCGGTACGGTGAGGGCGCTCATGGCGGCAAGGTTGCGGGCGATGGCTTCACTCTGGCCCCGGGCCTCGGCCTCCAGCCCCGGGTATGCCCCGGGGGTATCGATAAAGGTGATAATGGGGCGGCCGAATTTTTCAGCCTGCCGCATCAGCCGCAGCGACTTGCGGTAGCCCTCGGGGCCGGGCATACCAAAGTTAAAGGCCATGTTTTCGGCAAGGGTTTTGCCCTTGCGGTGTCCGATGACCGTCACCGGCAGACCCCTGTAAAAAGCAAGCCCCCCCAGAATGCTGGCGTCCTCGGCGCAGAGCCGGTCGCCCTTGAGCTCCAGAAAATCGGTGAAAAGGGCGGTGATATAATCCTGCACCCCCGGCCGCCCCCGCCGCCGGGCCAAAAACACCTTATCGGCGGGGGAAAGCCCGGTGCAGCTGGCAAGCAGCCGTTCCCGCCGCCCCTCCAGTTGGCGGGCTTTCAGCCTTGCCCCGGCGTTTTTGGCCTTGGCCTTCAGCGCCTCCACCTCTTGCTCAAGGGCGTCAATCTGAAAATCAATTTCCTTCATCAAGGCTGTTTCCCCCCTTCTGGTGCAGGGCCAGCAGCAGCGCAAGGGTCTGGCGCATCTCCCCCCGGGGGAGAATGCGGTCCACAAAGCCGTGCTCTTCCAGATACTCCGCCCGCTGAAAGCCCTCGGGCAGCTTTTGGCGGATGGTTTGCTCGATGACCCTCGGCCCCGCAAAGCCGATAAGCGCCCCCGGCTCGGCCAGGGTGATATCCCCGAGGCCCGCAAAGCTGGCGCTGACCCCGCCGGTGGTGGGGTGGGTCAGGTAAGAAATATAAAGCCCGCCCGCAGCGGAAAACCGCTGGAGAGCGGCGCTGGTCTTTACCATCTGCATCAGCGAGATGATGCCCTCCTGCATCCTGGCGCCGCCGCTGGCGCTGAAAATCACCAGCGGCAGCCTGTTGTAGGCGGCATGCTCTATGGCGCAGGTCACCGCCTCGCCCAGATAGGCCCCCATGCTGCCCATCAAAAAGCGGCTATCCAGCACCACCGCCACCGCCGGGTGGCCCTCGATGCAAATTTGGGCGCAGACCACCGCCTCGTCCAGTTTGGTCTTGGCGCGTGCCGCTTCCAGCTTTTCGCCATAACCGGGGAAGCTTAGCGCGTCCTCGGTCACCGTACAGCCGGGCAGGGGCTGGATGCTGCCCTTATCGGCAATCATCCGCAGCCGCACCGGGGCCGAAACCGGCAGGTGATGGCCGCAGAGAGGGCAGACGTAGAGCAGCCGGGCCAGCTCGCCCCGCTCCAACTGCCGCTTGCAGCCGGGGCAGGCCACCTCGTTGGCCGGGGCCTTGGGCGGGGTGGTTTGGGGGCCTTTCTGCGCTTCGGCCCGCAGGGCGCTCAGCCGCTGCATCTTCTCCCTGCGCGATTTAAAGGGGTTTCTTATCACTGGTATCACGGGCGCTCGTTACCTCCCTTCGGCGGGCTTTTCCTCACTGCGGCAGTCCCACGCAAGCATCTCGTCCAGATGCTTTTCCAAAAATCCGGTGTTGTAGTTGCCGCTGATAAAATCGGGGTGGTGCAAAATCAGGTGGCAGAGGTCGGCGGTGGTGTCGATGCCCTCGATAACCAGCTCCTCCAGCGCGCGGCGCATCCGGCGGATAGCCTCCAGCCGGGTGGGGGCGTGGGCAACCAGCTTGAGCATCATCGAGTCGTAAAAGGGGCTGGTTTCATAGCCGTTGTAGAGGGCGCTGTCCACCCGCACCCCGCAGCCCCCCGGCAGATGCAGAAAATCCACCCTGCCGGGGCTGGGGCGAAACCCTGCGGCGGGGTTTTCGGCGTTGATGCGGCACTCGATGGCATGGCCGGTGATAACAACGTCCTCCTGCCTGACCGAGAGCGGCAGCCCCGCCGCCACCCGCAGCTGCTCCTTAATCAAATCGATGCCGGTGACCATCTCGGTAACCGGATGCTCCACCTGTATGCGGGTGTTCATCTCGATAAAATAAAAGGCCCCTTCCTTGTCGGCCACGAACTCTATTGTTCCGGCGTTGTGGTAACCCACCGCCTGAGCGGCCTTCACCGCAAGGGCGCCGATTTCGGCCCGCTGCGCATCGCTGAGCAGCTTGGAGGGCGCTTCCTCTATCATCTTTTGGTTTTTGCGCTGCATCGAGCAGTCACGCTCGCCCAGATGCACCACGTTGCCGTGCTTGTCGCCCATAATCTGAAACTCGATGTGGCGGGGCGAAAGGATCAGCTTCTCGAGGTACATCTCGCCGTTGCCAAAGCAGGCGGTGGCCTCGGCCTGCGCCGTCTGAAAGGCGGCGGCCATCTCGGCCGGGTCATACACCCGGCGCATCCCTCTGCCGCCGCCGCCCGCCGCCGCTTTAATCAGCACAGGATAGCCGATTTTATCGGCAAGGGCCGCGGCCTGCCGGGGCGTTTCCACCGCACCCTCCGAGCCGGGCACCACTGGCACCCCCGCCTTTTGCATCAGCTGCCGGGCGGCGGCCTTGTTGCCCATCATGTCAATCATCTGGGCGGTGGGGCCAATAAAGCAGACGCCCGACTGTTCGCACAAAGCGGCAAAGGCGCTGTTTTCAGAAAGAAAGCCAAAACCGGGGTGAATGGCGTCGCACTTCATCCCCACGGCCGCCGTGATGATGGCCTGCTGGTTGAGGTAGCTGTCGGCCGCCTTGGGCGGGCCGATGCAGACCGCGTGGGTGGCAAGCTGCACATGCAGGGCGGTGGCGTCGGCAGTGGAGTAGACCGCCACCGTTTCGATGCCCATTTCGCGGCAGCAGCGGATGATGCGCACCGCAATCT
>JAEWWW010000071.1 GCA_023396215.1 Bacillota bacterium | reverse complement strand
TATCCCGGGGGGCGGCGGGTTAACCCCGCCCCACGCCCCTCTTGTAATGGAACCATATTACCTCTTCACGCAGGCACTGTATTTCTGTTTGAGGCCACACCGAAGCTTTGTACATCCGCTGCGGGCGGGTAAATATACCGCTCCCCTGCTGTCTGTGGGGGGTACGGCACATTAGTAGAAGGCAAAAAATCATGCAAGACGAGGCGGCAAACGCAGCAAATGAGGGAGCATACTTTGTGTATGTGACCGATATTTGCAAGTGCTGCCAACGAAGTAAGTAAAATGCCCATATGGACATTTTATGTTTGCGCGACTTTTTCTGCAGCCTACGGCTTGGGCATCCGCAGGATGGTGCCAACCGGTAACGGCCGTTCAAAGGCCAGCTGAAAGGGCATCATGGGGTGGGGGGTGCTCTCGATGGGGTTGCCTTCGCCGTCGAAAAGCGCGTCTGCCGTCAGTGAGATGCAGCGCTCACCGGGGATGAGGGCCTCCAGCGCATCCCCCTTGAAAAAGCGGTTGCGCTGGGTGCAGAGCAGCCGTCCATCGGCATAGCCCTCCACCACGGCGGCGATATCCCACTGGCGCACATAGCCGCTGCCGCCGTAAAACTGCCCGTTCTGCGGCCTGCCAAAGAAAAAGCCGGTGCTGTATTCCCGGTGGCTGATTTTGCGGGTTTCCTCCACCAGCCACTCGGGGGCCTTGTAGTGCTGCGGGTCTTTCATGTAAAGGTCGACAGCGTGGCGGTAGGCATTGGTCACCACCGCCACATAGTAGGCCGATTTGCCCCGGCCCTCCAGCTTCAGCGAGTAGACCCCGGCCTGCGCCAGCTTATCCACATGCTCTATCATCGAAAGGTCTTTGGCGTTCATAATGTAGGTGCCTGTTTCATCCTCGTAAACCGGGTAGTACTCCCCCGGTCGTTTTTCCTCCATCAGGTGGTAGCCCCAGCGGCAGGGCTGGGCGCATTCGCCCCGGTTGGCGTCGCGCCCCACCATATAGTTGGAAAGCAGGCACCGCCCCGAAAAGGAAACGCACATCGCCCCATGTACAAAGACCTCTATCTCCAGCTCGGCCGGGGTGCGGGCTCTGATTTCGGCGATATCCTCAAGGGATAGCTCCCGGGCCAGCACCACCCGCTTGGCCCCCATCTCGTAGAGAGCGCGGGCGGTGAGGTAGTTGGTAACCCCCGCCTGCGTAGAGATATGCAGGTCGATGCCGGGAGCCACCTGCTTTGCGACGGACAGCACACCCATATCGGCCACAATCAAGGCGTCCACCCCGGCGGAGGCTGCCTGCGCCAAAAATTCGGGCAGGGTATCCATCTCGTGGTTCAGGGGGGTGGTGTTGCAGGTGAAATATACCTTGACCCCCTGCCGGTGGGCCAGCTCCACCGCTGTATGCAACTGTTCCGCGTCAAAGTTTTTGGAGCCTGCGCGCATCCCCATCGTCCTGCCGCCCAGATAGACCGCGTCTGCGCCAAAGCGTACGGCAGCCTCAAGGCTTTCCATATCGCCGGCGGGCGCAAGCACCTCGGGCCGGATGATTTGTGACATATATAACCTCCTGAAAGAGCTGGTCTGCGGGGCGCACCCCGAAAATCGGGGACGCTTTGGCAGCGTCCCCGGCGAATATTGATGATGCTGTTTAGGGCGTTTCTAAAAATGGAAACCGCCGGAAAATTCGCTGAAAACAAGCGGATGCAAGGCAAAAAGCACAGGAATACTTCATGTATTCCGAGCATTTTTAACGTGGCAGCTGCTGTTTTCAGTAAAATTTGCCAAAAGTTTGGAGTTTTCAGAAAGCCCCCTAGTCCGGCACAGCGATGCCGTGGGTTTTGCCCACCTTGCGGGCTTCGGCCACCCGTTTGGTGTGCTCCTGAAGGGTAACCGAGTAGTAGAACTTACCGTTGATATCGGTTACAAAGAAGAAATAGGGGGTATCGTCGGGGTAGATGGTGGCACGGATGGCGTCGATGCCCGGGTTGTTGACCGGGGCCACCGGCAGGCCCTCGCACACATAGGTGTTGTAGGCGTCATACATCTCTTGGTTGGTGATGTTCAGGTAAGGCTTGATGAAGTAGTTCACGTAGTCGCGGGTTACGTCGGATTCCATGCGGGGGTAGGTGCCGTCGCTGTTGAAGCGGTTCCAGAAGACCGAGGACACCCGCTTCATCTCATCGAAAGGCCCAGCCTCGCCCTGCACCACCGACGCAAAGGTGATGGCCTCGTAGAGGCTGAGGTTCAGGTCGTTCATGCGGGCCAGCATCTCGTCGGTAATCCGGTTTTGGAAGTTGTTGAGGAACTTCTTGGCCACCCGCTCGGGGTTGTCGTTGACATAAAACTCGTAGGTATCGGGGAAGAGATAGCCCTCCAGCTGCTGGTAACGCAACTCGGCTTCGGGTATCATACCGATGAACTCGTAGCTTGAAAAATCAGCGGTGTTGAGGGTATCTACAAAATCCTGCGCGGTGCAAACCTTATTCTCCTCCAGCCGCTTGGCAATCTCCCAGATGGTCATGCCCTCGTAGAAGGTGACGGTCGCCGTCTGTATGGTGGTGTCGCCCGCTTTGAGCAGCACGAGGATTTCGTCATAGCTCATGTTGGAGTTAAGCACATAGGAGCCGGGTTTCAGCTTATCCAGCGCCTTTTTAAAGCCCGCGTAAAGATGGAAGGTCAGCGGCTTTTCCACCACGCCCTTGGTTTCCAGCAGCTTGATAATCTGGTTGACCGACATATTTTCGGTCACCTCAAGCTCTATCATCTCATCCTTTTGGTTCAGGCCGAGCAGGTCGTTGGCGCTCTCCAGCACATAGAGGGCCAAAAAGACCGAAAAGGCCACGATGATGCCCGCGATGACAAAGGCCCTGAACCAGGCCGAACCGCTCCAGCCGCCCGCGGGGCGCTTGCGGCCCGGCTCACGGGGAGGCTTGCCGCCACCGCCGCTTTCCCGCCTGCGGCGGGGGGGCTGTGCCGACGACGGCTCACGACGGCCCGGCCGTGCCGGAAGCTGGTCGGGCAGGCTGTCGAAGTCATTCTCTTTAATATTCACCACAAAATCAGGGCGACCGGCCACCGCGGCTGTCTGGCGCACATGGTTGGTCCGCAGCTGTTCCGAGAACACATCCAGGCTGCTGTCTTCAAACCGGTTGTCCTTTATCTGGTTGATAAGCTCATCAAAGTTATCATTGCTTCTGTCGCTCATTACAGACCTCCTCGCAGACGTCTGTCACCGCCCGCTTCTACTATTCTACATGATATTACATTTTCGCGCAATCCTTTTTTGCCTTTGCGTGGCTGTAACAGGCAGGCAGAGCACCCTGCCGATAACAGCATGCCCAGCCGGCGGGGGGAATAAGCCGGACGGCAAAATAAGGGGTCTGCAAGCCCGGCAGCGCCCTCAAAACGCCTGTATAGCGTTACGGGAGGCAGCGGGCAAAACCCGCCCCATAGGGGCGCAACAGGGCGTGAAAAAGCCTTTGATGCAAAAACCGCTCCCCTTTATTTACAGATATGCAAAATTGCCGGCCACCTGCTTGTAACCTGCTTTCTGCTGTTTTCATAGTATATAGCAAATATGGAATGCGAGGTGAAACGGCGTGAATAGAGGATTTAGTAATAATTGCTGTGGCGATAACAGCGGATGCTACTCCAAAGATTTCTGCGGTTGTAATGACAACTGGGGCGGCTGTGGCGGTGGCTGCGGCGGCGGGTATGGCCGGGGTGGATTTGGCGGAAATTGCTGCTGGATTATTATACTTATTATCCTGATTCTCTTCTGCTGCTGCGGTTGGGGCTGGTAAAAAGAAATCCCCAAGGGTGGTTTTGCCCTATCTGTAACAACAGAGGATAAGCGCATAATCAACCGCCAAAAACGCCCCGATAAAACGGGGCGTTTTTGGCGGTTCTAAGGGCATTAAAGAATTCACACCCTCCGCGAGGCAAAACCGCCCCCTCCCCTGCGGGCAGCTTTAGAGGTTACAGGGCTCCCACAAAGCCGAAAGGCTTTATGAGAAGTGAAGCGATATGAGGCCCCCGGCCATGAAATGACCGAGGGCCTCTGGCGTGCGGCTTGCCCCGACAGGCGGCGCATGTCCGCCTGTGCGATATGTTTTGTAAGCTTACTTTTTGAGCCGGGCCTATCTTACCGTTTTTCAGCGCCCTGCCAGGGCCTGTGCCGCTGGCGGCGCTTAGGGTAAATCAGCTTTTCTTCGGTCACCAGCAGGTCGACCGGCAGGTCGTACCGCCCGTGGGTCAGGCGGCTTTTGATGCATCCGCTGTAAACAACCCCCGCCTTAAACCCCGGATAGCGGGATAAAAAGCGGTCGTAATACCCCGCGCCATACCCCAGCCGATAACCTGCAAGGTCATAGACCAACGCGGGCACAATGCAGATGCTGTCTGCAAAGTCCTCCAGCAGGGCGCATTTTTCGGGGACAGGCTCCCACACGCCGAAGGTGCGGGGGGCCAGTTGGTCAAAGGAAGTTATCTGGTAAAAGCGCATCTCCCGGGTGCCGTCGACGCAGTAGGGTACCGCCACCCGCTTGCCCTCGGCCCACGCGGCCTCGATGATGGGGTGGGTTTCCACCTCGATGGGGGTAGAAACATAAATCAGCACCGTCCGGGCTTCGCCGTACTGGCGGCTCTGGGTGAGGCGGCGGGCAATCTCGGCGTCCATCCGCTGCTTTTCGTCGGCGGGCAGGGCCGCGCGCCACTGCTTTGCTTCCTCGCGCAGCCTGCGCTTTATCTCACGAATGTCCCTCATGAGCACTGCAGGGTAGCTGCCAACTGCTTCGCCTTTTGGGCGTCGGTCAAAGCCTCAACCAGCGCCAATGCGAAATCCACCGCCACCCCGGCCCCCCGCGCGGTGATGATGTTGCCGTCTTTTTCCAATATGCTGCCGGTGCAGGTAGCGCCGATGAGCTGCTCCTCAAAGCCGGGGAAGCAGGTTGCCCTGCGGCCCCGTAGCAGGCCCCTGCCGCCCAGAACAGAAGGCGCGGCGCAGATGGCCGCCAGCCAGCTGCCCTGCTCGGCCGCGTGGTCGATAAACCGCTGCACCACCGGCGATGCGGCCAGATTGGTGGTACCGGGCATGCCGCCGGGCAGCACCAGCATCTGCAAATCGTCGGGCTGCGCGTCGGCTTCGGCAATGTCGCAGGTCAGGGTGATGCCATGGGCGCCGGTGACCTGACGGCCGCCCACACCTACGGTGGTCACCGCAAGACCGGCGCGGCGCAAAAGGTCGACCGGGGTGATGGCCTCAATCTCTTCAAATCCGGGGGCAAAAAATACATAAATCATGAGGATTCCTCCCTTCGCTGCTCAGTGTGGGTGCTTTATACAAAGCGCTTTCCGCGGCGCTTCTAAAGGCTCGCGGGCCTAAAAACTGCTTTAGTCGTAGGCCAGCGCAAGGTAGCCGTTGGGGCCTTCAAACAGGCCGTCGTGGCTTTTGTCATACCAGCGGGCCATGGCAAAGGGGCGCACGCTGCCGCCCAGCTGCTGCCCCAGCCACCCGGGGGTGCGCAGGATATATTGCTGGGCAGGCAACTGCTTTGCCAGCGCGGCCATGCCCTTTGCCACAAGATTGGGCGGCAGCAGCAGTTCTTTGATCAGCAGCCTTTGGGGCGAGAGCCGCTCCACCACGGCACAACCCTCAGCCTGTGCCATATCGATGGCGTAGAGGTCGGCCCCGGCAGCCTCGCACAAGCTTTTCTGGTAGGCAAAGCCCCGCTGGTCGTATTCGATGTGCAGACGGTGGGCCAACAAGCTCTGCCGACGGCGTCTATATTCCTCGGACGGGATGGGCGCGATATCGGCCGGGGCGGCCGGCCCCGCCACCGCCTCGCCATGGGTGAGCGAGGCCTCGCGCAGGCTAAAAGCGGGGAAATACCCCCGGTTGCCGTAAAAGTCAAAGAGACTCCGGGAGGCGGGCACCAGCACCGACAGGGCCTTGCCCTGCCCGGCGAGGTGGGTGTGTGCAAACTGCATCAGCCTGCTGCCGTAGCCGTGCCCCTGATGGTCGGGGTGGGTGGCCACCGCATAAATCATGGCGGCCTCAAGGCTGCCGCCCTCGGGCAGGGCCAGCGAAACCGGCAGCATGGTGAGCATCGAGGCGATGACACCGTCCTCCAGCAGCAGCGCCGTCTGCTGCGGCTGGTAGAGGCTGCCGTAGTAGTGGTCGATGTAGCTCTGCTCGTCGCCGAAGCAGAGCCTCCACAGCTCTTTTTGCCGCTCGGTTTCGCCCTCGAATGCCAGTCTGGTTTCGGTCATGGCTGCTCCTCCCCCGTTTCGGCCGGTATGCGTTTCAGGTCCTGGTATCGTTAAAGCGTGCTTTTATGATATGCACGGTACTTTTCTTCCATGCGGTCGGGCTGGTAAGAAAGTTTGGCTTTGCGCAGCCCTTCGTTGCCCATATCCTCTTCACGGTTGATGTAGAGGATGTGGGGGTGCCGCTGCTGGATATAGGCGGCAAATTCGCGGTTAATCATGGGGTAGGCCCCCTGAATGTCGCTGAAGGCCTTTTCGATGTGGGTGTTGTAGGTATCGGAGTTGAGCGGCTCACCCATGGTGTAGGCGATAACCCGCCCACCGGCCCGCAGGAGTCCGCCCTCCAGCCCCAGTGCAGAGTAGTGCTCAAAGCAAAGGCGCACCGCGTTGGCTTCGGCGGTCAGGCCCGCGTCGTCGGCACAGCCGTTGAGGATGCACCATTCCTGATTCATCTTCCAGCATTCGGGCAGGTTTTCAGCGGTGATGGGCTCAAAGCTCCAGTCCGGGTTGTTGTCTTTAAAGCGGGCAATGTGGTTGCGTTTTCCGTGCAGCTTTTTGCCCGAAAGGGTCACCAGCTTTTCCACTGTGTAAAGATAGTCGAAGCTATCCCGCCATTCGGTGTATTCAAATTCGCCGGGGAAGAGGGTATCCAGCACCGCCCGGTTTTCGGGCGAGATGCCCAGCAGGGTGAAGGGGTGGCCGCTTTCAGCGGCGTCCTGCATCATCGCCTGCAGCACCGGTTTTATATCGCCGCTGCCCGCGGGGAAGAAGTAGCTCTCCTTTTGGGTGCCGAAGGCATTTTTGACCACAAGGTAATTGTTTACCCGGCCCACGCGCTGGTTATAAATTTTTGCCCATACAAAGATGTTGGTAAAGTTCTGGTGGCAGGCCCGCATATTGGCGGACGCCAGCAAAGGGTCCATCCACTGCTTGTCGCTGAGCTGTATTGGTTTTGTGTCTATCATTAAAAAATTCGCCTCATTCTAATATTTTGTCCACCGCAGACGCCACCTGCGCCGCAATCTGCTGTATGGGGAAAGGGTTGCTGCCGTCGCAGCAGCGTATCACCTGCCAGCCCATGCGGGCGGCGGTGTAAAGGGCGCTCTCACGGCAGGCCAGCAGGTAGTCGTAGTCGGCTTCGTGAATATCCCGCTTACTGGCGTCGCCGTGATAACGCTCCAGCAACAGCGTCCGGGAGGTCTGGGGGTGCATGTCCAGCAGGATGACGCAGTCGGGCCGGGGCAGCCCCAGCCGGTTGTATTCAAAATCCTCCAGCCAATCCAGATAAGCGTCCCACTGCTTGCGGGGCAGCTTGGAGGTTTGGTGGCTGGCGTTGGAGGTGGTGTAGCGGTCGGCCACAATCAGGCGGCCGTTTTGATAATCCTGCCCCCAAAACATACGGTAGCTGGCATAGCGGTCAACTGAGAAAAAGCTGGAGGCCGCAAAGGCGTTGATTTCCTCCAGGCCGCCCATCTGCCCCTCCAGATAAAGCTTGACCAGCGCCGAAGACGGGTGGTCATAGTCGGGAAAATTGATTTTGCGGAAATCGGCCCCCCGCCGCTCCAAATGCTCGCAGAGAAGCCGGGTCTGGGTGGCTTTGCCGCTGCCATCCAGCCCTTCTATTACCACCAGTTTACCCATCCTGCCGCTCCCCCATTCGCCGCGCCGCATAGCGGCTGCGCACCTCGGCCTGCTTACCGCAGGTCATCTTGCCCTCGGGGCAAGGCTTTTTCAGGCAGGGCGGCCCAACCCCCGCAAAAAGGGTGGGGGCAACCTCCTGCACCAGCGTCAGCATCTGCTCAGCAAGCTGGCGAATCTCCCACTGGGCGCGGTTGCAGCAGCGGTGCCGAAAGAAATTCAGCAGGCTGCGGGCGTTCATGGTGACCATCATCTTGGTGGTGCAGGCGTTGGGCAGCACAAAGCGGGCGTCCTCGATGGCCAGCTTTTCGGCCTGACGCTCGGCCGATTTTTCGGCCACGCCCTGCTCTATCAGCCTCTGCTTATGCTGCTGGCGCAAAGTAGCGGTCAGCCTGCCGTAAGCCTCGGCGGCGGCCTCCATCGCCCGGGTAAACACCGCCTTGGCCTCGGGCAGCGCCTCGATTTCTGGCGGGGTTACATACTCAAAATCCAACTGGGTGACATACCGCTGGCTCTGCACGCTGTAGGAAGCAATGCGGTGGCGGGTAATCTGGGCCAGCAGCGACCGCGATACACCCTCGATGCCAAAGGTGAAGTTGATGTGCTCGATGGGGCTTTCGTGGCCGATTTCGGCCAGCATCTGTACAAAGCCGCCCGTGGCGTTTTCGTCCAGATTATCCAGCAGGTCGTCGATGCCGGAGGGGCTGTAGCAGAGCTTGGCCGCCGCGGCGATGTTTTTTTCGGGGTTGGGTGTATGGCTGATGAGCGTTACTTTTTGCATAAGGCGTTTCTCCTTTTGCGTCGGTTGTCGGGGCGGCGGCATTGCCTGCCCGGCGGCGCCTGATGGGGTATAGGTAAAAAACGGCGGACAGAGCAAAGCCGCCCGCTTGTGCTGCGGGGCGTCGTAACTTTATCGTTTCGGCCTGCCTGATTCGCGGCAAAAGGCCGTTTTGAGCCGTTTCTGGCCTGCGGCAATTTAAAAAACGAGCCGCAGAAGCTCTTAAGGATAGTATACCACACAGGTGCGGATATCACAACAAGGCCGGGCGCTTCATGTCGGCTTTTACAGATTTATGCAGGAAATTTACCAATACTATTGTGCATTGTCGATAAAGGTTATATAATAGTAGAAACTGTCGCTTTGGTAACCCAGCAGATATGGGGCGGCAGAGTACTGACAGAAACAAGAAGGGTGGTATTATCATGGCATTGGGCTGGACAGAAGACCTGGCTATCGGGGTGAACATGATTGACGAGCAGCACAAGGTTTGGTTTGAAAAGGCCGAGCAACTGTTTGAAGCCGGAAAAAAAGGCAAAGCCCGGGAGCATATCGCGCAGATGCTCGATTTTTTGGATGAGTAAACCAAGCTGCACTTCAGCGAAGAAGAAAAATATATGAAGAGCATCAACTATCCTGAGTATGACAACCAGAAGGCGCTGCACACCGCTTTCATTGCCGAGCTCGCCAAGCTGAAAAGCGAGTTTGAGCAGTCGGGCGGCAACATCGTGGTGATTATTGGGGCCAACCAGATGGTTATCAAATGGCTCACCAACCACATTGCCCGCGAGGATAAGAAAATCGGCGAGTATGCCCGCAAGCTGAAATAAGGTTTATCTGCCATGAACGCCTGCGCAGGGCTGCCCTGCGCGGGCGTTTTTGCGCCCTGCCGCAGGGTGTGATGCACTCTGCCGCCAAGGCCGTCATATAGTATAATACCTTTCTGCGACTAAAAACATGGTATGCTCCCCTCTCCGGCGGCAGCAGCTTGCGCCGCATCAGGAGGAAGCCTACACCGCTTACACCACGCCCTGCGCCACAAACGAAACACTGGGGTCAGCGTGCCAAAAAACAGGCAGGCGGCGAAAAATCGTCGGGGACGAGGCGGCAAACGCAGCAAATGAGGGAGCATATTTGATATATGTGACCGACATTTGCAAGTGCAGCCAACAAAGTAAGCAAAACGCCCCGACGACTTTTTCGACAGCCTGACCGGGGTTTTGGGTTGCAGACCGGCATAAAACAGCTTGAAAAAGGAGGCTTAATTGTGGACAACATGGCTCAAAGGCTGCAACAATACATCACCACAGAGCTGACCGACGCCGCCTATTACCGGGAGCTGGCCCGCAGCGCACCCAACGACAGCGATTACCAGCTGCTGCTGAACATGGCGGACAACGAGCAAGTGCAGGCGGAAAGCTTTAAGAAGCTATACCGTTCGATAACAGGGCGCAACTGCAACGCTGCCGCCGCCCCGTTATCCTTCAGCGGCAGCTACGAGGACGCTCTGCGGGAGCGGGCACTTAGCGAAAGCGCCGACTGCCGCGCCTATGCCGACCAGTATCTGGCCGCCCAGAACCCCGCCTACAAGCGGGCTTGCTTCTGCGCCAACGCCAACGCCAACATGCACTGCCAGCTGCTGCTCTGCATGCTGACTCAGGAAGAGGGCGTTTCTCCGGCAAGCCGTTCGACTCTGGAAAACAGCTAACCCGCGCCACAACGGCAGGAGGGGACAATCCGGCCCCTCTCCCCCACTGCGCCCTGCTGCCTTTGGGTTTTTCGGGGGCGTGTGCCGCCTCAAAAAGGCGGGCGGGCAAAGCCGATGGCGACTCGTATGCAGCAAAAAATCCACCCGCTAAAGCGGGTGGATTTTTAGTCGTGAACTTACTTTTTAACAGGCTGAAAATCGGTCTTTAGCAGGCTTACATCAGCTTGCTTTTCTCCCTTGCCTGCACGGCTTTTTTCCATGCATAGAGAGCGAGGGTGATGGCGATGATGCCGTAGGCGATGAATACGCGGAAGTATTCGCCCAGCTCGGCGCTGCCAAAGATATTTTTGCCCGCCATGGGGGAAACGTTAAACAGCAGGTGGAAGAGCACGGTGCCCATGAGCGCCTGACCCACCGTAGCCTTAGAAACCGACGCACCGCCGATGAGCAGCGCGGCAGCCGAGAACATGCCCACGTTTTCATGGGCGCTGTAGGTGTTCATGTTGCCAAGGTTTTGCAGGAAGATAATCTGCCCGACCGCCGCAAAAACGGTGGAGATGCAGACCGCGATAATCCGGGTCTTGGGCACGTCGATGCCGGCCACCGCCGCCACCTTGGAATCCTGACCAACGGCGCGCATATTCTGCCCCAGCTTGGTCTTGATAAACGCCTGCACAAACAGGCAGAGCAGCACAATCAGGATAAAGGGAATCATCGGTATCTGTGCCAGCAGCTTGTATTGGGCCAGAGCCTTCATCTGCCCGCCAACCAGACCGAAGATAATCACCGCCGCCCAGACGCCTGCCCGGGTAATGGCCTTTGCCGAGCGGTCTTTTTTGACCAAAATCCGGTAGAGGGCCAGCAGCAGAAACGCCGATGCAAACACAATCATCGCGGCAAAGGGGTTAAGCTTCCAGATGTTATCCAGCGCATACTTCATGTTGGCAAGGTCGATGGTGTTGCGCACGCCGATGCCCGACGGCAGCATGATGCCGGGTGCATTGATGGGCAGGATGCCCCCCAAAAAGAAGAGGAAGATGAACTGGTAAACGCCCGATGCAAAGAAGCCCAGTATCAGGCTGGTAATCATCTCCTGCCCTCTGGTGCGGTTGAGCAGCTGGCCGGTCATCCAGCCCAGCAAAACAGCCAGCGGGATGGCAATCACCATCGCCACCAAAATGCCGTTGACGCCCTTGATGCCGACTATCGACACCACGAACAGCCCCATCTGGCCCGCCATGGCCCCCAGCACGATGCCGAAGTTAAGCCCCAAGCCGGTGAGGATGGGGATAATGAGCGAGATGACCAGAAAAGCGTTGCGGTCAAAGCGCGAGATAACGTCCATCAGGATAACGGCGGGGGAAGCGCCCGAGTAGATAACCCCCAGCAAGCAGACAATTATAAAGACGATAGGTACAATGTTAGAAACGATAAACCTTTTCAGCTTATCGATAAAGGAGCTCTTGTTATTCATCGCCGCCGCCTCCTGTCTGAGTAAGAGCATACAGAATGATGCCGTTGGAAACTATGATTCGGATGACCTCGGACAAACCGCCCTCAGGCATCAGCTGGTTCGCAACGGGCAGTGCGATGGTGAGAAGCGCCTGAAACAGGAAGGTGCCGATGATTACGTGGGATATTTTGCAGCTTCTGGCGGTTGCGCCGCCCAGCAGCACCGCCGCAACCGGCGGGAACGCCATGTTCAGAGGCGCGTTATAGAGCTGGTAGAAACCGAAGCTCTGGGCGTAAACAATGATGCCGATGGCGCCGATAGCGGTGGAAAGTATCACACCCCACAGCCGCATGCGGTTTACATTGATGCCCGATGCAATGGCGAAGCGGGGGTTTGCACCGGCCGCCTGCATGCCCATGCCCAGCTTGCTGCGGGAGAAAAGCCACATCAGGAAACAGAGCAGCAGCCCCACCAGCAGCAGCCCGGGGGGCACCTCTACGCGGCCCACCGTAAAGGCGAGCAGCTTGTTAAAGATAGCGTCATAGTTTCCGGTTAGGGTAATGGTGGAGCGCAGGCCGCCCTGGGAGCCGCCGATGGGCCACACCATTGCAGGGTCGCTGAAGGGCAGCTTGAGCCAGCCCATGCACATCAGCGAAACGACGGCGTAACCCACATAGGTACCCACCATCATTTCGTCGCCCTTAACGGCGTTCACAAGCTTGCCGTAGGCATAGCCCGCTACCGTGGCCAGGGGGATGGAAATCACAACAGCCATCAGGATACCGGCCCAGCCGCTGAAGCCGGCCTCGATACTGATCAGACCGCCCAGAATGCCGCAGAGCAGCCCCACGGGTAGGCCGAAGTTCATGCCTGTACCGGCCATAATTGCCGGTACCATAGCCAGCGCAAGCACCATGTTCATGCCGTAACGCACAAGCACGTCGCTGAGAAGGGTGCCCATATTCTGCTGCTGTATCACAGCGCCCGCCACCAGCACCAGCAAAAAGGCGATGATAATGATACGGGGCAGCCCCATCTGTCTAACGATTGATTTTACACGATTCATTGCTCAGCACCACCTTTTCCCACATGCCCTGCCATCGCCAGTCCAAATTGAGAATCGGGAGCACCCGGGTCGAGAATATCGATAATTTTTCCGCCTGTGATAATGGCGATGCGGTCACAGATGAGCCGCAGCTCCGCCAGTTCGGAGGAGGTCATAATGACCGTCAGGCCATATTCCTTGTTGAGCTTTACAACGGTGTCCAGCACGAGGCTCTTGGCGCCCACGTCGATGCCGCGGGTGGGCTCTGAGATGAGCAGCACATCCGGCTGGAGCAGCAGCGCCCTTGCGATACAGACCTTCTGCTGGTTGCCGCCCGAAAGGCGTCTCACCGGCTGGGTGGGGCCTGTGCAGCGGATGTCCAGCTCCTTGATGTATCGCTCCGCCGTTTTGCGAATCTCGGCGCCGTTTTTCTGGGTGAAGGGCCCAAAGCGCTTCAAAAAGCGGTTTTGGTTCACAACCGCCGGAATTACCATGTTCAGTTCAATCGAGTTGTCGGGTACGAGGCCCACCCCACGCCTGTCCTCTGAAACAAAGCTGAGCTTTGCGTTGGTAGAGGCACGGGGGTTGTTGAGCTGCAGCTTGTTGCCGCTTATCGTCACCTCGCCATAGGAGGGGTAGATGCCCATGAGGCCGTTGGCAACGCCGATTTTGCCCTGCCCCGCAAGGCCGCCCAGCCCAAGGATTTCACCCTTGTAGACGTCGAGGTCGATGCCGCGCACCTGCTCGCCGGGCATCTCTACCTTAAGCCCGCGGATAGAGAGCGCCACCTCGGTGTGGTCGATATGCTCGTTGGCCGCCTTCTGGGACATGTCAATCTTGCGGCCCACCATCTCCTCGGCGATGCGCTCGAGGGTGGCGTCCTTTTTATCCATGGTGGCAATCCACGCACCGTCGCGCATGACGGTAACGGTATCGGCCGCGTCGATGACCTCGTCCAGACGGTGAGTGATGAACAGGATGCCAACGCCGTCGGCAGCCAGCTTTTTCATCGCCGCCAGCAGGCTCTGGGCCTCGCTTTCGGTCAAAACAGCGGTGGGCTCGTCAAACACCAAAAGCTTGATGTTTTCTTTGTCAATCTCACGCGCAATTTCGATAAACTGCATATAGCCCACCGGCAGGCCAGCCACCGGAAGGTCTTCGTTTACGTCCATACCCAGCTTGTCCAGCGCGGCTCTGGAGTCTTTTTTAATTTTATCGGTATCCAGCTTTTGCAGCTTTTTGCCGAAAACCGTGCTCAGCAGGCCCTTTTTCAAAGGCTCGCGGTTGAGCTTGATGTTTTCTGCAACGCTGAACCCGGGAATAAGCATAAACTCCTGATGCACCATCCCGATGCCCAGCTTCATGGCGTCGGAGGGATGCATGATATGGGTCTTTTCCCCGTCAATGAGAATTTCGCCCTCAAAGCCGCCTGTACTGTGGATGACCGACATGCCGAACAAAATATTCATCAAGGTCGACTTGCCGGCGCCGTTTTCACCGCACAGGGCATGTATCTCTCCGGGCTTTACCTCCAAGGAAACGCCCTTGAGCACCTTGTTGCCATAATATTCTTTTTTAATATCCTTCATCACAAGAATAGGGGTTTTATCTATCAAAATATATCGCCGCCTAGCATTTTCATTTTAAGGGCCTGTCTGAAAAGGTCAAAACCGCCGCTTTTAGGCACCCCCCAGAGGGGAAAAGCAGGCAGTGTTTTGCAGTTTTCAGATAGTCCCTGTGGTAAAAAACAGACACAAGCGCGCCACAGGTACAGGGTCTTTGCCTGTGGCGCACTGGTTATCTGCAATAATTCTTAGAATGCCCGGGTGGTTTTGTGTTTAGCCAAAGGTGTAGAAGTTACCCAGCAGGGTGTAGAAGTTCTCGTAGGTAACGCCGCTCTCGACGAGCTTATCCATAACAACGGGGCCGCCAGCGATGTCTTCGCAGATTTTCTGCATAGCTGCCATGTCGTTTTTCTCGGTGATTTCGCCCTTCAGGAAGGAGTCGGCATATTTTACGCCGGCTTCAACAAAGAGCATGTTGATGGGCACGGTCCAGGTAGACATACGCCCGGCGTTGCCGCCATCGGTAATCTTCTTGGTGGTTTCCTCCAGAATGAAGGGAACGTCGCCAGCCTTATCGTCGGGAATCTCGATGCCCAGAGCGCCGGGATAGCCGTGATAGGGGCTGGGGCAGCACTGCTGCGGGAAGATGGCCTTGCCAGCCAGAATGCTCTTAATGAGGGGCTCCTGCATAGAGCAGTTGGTGGAGAAGAAAGCGGTGTCGGGACCGTATTTCTCGATCATCTTGGGCACATCTTCGAGGATGAACTGCTGCGCACCGGGAACACCAGCGTCGCCGGTGGGGTCGGGAGCAGTGGCTTCAACAAACTCGATGCCGAGCTTTTCAGCGGTCTGCTTGAGCAGGTCGCGTCTGCCGGAAAGCAGAGCGATGGACATATGTCTGGGGAAAGAGTAATGAACAAAGGTCTTTGCGCCCAGAGCCTTGGCCTGCTCCATGATGGTGGTGCCCATGCCCAGCTCGTCAGCGTTCAGAACGATGTCGGCAGCCTGAGCGATGAGGCCGGGGTCTTCACCGGCAACACCGGCAATAACCAGCAGGTCGGGTTTCAGCTCTTTTGCCTTGGTGATAGCGGCAGAAGCGCCGGGAACAGCCTGAAGGAACACCAGAGCTTTGACGTCGGGGTCAGAGATCAGGTTCAGGGTGGTGGAGATGGTGGTCTCCTGCTCTTTGGAGAAGTTGTCAGGGTATGTAGCGGTGACAATCATCCCCTCGGGGAAAACCTTCTTCATGTTTTCAGCGGCGCGGAACTCTTCCTCACCCTGAGAAACGGTGCCGGTGATAACGGCAATTTTGTAGTTGCTGCCGGTAGGCTCGCCGCTGGAAGGTGTTTCACCGCCAGGGGCAGGAGCGGGAGCAGGGCTGCCGCCGCAGGCTGCAAGACTGAGGGTCAGTACAAGAGCCAGAGCCAAAGCTATAAACTTTTTCATTCTCTTTTTTTCCTCCTAAATGATTGGTTGGGCATGCTAGTTTCAAATTATACTATACTATTCTGTGAAACACAATATTTTTTTATATTTTATGGTAATTTCATCTGTGCACTTTCTTCCAGACCTTGTGTTTTCAGGCAATTTCCCAAAGCAAAAAATAGCCGGTTCAACCGCCCTGTTTCCCACAAAATCAGCGCACATTTCCGGCCGGATTTATCTGGAAGACAGCAGGAGCCCCCTGCCGTCAGGCCGCGACGGTTGGGGCCTCCTTTTGGGGCCTGTAGCCCCGCCCTATATAAAGGTATCCCGGGCAGAAAGCCAGGGGTTTCGCGCACTGGCCCCAAGCCTACCGTGCCGGCGGCAGCCCGAGGCTCTCAAGCCAGCTTGCCACCTGATGCTCGTCAAAACCGGCCGCCGCGGCAAGGCCCGGCAGCAGCTTTGCACCCGGGCACTCCTGCGCCATCCGGCTTTCCATCTGCCCAAACCCGCCGCCGCCATGGGTGCAAAACGGAATAATGATTTTTCCGCCCAAACCGGCGCCGCGCAAAAAGCTCAACACCGGCGGCGCAAAGGATTTGAACCAGTTGGGGCTGCCTATAAAAATAGTTTCGTAGCCATCCACCGGCTCGTTGCCCGAAAGCAGCCTGGGGCAATATTCCCTTTCGACCTCGCTTCTCGCCTCTTTGGTCGCGCCGTGCCAGGCAAAGGAATAGGGCTTTTCGGGGATAAGCTCCCGGATATCCCCGTCTGTGAGAAGCGCGATGTTCTCCGCCAGACTCTTGGTGGCGCCAGAATAGGAGTAATATACAACCAGTGTTTTGCCCATGATTTATCCTCCGAATATTTGCCCGTATCTTAATGCCCCGGGTTGTGGTACAAAGCCCCGGAATCGCCCCAAACTTTGGGCGGCTTTACAGGCCGGCCTCATTGCGGTGCTGCAGGTGGATGCCGATATGCCCCACCCCCAAAACCACCGTCGAAACCACCAGCCAGACCACCCGCCCATAGACGCCGAGGAGCAAAAAAGCCGCCACCGGCAGGGTGGCCCCCGCCACGGGAACGCCCCAGAAGCTGCTGTAAAAATCGCTGAGCTGTTTTGGGCTCTTAAAATAGCGGACCCACCAGCACTCATACAGCAGCATGAGAAGCGCCGCGGCAACCAGCCAAAGCGACCATGGCGACCATGGGCGGAGGTTAAAATCTGAGAAGACGAGGGCGGTTCAGCTAACCGAAACCTGCCCGACCCGCTCAAAGGCCAGCAAAACCCTGTTTTCGCTGCCGGAATTATATCCTGCCGGCTGATGCTTTGTCCATATCAGATTGGGGATGGTGAGCATCAGCAGAAAAATTAGCCCTATGTATGAAAAGCCAAAATGTCCCATTGCTCTCTCCCCCGTAAATCCATGTTTTTCCGCTATGGTATAAACGCCAAAGCGAATTTCCCGGCGGCTTTCCATTTTCAGAAGCGCCCTAAATTACAGTCAAGCACCATCTCAATATGCGGAATGCCGTCCTCGAGAAATTCCTCTGAAACCTGCTGAAAGCCATGCTTTTCATAAAGGGCCTTTGCATAGGTTTGGGCTTCTATCTTGATGGCCGTCGCGCCCAGTCTCTCCTTCGCCACCTTGATTCCCTCCGACAGTATCCTGCCGCCTATGCCGCACCGTCTTTTCACAGCAATCACCCGGCCGATTGATACCTCGTCAAAGGATACCCCTTGCTCAACCACCCTTAAGTATGCCTGTATTCCGTCTTCATCTTTCAGATATAAATGCAATGACCGTTTATCCCGGTCGTCAACCTCCTGATAGGGGCAGTTCTGCTCCACAACAAACACGGCAACCCGCAGCTTTAAAATCTCATACAGCTCCTCGGTTGTCAGCTCCCCAAACCTTTTTACTACAAGCTCCACGGTTACCCTATCCTTCATCCTCATATTTTATTGTTTCCGCCTGTTGTGCAAGCGCCGTAAATGTATCAATACAATAGCACAAAATAAAACAGGCGGCAAACCCTGCCCCCACCGCCGCCTGTTTTTTGCGGGCCGCGGGGCGGCGGGCCTTGTATCGCCCGCCCATAAAGGGTATTCTTATGGTAATGCCGCAAAATTGCTTTTCAGGCTTTTTACGCCTATTTAGGCAACACCGCGCAATTCACGGCTACCGCCTTAAGTACCCTGTCGCTTAGGGATTTTCCGTAATTTTTCACAAAAATTCTCATGAATACACCCAGTATTCCCTGCGGTTTTTGTTTTATCTGACGAAAAATCCACCGATGCGCCAGAGCACTTAGAACTGTGAGGTGTTGCCTTTATCTTTGGTAAAGGGGACACAACATGACATCTCTGCTGCTGGTGGTTATCTACATTGCGTTTATCAGCCTTGGGCTGCCCGATACGCTGCTTGGCTCGGCGTGGCCCTCGATGTACCCCGGGCTGGGGGTTCCGGTTTCTTACGCGGGCATCATCAATATGATTATCTCGGGCGGGACCATTGTGTCCAGCCTGCTGACCCACCGGCTGGTGCGCAGGCTTGGCCCCGGCAAGGTCACCGTTCTGAGCGTTGCCATGACGGCGGCCGCCCTGATGGGCTTTGCCTTCTCGCCTTCCTTCTGGCTGCTCTGCCTTTGGGCCATCCCCTACGGGCTGGGGGCGGGCAGCGTCGACGCGGTTTTAAACAACTATGTGGCGCTGCACTATCAGTCGCGGCATATGAGCTGGCTGCACTGCTTCTGGGGGGTGGGCGCAACCGTCGGGCCTTACATCATGGGGCTTTGCTTGGCCGGGGGGCTGCGTTGGAACAGCGGCTACCAGACCATCGGCATCATGCAACTGGTGCTGGTGGCGGGGCTGGCCCTCTCGCTACCGCTGTGGGACGCGCAAAAGTCCCAATCCTCCGCCGGGCTGCCGCGGCAAAAGGCCCTCAGTCTGAGCGAGGCCATCAAGCTGCCGGGTGCCAAGGCCGCCTTTACCGCCTTTTTTGCCTATTGCGCCCTCGAAGCCAGCACCAGCCTGTGGGCGGGCAGCTATATGGTGCTGCACCGGGGCATCCACCCCGAACAGGCGGCCAAGTGGACCTCCCTTTTCTTCCTGGGGGTCACCTTTGGGCGGCTGGTCAGCGGCTTTGTAACCGAGCGTCTGGGCGACCGCCTGATGGTGCGCATCGGGCAGGGGGTTGCGGGGGCCGGGGCGCTGCTGCTTCTGCTGCCCATGGGGGATGCGCTGCTCTTCACCGCCCTGATGCTGATTGGGCTGGGCTGCGCCCCCATCTACCCGAGCCTGCTGCACCAAACCCCCGCAAACTTTGGCGAGGCCAACTCACAGGCGGTGATGGGCGTCCAGATGGCCTCGGCCTATGTGGGCACCACCCTGATGCCTCCGCTTTTTGGCTTTATTGCGCAGCATCTGCACATCGGCCTTTACCCGGCGTTTTTGCTGCTCTTTGTGCTGCTCTGCCTCATTATGACCGAAAGGGTGAACCGAACCGATGGAAAAGCCGGTAATTGACCTGCACATGCACAGCCTCTACAGCGACGACGGCGAGTTTTCCCCCGAAGAACTGGTGCGGCAGTGCGCCGCGCAGGGCATCAGGGTGATGGCCATCGCCGACCACAACTGCGCCAAGGCCAACGCCGGGGGGCAAAGGGCCGCGACGGCGGCGGGCATCGCTTATATCCCCGCCATCGAAATCGACTGCACCTTTCGGGGCACCGACCTGCACCTGTTAGGCTATGGCATCGATTTTGAGAGCGCCGACTTTGAGGCCATCGAGCAAAACATCGCCCGGCAGAGCAAGGAGGCCTCGCTGCAGCGGCTGGCCGCCACCCGCAGGCTGGGCTTTGCGGTAAGCGAGGAGGAGATGCACCGCTTCACCGAGGGCCGCTATTGGCAGTACCACTGGACAGGTGAGATGTTTGCCGAAATCCTCCTGCGCAACCCCGCCTATGATAACCACCCTCTGCTGGCCCCCTACCGCCCCGGCGGCGCGAGGGCCGACAACCCCTATGTCAACTTTTACTGGGATTATTATGCGCAGGGCAAGCCCTGCCATGCCGCAGTGACCTACCCCACTCTGGAGGAAGCGGTCGGTATCGTGCACCGCAATGGCGGGCTGGCGGCGCTGGCCCACCCCGGCGTCAATCTGAAAAACAAGGCCGGGCTGCTGGCCCCCATCATCGAGGCCGGGCTGGACGCCATCGAGGCCTTCAGCAGCTACCACGATGAGGCCACCGCCCAATACTTTTTTGAGCAGTGCCAAAAGCACCGCCTGCTTGCCACCAGCGGCAGCGATTTTCACGGCAGGGTCAAGCCCGCCATCGCGCTGGGCCACCCCGCATACCCGCGGGATGAGGCGCAGATGTATGCCCGGCTGCGAGACCGCGGATTGATATAGTCCGGCCGGTTGTGTTTACAGGCAAATGTGAGCTTTAGAAGGAGCAGCGAAGGTCGCCCCTTTTCTTTTTCATAGCAGCGGCAACGGCCACCCGTCGCCTATATCTGTCTATGAGGAGTGGATTCTAGACGCACATCTGTAGGTCAAAGTAAAACAGTCTAATTTTTTTATACTTTTTGCTGTTTTTAGATTGATTTCGCCTATTTTTTAAGAAGTATTCTTAAAGACTTGAAATAATGTGTAGAAAGTATTAAAATATGGTTAGCAAGAGCTAACGTTGTGAAGGCCGGAACCAGACGATATGTATTGAAGCTGCCGCGTCTGCGCAAGCTATTCATAACCGCTTTTTGCCCTGCAAACAAGAGCCCGCCCGCTTGCGCAATGAGAAGTTGCGGGCGACGCCCGGGCGCTTTGCCGCATGGCGGCCAAAAGCGGGGGCCGTATTTTTAGCCCCGCCTGTTTTTGAACACACAACCAACGCCCCAGACAGTCGGCCTGATGCTCAGCGCCGGCCTGTTGCTTTTGCCGCCGGTTTCAAAACCCGTTTTGGTACCGGTCGTCGGGGGCATGCACGCCAAAAGCCTTCGGGGCAAACCCGGGGTGCTTTTCACACAACTGACAAGCTGTTTCGAAACCTGGGCGGCCCGAATTGCAACGCAATGGAAGAGCGGCGGCGCTTACAGGCCGGGGCAGCGCGCAGAAACGGAGGCAAAGCATGAAATATCAGGCATGGCATTCCTTTAAGCCGGGCAACTACACCCGGGAGATTGACGTTCGCGATTTCATTCAGCAGAACTACGCTCCCTACACCGGCGACAGCAGCTTTTTACAGGGGGCTACCCAACGCACCACCGCCCTTTGGAACGAGGTGCTGGAGTACTACAAGAAAGAACGCGACAACGGCGGGGTGCTGGATATCGATTCCGAAACCATCTCCACCATTGTGTCCCACAAGGCGGGGTATATCGACCGCGAGCTGGAGCAGATTGTGGGCCTGCAGACCGACCAACCGCTGAAACGCGCCATTATGCCCTATGGCGGCATCAACATGATGGTGAAAAGCTCGGCGCATTACGGAAAAAAAATGCCGCAGGAGATTGAAGATATCTTCCGCCACATTCGCAAAACGCATAACGACGGCGTGTTTGACGCCTACACCCCCGAGATGCGCCGCGCGCGCAAGGCGGGCATCATCACCGGTCTGCCCGACGGCTATGGCCGTGGGCGCATCATCGGCGCCTACCGCAGAGTGCCGCTCTACGGGGGGGATAGACTGATTGAAGATAAAAAAGACCAGATGCGCCAGCTTGAGCTGGATGTGCTGACCGAAAACGGCATTCGCGACCGCGAAGAGATTACCGAGCAGATTCGCACGCTGGAGCAGCTCAAGGAGATGGCCGCCCTTTACGGCTTTGACATCTCACAGCCGGCAGCCAACGCCAAGGAGGCCGTACAGTGGCTCTATTTCGCTTATCTGGGCGCCGTCAAGGAGCAAAACGGCGCGGCCATGAGCCTTGGGCGTGTTTCCACCTTTTTGGATATCTACATTGAACGCGACCTGCGCGAGGGCCACCTCACCGAGCAGGAGGTGCAGGAGCTGATTGACCATTTCGTCATGAAGCTGCGCATCGTGCGTTTTCTGCGCACCCCCGAGTATGACCAGCTGTTCAGCGGCGACCCGGTATGGGTCACCGAGGCCATCGGCGGCATGAGCATGGACGGGCGCACGCTGGTGACCAAAACCAGCTTCCGCATGCTGCACACCCTGACCACCCTCGGCCCCGCGCCCGAGCCCAACCTGACGGTGCTGTGGAGCGGCAGCCTGCCTCAGGGCTTTAAGGATTTCTGCTCGCTGCTTTCCATCAAGACCAGCTCGATACAGTATGAAAACGACGACCTGATGCGGGAGTATTGGGGCGACGACTACGCCATTGCCTGCTGCGTTTCGGCCATGCGCCTCGGCAAGCAGATGCAGTTCTTCGGCGCCCGCTGCAACCTTGCCAAAGCCCTGCTGTACGCCATCAACGGCGGCAAGGATGAAATCAGCGGCGTGCAGGTGGCCCCCAAGCTGGAGCCTGTTCACAGCGATGTTCTGGATTACAATGAGGTGCGCGAAAAATACGACGTAATCCTTGACTGGGTGGCACAGCTCTATATCAACACCCTGAACGTCATCCACTTCATGCACGACAAATACTGCTACGAAGCCCTTGAGATGGCGCTGCACGACAAAGACATCCTGCGCACCATGGCCTGCGGCATCGCCGGTTTGAGCGTGGTGGCCGACTCTCTGAGCGCCATCAAATACGCCACCGTGCGCCCGGTTAAAAACCAGCAGGGCATCATCCATGACTTTGAGATTGAGGGCGACTATCCCAAGTTTGGCAACGACGACAACCGGGTGGACCTCATCGCCTGCGACATCATCAAGCAATTTATGGAAAAGCTGAAAAAGCACCCCACCTACCGGGGCTCTCAGCACACTTTGTCGGTGCTGACCATCACCTCCAACGTGGTGTATGGCGAAAAAACCGGCAACACCCCTGACGGCCGCAAGGCGGGCGAGCCCTTCGCCCCCGGCGCCAACCCCATGCACGGGCGCGATACCCGCGGGGCGCTGGCGACCTTCAACTCCCTTGCCAAGCTGCCCTACAAATACGCGCAGGACGGCATCTCCTACACCTTCTCGATTGTGCCCAAGGCTTTGGGCAAGACCGAGGAGGAGCGCATCCGCAACCTTTCGGCCATGATGGACGGTTACTTTGGCCAGCGCGCCCACCACATGAACGTCAACGTCTTTGACCGCGAGCTGCTGCTGGACGCCATGGAGCATCCCGAGAAATATCCGCAGCTCACTATCCGCGTATCGGGGTATGCCGTCAACTTTATCAAGCTGACACGCAAACAACAACTGGATGTGCTCAACCGGACCATCCATACCTCGGTCTGATTGGATGATGCATATTGAACAACGATTATAATCATATTTACGGCAGTGTGGAAAACCCCCGCGCCCGCCTGCATTCTATCGAAACCCTCGGCACGGTGGACGGGCCGGGTATCCGCACAGTGCTCTTCTTTCAGGGCTGCCCCCTGCGCTGTGCCTATTGCCACAACCGTGACACATGGGACGCAACCGGCGGGCAGGTTTGGGAGCTGGAGCCGCTGACCGAGTTTGTGCTGCGCTACAAGACCTATATGGAGCGCTCGGGCGGCGGCGTGACCGCCACCGGCGGCGAACCGCTGCTGCAGCACCGCTTTATCACCAAGCTGTTTGAGGCCCTTAAAAAAGAGGGCATTCACACCGCCCTTGATACCTCGGGCTACTATGACGCCAACGAGGTGCAGCCGTTGCTGGAGGTGACCGATCTGGTTTTGCTGGACCTCAAGGCCAGCGACCCCCAGCTGCACAAGCAGCTGACCGGGCGGGATAACACCCTCATTCTGCGCTTTGCCAAAAAGCTGGCCCGGATGAACATCCCCGTTTGGATACGCCACGTGCTGCTGCCGGGGTTAACCGACAGCGAAAGCGAGCTGCTGGCCCTGCGCCGCACCATCGGGGAGCTGGGCAATGTGCAAAAGGTGGAGCTTCTGCCCTACCACACCATGGGCAAATACAAGTGGGAGCAGCTTGGCTGCGCCTACCCACTGGAGGATGTGCCCGAGCCCACCCCGCAGCAGATGGCCCGCGCCTATGAGCTGCTTGGGGTATCGCCCCCCGGCGCGCGGTAAAAAACGCCCCACACAAGCTACACAGCCCCTCCGCACCCGGCAAAGGGTGCGGAGGGGCTGTGTCTTTCACAAGGGGGGGATTCGTGTCCTGCGCGCATGTCCGCCTGCGCGGTATAATTTCTGTAAGCTTACTTCTTTGGCAGGCCTTATGCCGCCATACCGGCCGCTCAGTGCGCCTGTTTTTTGCACTGCATAGAGCCGCTGTGAATAATGGTGCAGTTTCTGCCGCTGTTTTTGGCCTGATAGAGGGCGCTGTCGGCTGTCTGCATCAGCTCTTCGGGGGTGATGTTTTGCGTGTTCATGCACGCCAGCCCACAACTGAAGGTGATACTGTTGCGGTCTACCTGATGCAGCGAGGAGGCCTCCATGTCGGTGCGCATCCCCTCGCAGATATCGTAAGCGTCCTTTGCGCAGCGGTTTCTAAAGAGGATGGCAAACTCTTCGCCGCCGATACGAAATGCCTTGATATCCTCGCTCTGGTGACTTCTCAAAATCTGGGTCAGGTGAAGCAGCACCCGGTCGCCCATAGCGTGGCCATAAACGTCGTTGACCCGTTTGAATTTATCCACATCTATCAGCGCCAGCGAAAGGCAGAGGCCCGCCTCCCGGGACTGCCGCATCTGCTCCGGCAGCAGGCTGTCGAATATCCCGCGGTTATACAGGCCGGTAAAGGGGTCCAGCTTAATCTGCTCCTCCATATCCTTCTTCGCATGATGCAGCCGGATGAGCGATACCAGATTATCATGGGTATTTCTAATCAGAACTTTTGCCAGCAGGTAGGCGCAAAGCAGCATGTTCCACGCCACAAAGACCGACATCAGCAGCGTACTGCCGAGGTTTTCGGCCAGATAAAGCCGCACACCGCCCAGCAGGAGCAGCAGGTTGTTGAGCAGGAAAATCCACTTGGTCATCTTCAGGTTGGCAAAGACGGTGGAGGCCAGTACCGGCAGGGTGAATGTGCCAAATAGCACGGTAGCAATCCTGTGGGTCGCGGCAAGATAAAGGGCAAGAAAGCTGAAGTAGAGCAAGACCAGATATTCCTTGGCCCAGAGGGGCGGCCGGGAGGAACGGATGAAAAAATCCACCAGCAGGTTCAGCGGCAGCAGAATGAGGGTGGGCATCACCACGCGGTCGAGGAGGTAACCCTCCCGCGCTTGTACAAGCCCGCTGCAGACCATAAGATACCAGACAAGATGCGCAAAGGTAACGGCGGCCACAATGACGTACCCCACCCTTACAAGGTAGCGGCACCATTTCACCGGCGTGGTGACTATTTCTATATCCTGGCAGCTTGGTGTCTGCTCGATCAGCATGGTTCTTCCTCCCGAGGCGTTATCCCGCATAAATTATACTTTAAAAACCGGCGTGTTACAATCTGTTTTGTTAATTTAGAAGCAAGGCGCAGCCCGGCTGAAAGGAGCGCTGCCGCTCCGTCAAAAGGGGGGTGTATGACCGCCGTGCGGGAGCCGGCTGCTTCGGGGGCGGCCCGCCCCGCATACAAAGAAATCCACCCGCTTTGCAGGTGGATTGCGGCATGGCAAAGGGCAGGGATGACAGCGCTCCCGGGAAGGCCGGGCCTGCCGGGCGGCGGGCTTTCGCAGGCTGCCCGGTTGCCGCGCCGCCTGCGCGGCCCGGTGGCAAAATCTCTGCGCTGCTACAGCCCCAGCACCTCGTGGATAACCCCGGCAATCTGCGGCGCCCGCGACTGCAAAAATGCAGGGTGGTCCCTGAGCCATTTGGTGTTCAGCGGCGAGGGGTGGGGCAGCACATAGGCGGGCTTGCCGTTGATGGTATGGTCGCCGAACACCAGCGATGTAAAGCCCTCCTTGGGAAAAAAGAAGCCGGCGGCCACGCCCCCCACCAGCAGGTAGATGCGGTTGCTCACCAGCTCCATCTCTTGGTGCAGCCACCGCCGGGCGCAGCTTTTGGGCGGCAGCCGGTCGCCCCCGTGGGGGGATTTGCCCGGATAGCAGTGGGCAATCGCCGTGATATAAAAATTGTCGGGGTCGTAGAACACCTCATCCGCTATGCGGTACCATTCGCCGCGCAGCTTTCTGCCGCTTGCGTCGTCAAAGGGCTTGAGGGTTTGATGCACCGTGCGGGAGGGGGCCTGACTAATCTGCATGATTTTGGAGTTGGCGTTTCCCCGAAAGACGGGGTGGGGCTCAAAGCCGAACTGCTCCTCACACAGGCGGCAGCTCAGTATCTCTTCCCTGAGTTTTTCAAGCATGCTTCTCTCCCCTTCCCTGATTTTTGCAGGCTGCGGCCTGTGGCGGTTGCCGCCCACAGGCGGATGCCCGACAGTGACATTGTTTGCAGCCCGGCCCGCTTCATACCCCGATAAAATAAGTAGGGTCATAAGGCTACAGGCCATAAGCGCCAAAACCAATCAAAACTACCAATCAAGCTGGTGGTTTTGGTTTTATAATCGGTTTCTAAATAGCCTGCCCAAAGGCTATCTCCGCTTTCAAAATAAGGGCGGCTTACCGGATTGGCACTGCTTCGTTGCTGATATATTTAAAGCTGCCGCCCTCGCTCAGCTGGATTGTAAGGGCGGCGGCCTCCCCTTCCATTTCGCCAATGCCGTCATCCAGATAAAGGGTCAATCCCTCGGTGGATGTGTCGTATTCCGCGCGTTTTACATGGGGGTCGTAGGCCCAGCCCACACCGCTCACATTGAAGGCATACGCCTTTCTTTCGGCGTGATATTGGTAGGCCGAGCGAAGATGGCCGAGGGCTACGTCAAAATAGCTCTGCACATAATCCTCCAATATTGCCTCGTCGAGATAATAATATGGCGTGCCGTTTTCAAACTCCATCTCGCTTTCGGGAATATCGGCGCTCCATATATTCATATAGCCATACATGTCCACAAGCATATTGGCTCTGATGTTGTTTGGATCTATCCACGTACTCCGGGTTGCGCCGGAAAACAAAATCGGCCTTAAATAAGCCTCGGTCAAGCCGTCTAAGTCGGTCAAATCGACCTGCGCCGGGCCTGTGCCTGGCGATGCGCCGCCGCAAGCGGCAAGGGCCAGAGCCAGTACAAACAAGAAAGTAGGCACAAGTGTTTTGGCCATTTTCATTTTGTGACGCCTCTTCCTCATCCGGCCGCTCCAAGTTTTGTCTATACATTCCATGAAAAGTATACCATGCCCGGTGTGCCGCCGCAACTCATTTGGGCACCGCCCGCCGTGGGGTTGCCTGCCCGCTGCCAAAACAGCCGCCGGGCCTGAGCACCTGCAAAAAAGCACAGGCAACGCCTGTTCTTTCTCTCGCATCTGGTTAGGGCGCTTCTGAAAACGGAAGGCCGTCGGATAATTCGCTGAAAGCAAGTGGCTGCAAGGCAAAAAGCGCAGAAATACTTCATGTATTCCCAGCTTTTTTAAAGCAGCAGACGCTGTTTGCAGTAGAATTTGCCAAGAGTTTGGAGTTTTCAGAAAGCCCCTAATATCGAAATGACTCCTACCCCCAGCCGGGGGCTTTTTACCGGGGCAGCCATGTTTGCCGGAGGGCTACGGGTTCACCACGTTCGCCGGGTTGCCGCTCAAAAAGCTTTTGAGGTTTTCCACCGCAATCTCCATCAGCCGGGCGCGGCTCTCCTTGGGCGCCCATGCGATGTGGGGGGTAATAAAGCAGTTTTTGGCCTGCAAAAGCGGGTTGTCGGCCTTAATCGGCTCACTGCTCACCACATCCAGCCCCGCCGCAAAGATTTTGCCCGCGTTCAGCGCCTGCGCCAAATCGGCTTCCACCACCAGCGGCCCCCGGGAGGTGTTGATAAGGATGGCCCCATCCTTCATTTTGGCGATGGTGTGCTTGTTGATGATGCCCTCGGTGGCCGGGAAGAGCGGGCAATGGAGCGAAACCACGTCCGACTGCGCCAGCAGCTCTTCGAGGGAAACATAATCGGCCAGTTGCCTGCCGCTTTCGGTTTGGTGCTCGTCATAGGCCAGCACCTTCATGCCAAAGGCCTTGGCGATGGCGGCGGTGTTTTGCCCAATGCGCCCAAACCCGATGACACCCATGGTTTTTCCCGCCAGCTCAATGAGGGGGTAGTTCCAAAAGCTGAAGTCGGGGCAGGCTGTCCAATCGCCCCGGTAAACAGCCTCGGAATGGGCCGCCGTATGGTGGCAGATTTCCAGCAGCAGGCCAAAGACGAACTGTGCCACCGCGGTGGTGCCATAGGTGGGAATATTGGTGACCGGGACGCCCTTTTCTTTGGCGGCGGCCACATCCACCACGTTGTAGCCGGTGGCCAGCACCCCTATGTACCGGATAGACGGGCAGGCCTCCAGCGTTCCTTTGGTGATGGGGGTTTTGTTGATTATGACAACCTCGGCATCCCCGATGCGCCGGGCAATCTGGTTGGCGGGGGTGCGGTCGTAAACGGTGACCTCGCCCAGATTTTCAAAGCCCTGCCAGCTTAAATCGCCGGGGTTTTCGGTGTAGCCGTCTAAAATAACAATCTTCATGCTCTGCCTCCTTATTTTCATAGAACAACGGCGCACCCGCGATGCACCCTCTGCCATCAGTATACCGTAACGCGAAGCCGGCGCATAGGGCTTCTTTCTTTTATGGCGAAAAGGACCTGCCCCGTCAGGGTGCAAGTCCTTTTGCTGTGCTGAAGATAGCAGGCAGAAGCGGCTGCGTGACTACCGGCCAAACAAGGTGCCCAGCCGCTGCATCGCCGTCACCACATGGGCGCTGTTGCCGAAGCCGGTCAGGCGGAAGAAGCCCTCACCGTTTTCGCCAAAGCCCGAGCCGGGGGTGCCGACGATGTTCGCCTCTTCAAGGAGATAGTCAAAAAACGCCCATGACGACATGCCGCCGGGGCATTTCAGCCAGATGTAGGGGGAGTTTTCGCCGCCTGTAAACCAGATGTCCAGAGCCGACAGGGCGTCCATCATCACCCTTGCGTTCTGCAGGTAGACGCCCACATTTTTCTTAATCTGCGCAAGGCCCTCGTCGGTAAAAACAGCCTCGGCGCCCCGCTGAACGATGTAGGAAACCCCGTTGAATTTGGTGGTCTGCCGCCGCAGCCACAGCTTATTCAGCAAGGCGTTGCCGCGGGTCAGGCTGTGGGGGATAACGGTATAGCCGCATCTGACCCCTGTGAACCCGGCGGTTTTTGAGAGGGAGCAAAACTCGATGGCGCATTTTTCCGCCCCGGCAACCTGATAGATGCTGGTGGGCAGGCTTTCATCCCGCACAAATATTTCATATGCGCTATCAAAAAGGATGACCGCGTCGTTTTCCAGCGCGTATTCCACCCATTCTTTTAACTGGCTCTTGCTGTAAACCGCCCCGGTGGGGTTGTTTGGCGAGCAGAGGTAGATGATATCCGCCTTGACGCTTTTATCGGGCAGCGGCAGAAATTGGTTTTCCGCATTGCCGTAGATATAGCTAATTTTGCGTCCCGCCATGATGTTGGTATCCACATAAACGGGGTAGACCGGGTTGGGGATGAGCACGGTGTTATCCTGCGAAAAGATATCGAGAATATTGCCGAGGTCGCTCTTGGCCCCGTCGCTGATAAAGACTTCGTCCTCCGCCAGCTCTACGCCCTTGCCTGCGTAGTAGCCGCAGACCGCCCGGCGCAGAAAGGCGTAGCCCTGCTCCTCGCCGTAGCCGCGAAAGGTGTCGGCGGCCCCCATCTCCGCGACGGCGCGCTGCATCGCCTCCACCACCACAGGGGCAAGCGGCAGCGTCACGTCGCCGATGCCGAGGCGGATAATCTCTTTATCGGGATGCGCGGCCTGATAACCCCGCACCTTTTGGGCAATGGAGGAGAAAAGGTAGCTCTCCTTCAGGTTTTCATAACAGGTGTTTATCTGCATACAGTGCCCCCTTAAACGTTTTGTTGATTGGCGCCGTACGCCGCGGGCATGCGGCGCTTGTGCTCGGTCGCCCTGTGGTACCGCTCAATCACGGCCTTATCCTTTTCAGGGGCGTTGCCGGTGAGCAGATACTCGTCTATGCTGCGGTAGGTAACCCCCATCTCGCTCTCGTCGGTCTGGCCCTCGTACAGCCCGGCCGAGGGGGCCTTTTCGATGATGGATGCGGGCGCTGCCAGATACTGCAAAAACTCGTATATCTCGGTGACGGTGAGGTCGGCTATGGGGTTCAGGTCAAAGGCGCCGTCGCCCCATTTGGTGAAGTAGCCCATGTAGCCCTCGCTCCGGTTGCCGGTGCCCGCCACCAGACGGTTTTCGCTGGCAGCCACGGTGTAAAGGGCGGTCATGCGCAGGCGGGGCGCAATATTGGCAAGGGCGCTGTCGGTGAGGGTCGTCACCACCCCGGCAGCCTCCACCAGCCTGTTTTTCACATCGGTCAGGTCGATGCTTCTGAGCGCAATATGAAACTGCTGTGCAACCGCTTCCGCGTCGGTTTTATCCTGCCCGTAGTTTCTTTTTGAGCCGCAGGGCAGCATCACACCCACCGTGTCTTCACAGGCCATCTTGCAGAGGATGCCCACAAGGGCGCTATCCTTGCCCCCGCTGTTGCCGTAAACAATGCCGCTTGCGCCTGCATCCTGCAGCAAGCCCCGGATAAAGGCCACCCGGTTTTTCACTTCCTCTTCGTAGTTGCGCATCAAAATCCCTCCTGTTTTTGGTCGCCGCTGCCCACCGTGCTGTATCCCCTGCGCGGCTTTACAGGGCCGGGCTTTCGGGGCCAAGCTTGCCGCCCTTTTTGCCCGCCGCAAAGCTATCTTTGGCTGGGGCCGCTCCCCTATTCATATCTCCACGGTTCCTTCATAGACCTTTTTGCACTCGCCGGTCATAAAGACGTCCTTGCCGTTGTAGCGGATGATAAGCTCGCCGCCCAACAGCTGTACCCTGATGTCGGTATCCTTATCGCAATGCCCGTTGAGGACGCCAGCCACCGCCGCGGCGCAGGCCCCGGTGCCGCAGGCAAAGGTTTCCCCGCTGCCGCGCTCCCACACCCGCATTTTCAGGTGGTTGGGGCCCATCACCTCGACAAACTCGGTGTTGGTGCGGTCGGGGAACAGCCGGTTGTGTTCAAACAGCGGCCCGATTTCCCGCAGATTTAGGATATCGACGTTATCACAGAACACAACGGCGTGGGGGTTGCCCATCGAAACACAGGTGATTTCATACTCCGCGCCGCCAATTTGCACCGGACAGGCGACAATTTTCTCCCCCGGCAGGTTGACCGGTACCTTTTGGGGCGCAAGCTCGGCCTTGCCCATGTTGACCCGCACCGAAGAAACCCGCCCGTCGGTGGTGAAGAGCTCAAGCTCCTTGACGCCGCTGAGGGTATCAATCCGCATGGTCAGCCGGGGAACGATCTGGTTGTCATAAAGGTATTTCGCAATGCAGCGTATCGCGTTGCCGCACATTCTGCCCTCGCTGCCGTCCAGGTTGAACATCCGCATGTTTGCGTCGGCGGCCTCCGAGGGCAAAATCAGCACAACGCCGTCGCCGCCCACGCCGTAGTGCCTGTCGGAAAGAAAGACCGAAAGGGACTCGGGCGAATTAATCTGAACGCCGGTATCGAGGCAGTTGATATAGATATAGTCGTTGCCGCACCCCTGCATCTTGGTGAAGTTCAGCCGGATGCGCTCGTTTCTCATGTGGTTGATGTCTATCAGCTCGGTGTTGATTTCGCTGTAGCCCGAAAGCAGGCTCTCCGCCAGGGCGCGGGCGGTATCCACCGAGGTAACGCAGGGTATCCCCATCAGGCAGGCCTTGCGGCGGAGCTTCACGTCGTCCGCGCTGGGGTCGCGCCCTCTTTCCGAGGTGGAAACAATATAGCTGATGCTCCCGCTCTCCAGCAGGGTGGCAGTGTTGCGGTGGGAGCACTCGCGAATCTTTTCGGCTGTGGTCACCTCGAAGCCCCTGCTGGCCAGAATAGCCGCCGTACCGGCTGTGGCGTAAAGCGAAAAGCCCGACTGCACAAACTTCTCGGCAACGCCGACGATTTCGGCCTTGTCGCCGTCGCGCACTGTTATGAGCACGCCGCCCTGTTTTTTCATCTTATACCCGGCGGCGACCAGCCCCTTGAAGAGCGCCTCCTGCAGGTTTTTGCCGATGCCCAGAACCTCTCCGGTGGATTTCATTTCAGGGCCCAGTTGGGTATCCACGTCGGTCAGCTTCTCAAAGGAGAAAACCGGCACCTTGGCGGCCACATAGGGGGGCGTTTTCACAATGCCGGAAGCATACCCCAGCGAAGCCAGCGTCTGCCCGACGCTGACCCGAGTGGCAAGGTCAATCATCGGTACCCCAGTTACCTTGCTGATATAGGGGATGGTGCGCGACGCGCGGGGGTTTACCTCGATGACATAAACCTCGCCCTGATAAAGGACGTACTGGATGTTGACCAATCCCCTGACCTCCAGCGCCATGCAGAGCCTTGCGGTGATATCGTATATCTTCTGCGCGAGGCCGTCGTCGATGTGCAGCGGCGGGTAGACGGCGATGCTGTCCCCCGAATGCACGCCGGTGCGCTCGATATGCTCCATAATGCCAGGGATGAGCACATCCTTGCCGTCGCAGATGGCGTCCACCTCAATCTCGAGGCCGCTGAGGTATTTGTCGATGAGGATGGGGTTTTCCTGTTTGGTGCGCAGGATGATGGACATGTATTCTTTGACGTCCTCCGGCCCAAAGGCGATAATCATGTTCTGCCCGCCCAGCACATAGGAGGGCCGGATGAGAACCGGGTAGCCCAGCTTTTCGGCGGCGGCGAGGGCCTCCGCCTCGGTCATAGCCCCAAAGCCACGGGGGCGCTTGACGTCAAGGCTCTCAAGCAGCCCGTCGAAGCGTTCTCTGTCCTCACAAATATCGATGCTGTCGGCCGAGTTGCCGAGGATTTTCACCCCACGCCGGTGAAGCTGCTGGGTAAGCTTGATGGCCGTGCCGCCGCCGAAGGCCACCATCACGCCGATGGGCTGCTCCAGCTCGATGATGCTCATCACGTCGTCAATGCACAGCGGCTCGAAGTAGAGCCGGTCGGCGATGTCAAAGTCGGTGGATACCGTCTCGGGGTTGTTGTTGATGACCACAACCTCGTAGCCCAGCTTTTTCAGCGCCCACACGCAGTGGACGCAGGCGTAGTCAAACTCTATCCCCTGCCCGATGCGGATAGGCCCGCTGCCCAGCACCACCACCCGGGGCTTGGCGCTCTGCTGAACAAAGGGCAGAGCTTCGTTTTCGGTGCCGTTTTGTATCGAGTAAAAATAGGGCGTTTGTGCCTCAAACTCGCCGCCGCAGGTGTCCACCATCTTGTAAACAAAGGGCGCGGGCTGGGCCTGCCGGCGGGCGATGTTAGCAAGGCCGTGCAGAAACCAGCGGTCCACCTTGGTGATGGCGAAGATTTCGTCTATCGCGACGCCGCGCTTGATGGCTTCATACAGCACAAACAACCGCTCGTCGGTCACTTTGTGCAGCAGCGCGGAAATCTCCTCGTCGGTTTTGGCAGCGAGGTGGGGCAGGTCGAGGCTACTCAGTCCAATTTCGGCGCCGCGCACCGCCTTCAGCAGGGCTTCCTCAAAGGTGTCGGCAAGGGCCATAACCTCGCCGGTCGCCTTCATCTGAGTGCCCAGTCTTTTGTCGGCGTAGATAAATTTATCGAAGGGCCATTTGGGGAACTTAACCGCCACATAGTCGAGGGTGGGCTCAAAGGCGGCGTAGGTTGTGCCGGTGACCGTGTTGATAATCTCGTCCAGATGATAGCCGACGGCGATTTTGGCCGCCACCTTGGCGATGGGGTAGCCGGTGGCCTTGCTGGCCAGCGCCGACGAGCGGGAAACACGGGGGTTCACCTCGATGACCGCGTACTCAAAGCTGTCGGGGTTCAGGGCGAACTGGCAGTTGCAGCCCCCTTCCACCCCCAGCTCCTCGATGATGGCGAGAGCCGCCGAGCGCAGCATCTGGTATTCCTTGTCGGCGAGGGTAACCGCGGGCGCTATAACGATGCTGTCCCCGGTATGTACCCCCACCGGGTCGATGTTTTCCATCGAGCAGACGGTGATTACATTGCCCGCGCGGTCGCGTATCACCTCAAACTCAATTTCCTTCCACCCCGCCACCGATCTTTCCACCAAAATTTGATGAATGGGCGATAGCGAAAGGCCGTTGGCGGCAATCTCGCGCAGCTGCGCATGGTCGCCGGCAATGCCGCCGCCGCTGCCCCCCAGCGTAAAGGCGGGGCGCACAATGACCGGGTATCCGGTTTGGTCGGCGAAGCCAAGGGCTGTTTCGATATCGGTTGCAATCACCGAGGGGATGACCGGCTGCCCGATGCTCTGCATCGTCTCCTTAAAGCGCAGTCTGTCCTCGGCCTTGTCGATGGTTTCGGGCAAGGAGCCCAGCAGGCGGACGTTCATCTGCTCCAAAAAGCCCTCGTGGGCAAGCTGCATGCAGAGGGTCAGGCCGGTCTGGCCGCCAAGGCCGGATAAAATGCTATCCGGGCGCTCCTTTTCGATGATGCGCTTGACGGTGGTCAGAGTCAGCGGCTCGATGTAGATTTTATCGGCGATATCCCGGTCGGTCATGATGGTGGCGGGGTTGGAATTGACAAGCACAATCTCGATGCCCTCCTGCCGCAGAACGCGGCAGGCCTGGGTACCGGCGTAGTCAAACTCCGCCGCCTGGCCGATGACAATCGGGCCGGAGCCGATGACCAGCACCTTTTTAATATTCTTATCGAGTGGCATGAGCGTTCACCCTTTCTATAAAGCGGTCAAAGAGGAAGGCGGTATCCAGCGGCCCGCCGCGCGCCTCGGGGTGAAACTGCACCGAGAAGGAGCTACCGTAATCCAGACCCTCACAGCTGCCGTCGTTGACGTTGACGAACGAGCCTTGGTCGGTATCCACCTCATAGCCGTGGTTCTGGCTGGTGATGTATACCCGCCCGGTTGCCGTCTCTTTCACCGGCTGGTTGGTGCCCCTGTGGCCAAACTTCAGCTTGCGGGTGGTAAAGCCGTTGGCCAGCGCCAAAAGCTGGTGCCCAAGGCAGATGCCGAAAATCGGAACGCCGCTCTGCTGCAGCGCCCGGATGGTTTCCACAATGCCCCGGTTGGCGGGGTCGGCCGGGTCGCCGGGGCCGTTGGAAAGCAGGATGCCATCCGGCTTTATCTGCAAAATCTCCTGCGCCGTGGTGTTATGGGGGAAGGCCCACACCTCGCAACCGCGGGCAGCCAATGCCTCCACCATGCCGCGCTTTGCACCGAAATCCAGCAGCGCGATGCGGCGCTGCCCGCTGCCGGTCTTGACGACGGCCTTGGGCGAAACGGCGGCCACGGCGTACTCCACGGTGTGGGCCGCGGCCTCGGCGCGGTCGCCCTCGGTGGGGGACGCGGCCGTAATCTTACCGTTCATAACCCCCTGTGTGCGGATGATTTTTGTCAGCGCCCGGGTATCGATGCCGCAGATACCCACCACGCCGCGCTCTTTCAAAAAAGTGCCAAGCTCCCCCTCGCTGCGAAAGTTAGAGGGGTCTTGACACGGGTGTTTTACAATATAACCCTTTGCGCCCACCATGGCACTTTCAAAGTCGGCCGGAATCACGCCGTAGTTGCCAATCAGCGGGAAGGTTTGCAGAACAATCTGGCCGTGGTAGCTGGGGTCGGTCAGCGTTTCAAGGTAACCGGTCATGCCGGTTGTAAAGACAATCTCGCCGGTCACCTCGCCTTGTGCGCCTAAAAACCGGCCCTCAAAGACCAGTCCGTTTTCTAAAATCAAATATGCTGTGTTTGACACCCTTTATCCCCTCACTCAAAAACGTCTTTGTGAAGCATGCCGCCGAACTCCTGTGGTAAGGCGGCTTACCCTACCGTTGGCAACTGCTTTTTAACCTTCATCATACTATTGGTTCGGATATTTTTCAAGGGGTTTGCGGGTAAAATATCCCGCCGGCAGGGCTGGCCTTTTTGTAACAACTGCCACTTACGGGGCAAGCAGGCCCGCAGCCAAACCAGCGCCCTTATGGCGGCCGTTCCCCCTCACTCCTCATAGGTCCTGAGGATTCCTTCCGCAACTTCCCTTCTGCTTATGCGCATATCCATCGCCTGTTTCTCTATCGAGCGGTGGGCCTCCTGCTCGCTGATTTTCAGGTAGGCGATCAGCAGGCATTTGGCGCGGTCGATGATGCGGATATCCTCAATCTTTTGGGTCAGCTTGCTGTTTTCGGCCCGCAGCCGCTGAAGCCGCTTCTGCCCGGCCTTGGCCAGCTTGAGCACCGACCAAAAAATCGTCCTGTTAATCGGCTTGGCGATGGTGAACACCCCGTCGTCCTCGGTGGCGGCCGAAACCTCGTCAAAATGCTCGCTTTTTACCGCAAGGATGACCTGACTGCGCCCCTCCGAGGCGATATGCCGCGCCAGATTTTCGCCGGATTCATCCCGCAGCGGCGCATTGATGATGACCACATCGAAATCCCGCTCCAGCAGCAGGCGGCGCGCGTCGCCACAGAGCGGCAGGGTGACAATCTGGTTGCAGGAGGCCGCGCGCAGCATCTCGGTAAAAAAAGCGATGCTTTTTTCGGTATGCGAAACGATTAACGCGCTTTCCATCCAACCGCCACCTTTCATGCGGGCAGAGCCCGGGTAATCGCCGGTTCATTCGGGGGGTGCCTAGATAACGGCGAAGTACCGCTCCTTGCAGAACCTTACCTGATCCTCCGCGGCCCTTGCCGCCGCGGCTTCTTCTTCCTTGAGGGCAAGGTATTTGCCCAGCAGCGTTTCGCCCAACACACCCTTTACAAACGCGCTCTTTTGGGTCAGCGAGAGGGCGGCCTCCAGGCTATCGGGCAGCGGGGTCAGCCCCTTTGCCGCGCCGCTTTCCACCGCGAACAAATCCAAATCCACCGCCGGGGGCAGCGGCAGGCCCTGCTCGACCCCCTCTAAGCCCGCCGCGATGATGAGGGCAAAGCCGAGGTAGGGGTTGAGGGAGGGGTCGGGCGAACGCAGCTCCATGCGAACCCTCTCGCCCGAGGCGGCCGGGATGCGGATAAGCTGCGAGCGGTTCTGGGGCGACCATGACACATACCTGGGCGCTTCAAACCGGCCCAGCCGCTGGTAGGAGTTGACCAGAGGGTTTAGAAAAAGGGTCATCTCGGGGGTTCTGGCGAGGATGCCCGCGATGAAGCTTTCCGCAACGCCGGAATGCTCCCCCGGCAGGTTTTTGAAGATGTTAAGCCCGTTTTGGCTCAGCGAAAGGTTGATGTGCATCCCGCTGCCCGCTGCGTCGGGTATCGGCTTGGGCATAAAGGAGGCGAAAAGGCCGTTGCGGGAGGCAATCGCCTTGACCACCGCCTTGAAGGTCAGCAGATTATCGGCGCAGCTCAGAGCGTCGCTGAATTTGAAGCCAATCTCGTTCTGCCCCGGGCCCTGCTCGTGGTGCGAGCTTTCGGGCTGTATCCCCATCTCTTTGAGGCAGAGGCAGATTTCACGGCGGATGTTCTCGCCCCGATCAAGGGGGGCAATGTCAAAGTACCCGCCCTTGTCGAGGGTCGCATCGGAGGCCTCGCCGTTTTCATCGGTTTTAAAGAGGTAGAACTCACACTCCGCCCCTATTTTGCAGCTATACCCCAGCTCGTCGCACCGGCTCACCGCCTGCCTGAGCAGGTAGCGGCTATCCTGTGAAAAGATAGTGCCGTCGGGGTTTTTGATATCGCAATAAAAGCGAACCACCCGCCCGGGGCCGGGGCGCCAGGGCAGCACCATCAGGGTTGCAGGGTCGGGGAAGAGCAGCAGGTCGGATTTGGTCACGTCGCTGAAGCCCTTGATGGCATGGGCGTCAAAGGAAACGCCGTTTTCAAAGGCCGACGGCAGCTCCTCCGGCATAATAGAGATGTTCTTCTGCGCGCCAAGCAGGTCGCAGAAGGCGAGGCGCACAAACTGCACATCGTTTTCCCGTACAAATTCCAGTACTTCCTTGACGGTGTTGTTCATCATAACCACCCTCCCGTTAGTTGGCTGTATAAAGCTGCTGATAGGGGTTTTTCGCGTTAGGCACGCGCAGATAAAAGCGTTGCCGCGGCATCTGCTGGTTCTGCTCCTTAAAATCGGTTAACCCGGCTGGTATCTTCATCTTGTTTCCTCTCTTTGCCTCGGCGGATGCCGCTGTAATTATTTGGACGAGTATCCATCCTCATTATACTGCCCAGCGGCAGGCGTATGTAAGCCAAAAGGCCCAATGGCAGGGCAACGGCATTTGCTTCTAAAGATTGCGGGCGAAGACGCTTTGCGCCCACCCCCTACCCCCCTCCCATTGTCCACCAATGAGAAAACGGGGCGGTAGGTGCAATGGGAGGGGGAACTATCGCGGGGGGCTGCGCCCCCCACACCCCCTCGCTGCTCCGCGCAGACGGTATTCCCCTCCTTGGAGGGGTGGCGCCCGCAGGCGCCGGGGTGGTT
>JAEWWW010000057.1 GCA_023396215.1 Bacillota bacterium | reverse complement strand
GGGGGGGGGGCGCCCCCCCCCGTGATATTTCCCCCCTCCCATTGCACCTACTGCACCGTTTTCTCATTGCCGAGCAATGGGAGGGGGTTAGGGGGTGGGCCTAATCCCGCTCCAACCCCACTGCTCCTTGCCCCATCAATGCTTTACCACTGCAAATCGATGGTGCAATTCTTATTATAATTCACACAGCGAACCTGCGGCCCGGTACAAAAAAATATATAATATTGACGTAAAATTAACGATATCGTTAAAACATTAACGGTTAATACCCCCTCTATTGTCACTATTTATATTGACAAAGGAAAGCGGGGTAGATTAGAATATGATGTAAAGGTGGTGAGGTCATGCTGGATGTAATCAACAGAATCAAACAGGCCGAGCAAGAGGCCGAAGGCATCAAAAAACAGGCCCAGCAGCAGGCGTCGGCAACCCAGGCACAGGCCCAGAAAGAGGGCAGACAACTCGTACAGGATGAAAAAGCAGCGGCTACCGACAGGGCGGATGCAATACTTGCCCACGCCGAGCAGCAGGCTGCAGATTTTTTGTCCTCTAACCGCACAAAAGCGGAAGAAACCTGTAACACATTGCGCAGCAAGGCGCAGAGCCGCTTAGACGACGCGGCAAAGCTGATTGTTGAGAGGATTGTGGGCGGCGAATGATTGCAAGGATGGAAAAACTGCTCTTAATCGGGCTGTATGAGGAGGTTGACAGCGTCATCTCGCAGCTTTTGCGGCTGGGATGCGTCGAAATCAGCAACCCCGAAGCGCTCTCCGACTATGAGCAGCTCAAAGAACTGATGCAGCAAAAACCGGCCGACCAATACAACCTTGAGCAGCAGCTTGCAAGGTTGTGGTCGGCTATTACAGCGCTTGCGCCCTATGAGCCGAAAAAGGGCCTCTTTGCCCAAAGGCCGCGGGTGGGCTACGACTGTCTGACCGACCAGGCGCTGATGACCCGGACAGAAGAGAGCTGCGCGCAGGTGGAAGCGACCCTCCAGACGCTGGCGGATCTGAAAAGCCGCATCTCGCGGGAGGAATTTGTCGGTGCATCGCTGCAGCCGTGGCTCGGGCTGGATACCCCTCTGGAGCTGGAGGAAACCGGCAGGGCGGTAGTGGAGTACTTAATCTTCCCTGCGGCGGCCGATTTAACCCGGCTGGAGGAGGAGCTCACCGAAGCCGGGCTGGGTGTGGTGCTTTCGCCCCAGCAGGCCGACCGCGACCAGAAATATGCGGCGGCTGTTCTTTATAAAGAGGACAAGACCCCCGTGTGGGATATGATACGGGCCCATGGGGGCGTGCGTCATCATTTCGACCGGCTGCAGGGCACCCCGGCAGAAAACGCCGCCCTGTGCCATACCCGTATCGAAGGATACAAGGCCGAGATTGAAAAGGCGAATGAGCAGCTTAAAGCGCTGGCAGACTGTTCGGCCGATATCAAGCTGGCCTATGATGTGGTCAGGATGAAGCTGGACTGCGCCAAAAGCCGCGGCAGGCTGCTCAGCACCGACCGCACCTTTGTGCTGACCGCGTGGGTGCCGGCAGACAACCGCCAAAAGGTAGAAAGCTACCTTGAAACCAGCGGCTGCTACTACAGCTTTAACCAGCCGGAACGCACAGAGGACTTCCCCGTGCTGCTGAAAAACAGCAAGCTGGCAGAGCCCTTCGAGGTGATCACCGAGCTGTATGCGCTTCCCGCCCCGCGCAGCATCGACCCCGGCGGGGTGATGGCCATCTTCTATTTTGTGTTTTTTGGCATCATGCTTTCCGACGCGGGCTATGGGATGCTCCTTTTCTTTGGAGGGCTGTTCGCCCTGCGCAAGATGGACCTACCCCCCTTCGGCAAAAAGTTTATGAAGCTGATTACCCTCGGCGGCCTTTCCACTATCTTTTGGGGCGCCGTTTACGGCAGCTGGTTTGGCAACGCCATCCCGCAGCTGGCCGAGGTTTTCTTTGGCAAAACCGTCGAGATGCCGTTTCTGCTCGACCCGATGAACGACCCGGTAACGGTACTGATACTCTCCTTTGCCTTGGGTGTGGTGCATATCTTTGCCGCCATGGCTCTGAACGCCCGCCTGATGATACAGCGGGGCAGAGTCTGGGATGCGGTCTTTGATGTGGGCTTTTGGTATGTAACGCTGATTGGCCTGCTGCTGCTCTTTGCGCCGGGCGTTTGGGCAGAAATCGGCAAATATATGGCAATCGCCGGCGCCATCGGGCTGGTGCTGACCCAGGGCCGGGATAAAAACAACATTATCCAAAAGCTTCTCTCGGGGATTCTCAGCCTCTATGGCATATCCGGCTATCTTTCCGACGTGCTTTCCTACTCCAGAATACTGGCGCTGGGGCTGGCCACCGGTGTTATCGGCAACGTGGTCAACATCATGGGCACCCTGCCCGGCGGCAACCTTGTGGGGCTGATTGTCTTTGTGTTGGTGTTTATCTTTGGCCATGCGCTGAATCTGGCAATCAATGCGCTGGGCGCTTATGTTCATGCCTCGCGGCTCCAGTATGTCGAGTTTTTCGGTAAGTTTTTCGAGGGCGGCGGCCGTCCCTTTGCTCCGTTGAGAGCCAATACCAAATTTGTTTATGTAATCGACAGGGAGGATTAGTAAAATGGGATTTTCAGAAATTTTTGCAAACGGTAACTTTTTGGCCTACATGGGTGTGGCGGTAGCGGTCTTTTTGGCGGGCATTGGCTCGGCCAGAGGCGTGGGCATCGTGGGCGAGGCCGCTTCCGGCCTGCTCTCCGAAAACCCCGACCTCTTCGGCCAGGTGGTTGTGCTTCAGGCGCTCCCCGGCACACAGGGCATCTACGGCTTCCTCATCGGCGTTATGATTATGCTTCAGACCGGCATGATGGGCGGCGCGCCCAATCTCAGCCTGGCTTCCGGCGGCTATATTCTGGCTTCGGCGCTGCCCATCGGCATTGTGGGCCTCTTTTCGGCCATCTATCAGGGCCGTGTGGCCGCAGCCGGCATCAGCCTGATTGCCAAAAAGCCCGACGAAATTGCCAAGGGCATCGTTATGTCCGCCATGGTTGAAACCTACGCCATCCTCGCATTCCTCGTTTCGATGCTGCTTATCCTCAACATTCCCGCCTAATTAGAGGGGCCTGCCGGGCGGGGGAACCCCCGGCGTCTGTAGGGATTGAAAGAGAGGTGAGCAAAGCGTTGAACGATATTTCGGTACTGATTGATAAAATCATGGGAGAGGCAAAAGGCCACTCCGAAAGAATAGAGGCGGCGGCCAAGGCCGAAGCCGAAAGCACCCTGACCCGTTATAAGGCAGAAGCCGAAACCGAGGCGGCCAGGATAACCGACGCCGCGCAGGCGCAGGCCGATGCGATTGCCCGCAGGGCGCAGTCGCAGGGGGGCATCGAGGAGCGCAACCTGCTTCTGACCGCCCGCCGCGAGATGATAGACAGCGCCTTTGCCAAGGCATACGAGCGGCTGTGCGCTCTGCCCGACGACCAAAAGGCCGGGTTTTTAACCCGTATGGCCGTCGAGAGCCAGACCGCCGACGCGCAGATTGTGTTCAGCCAAAAGGACGCCGCTCTGGGCCAGGAGGTTGTAAAGCGGGTGAACGAGGCCAACGCGGCCAAGGGCATCAGCCTGACCCTCGCCCCGGAAGCCGGCAGCTTTGGCGGCGGCTTTATCCTGCGGCAGGGCTCGGTGGAAACCAACTGCACCTTCGAGGTGCTTGTTAAAAATATACAGCCCCGGCTCGAGGCGGAAATTGCCGCCCTGCTGCTGGCCTGACCCGCCACCAGCGGGAACAAGCACGAAAAGGAGGTGCTGGGTTGACCAAGCTGAAAGATACTGACTTCTTATACGCCACCGCCCGGCTGCGTTCCTTGGAAAACCACATGCTGGGCAGCCGTGAGCTGCAAAAGATGATAGACGCCCGCACCATGGAGGAAGCCTTCAAGGTGCTCAATGACGCGGGCATCGGTCTGAACCGGAATCCCGAGGATTATGAGCAGGGGCTTGCCGAAAGCCTGTGGGAAGCATACGCCCTGGTGGAGCAGCTCTCACCCCGCAAGGGCATTGTGGAGCTGTTTCGTTACCGGTATGACGGGCATAACCTGAAGGCCCTGATTAAGGCCCGCCTCATCGAAGGCGGCGCCGACCATATCCTTGCCGATTTGGGCAACCTGCCCCCGCAGGAGCTGGCCGCCCAGCTGGAACAGGGCGCTTTCGACGGCCTGCACCCTCTGATTGGGCAGGCGGCCCTGGAGGCACAAGAGGCGCTGGCAAAAACCGCCGACCCCCAGCTGGTGGATGTCATCATCGACCGCGGGGTGCTGGAGGCCATGGGCCGGCGCGCTGCCGATGTAGGCAGCAGCTTTCTGAGCAATCTGGTTGCGGCCCAGATTGATATCGCCAATATCCGGGCGGCGGTGCGGCTGCAGCGCATGGGCAAGGACGCTTTCTTTCTGCGCAGGGTACTGGCCGAGGGCGGACGCATTGAAACCGCCCGCATCGCCGGGACCTTCGGCCGCGGAATAGAAGAGCTTTTGGCGCTGGTTGCCGCCAGCGATTACCACAAGGCGCTGGAGCCTGCCTATGACGCGCTGCGTGCCGGCGGCGGGCTGACTGCCTTTGAGCGGCTGTGCGACAACTGCATACTGGGCCTATTGGCACAGGCCAAGCTGATTGCCTTTGGGGTCGAGCCGCTGATTGCCTACCTTTACGGTAAGGAGAGCGAAATCAAGGCGGCCCGCATCGTGCTGGCCTCCAAGGCGGCGGGTGTGCCTGCCCAGCAGATTACCGAAAGGCTGAGGGATGCATATGCGTAGTAAAATAGCCGTTATCGGAGAAAAAGAGAGTGTGCTGGGCTTTAAGGCAGTGGGCTTTGAGGTGCACGAGGTCACCGACAGCGGCTCGGTGGAAGCCCTTGTCGCCAGCCTGGCCCAAAAGGATTACGGGGTTATCTTCATCACCGAAAAAACCCTCGAGCCGGTGATGCACATTCTGGATGGATACAAGGAAAGACGGATCCCCGCCATTATCCCCATCCCCGGCCGCGAAGGCAGTCTGGGGCTCGGCATGATGAATGTAAAGAAGAGCGTGGAGCGCGCCATCGGCGCAGACATCCTCTTTAAGGATTAAGAGCCGGTATTTATCGCGGTGAATACAGGTTCGGGGCGGCGGCTGTCAGGCCGGGGCCCCTCGCGGGCGGGTCCGCATAACTTCTTTAGAAAAGCAGGTGAAATGAATTGAGCCAGGGCAAAATTGTCAAGGTGTCGGGCCCTCTCGTTGTGGCCTCGGGCATGCGTGACGCCAACATGTACGACGTTGTGCGGGTGGGCAAGCTGGGGCTGATTGGTGAAATCATCGAGATGCGCGGCGACAAGGCATCGATACAGGTATATGAAGAAACCTCCGGCCTCGGCCCGGGCGATGAGGTGATATCCACCGGCGCGCCCCTCTCGGTCGAGCTGGCCCCCGGCATCCTCGAGATGATTTTTGACGGGATTCAGCGTCCCCTCGAGAGAATCAGAGAAACAACCGGCAGCAACATCACCCGTGGTATCAACATAACAGCGCTGGACCACGAGAAAAAATGGCACTTTGTACCCACCGTCAAGGTGGGGGATAAGGTGACCGCCGGCGATATCATCGGTACCGTCAAAGAAACCGCCATCATCACCCACAAGGTGATGGTACCCTTCGGGGTAGAGGGCGAAATCACCGCCATCGAGAGCGGCAGCTTTAACATTACCGAAACGGTGGCAAAGGTAAAGGCCGCCGACGGCAGCGTTACCGACCTGCAGATGCTCAGCAAATGGCCGGTGCGCCGCCAGCGCCCCATCAAGGAAAAGCTCTCGCCCGATATCCCCATGATTACCGGGCAGAGAATCATCGACACCATCTTCCCCATTGCCAGAGGCGGTACCGCCGCGGTGCCCGGCCCCTTCGGCAGCGGCAAGACGGTGGTACAGCACCAGCTGGCCAAATGGTCGGACGTCGACATCGTGGTCTATATCGGCTGCGGCGAGCGCGGCAACGAGATGACCGACGTGCTCATGGAGTTTCCCGAGCTGAAGGACCCCGCCACCGGCGAGTCCCTCATGTGCCGTACCGTGCTCATTGCCAACACCTCCGACATGCCGGTGGCCGCCCGTGAGGCCTCTATCTACACCGGCATCACCATCGCCGAATATTTCCGCGACATGGGCTATGCCGTCGCCATCATGGCTGATTCCACCTCCCGCTGGGCCGAGGCGCTGCGCGAGATGTCCGGCCGTTTGGAGGAGATGCCCGGCGAGGAAGGCTACCCCGCCTACCTCACCTCCCGCCTTGCCCAGTTCTACGAGCGCGCGGGCCGCGTCATCACCCTCGGGTCAGAAACCCGCGAGGGCTCGCTGACCGCCATCGGCGCCGTTTCCCCCGCGGGCGGCGATCTTTCAGACCCGGTGGTGCAGGCCACCCTGCGCATCGTCAAGGTCTTCTGGGGGCTTGACTCGGCGCTGGCCTACAAGCGCCACTTCCCGGCCATCGACTGGCTCACCTCCTACTCCCTCTATTTGGATAAGATAGGGGAGTGGATGAACAAAAACGTTTCGGAGGACTGGAGCCGTTATCATCAGGAAACGATGCATCTGCTCCAGATGGAATCCGAGCTGGATGAAATCGTCAAGCTGGTAGGCTACGATTCGCTTTCGGCCCCCGACCGGCTCACGCTGGAGGCCGCCCGCTCGATTCGTGAAGACTACCTGCAGCAGAACGCCTTTGACGATGTGGATACCTATACCTCGCTGAAAAAGCAGTTCGGCATGCTGCGGCTGATTATGAGCTACTATCAGGAGGCCAAGGCCGCTCTGGCAGCCGGGGCCGATGTGGATAAAATCTTTGCTCTGCCGGTGCGTGAAAAGATTGCCCGCGCAAAATACACGCCCGAGGAGCAGATGGAGCGGTACCTCGCCCAAACTGCCGAGGAGATGGAAACCGCCATTAAAACAATCGCCGGGGAGGTGGCTGCACAATGATGAAGGAATACCGTTCTATTCAGGAGGTAGCAGGCCCCCTGATGCTGGTGACCGACGTAGAAGGGGTTACCTACAACGAGCTGGGCGAAATTGAGCTGCCCAGCGGCGAGGTTCGCCGCTGCCGCGTGCTGGAGGTCAACGGCTCCGACGCGCTGGTGCAGCTCTTTGAAAACTCGGCGGGTATCAACCTGGAGCACAGCAAGGTGCGCTTTTTGGGCCACGGCCTTGAGCTGGCCGTTTCAGAGGATATGCTGGGCCGGGTATTTTCCGGCATGGGCAAACCCATCGACGGCGGCCCCGAGCTTATTCCCGAAGCCCGCATCGACACCAACGGCCTGCCCATGAACCCGGCGGCCCGCACCTACCCCGACGAGTTTATCCAGACCGGCGTTTCGGCCATCGACGGCCTGAACACACTGGTCAGAGGGCAGAAGCTGCCCATCTTTTCGGGCTCGGGCCTGCCCCACGCCAAGCTGGCGGCCCAGATTGCCCGTCAGGCCCGGGTGGTTGGCACCGATTCCAAATTCGCCGTGGTCTTTGCCGCCATCGGCATCACCTTTGAGGAAGCCGACTTCTTTATCAGCGACTTTAAATCCACCGGCGCCATCGACCGCACCGTGCTGTTTGTCAATCTGGCAAACGACCCGGCCATCGAGCGTATCGCCACCCCCCGTATGGCGCTGACCGCCGCCGAGTTTCTGGCCTTTGAAAAGGGGATGCACGTGCTGGTCATCCTCACCGACATCACCAACTACGCCGAGGCGCTGCGCGAGGTTTCGGCAGCCCGCAAGGAGGTTCCCGGCCGCCGCGGCTACCCCGGCTACCTCTACACCGACCTTGCCTCGCTGTATGAACGGGCGGGCAGAAAATATGATTCCGAGGGCAGTATCACCATGATACCCATCCTTTCGATGCCCGAGGACGACAAAACCCACCCCATCCCCGACCTCACCGGTTATATCACCGAGGGGCAGATTATCCTCTCCCGCGAGCTTTACCGCAAGGGCATCGCCCCACCGGTGGACGTGCTGCCTTCCCTTTCCCGTCTGAAGGATAAGGGCATCGGCGAAGGCAAAACCCGCGAGGACCACGCCAACACCATGAACCAGATATTCTCGGCCTACGCCCGCGGCAAGGACGCCAAGGAGCTGATGACCATTCTGGGCGAGGCGGCCCTTTCGGACACCGACAAGCTGTACGCAAAGTTTGCCGACGAGTTTGAAAAGCGTTATGTCTCGCAGGGCTATGAAACCAACCGCGGCGTGGAAGAAACGCTGGATTTGGGCTGGGAGCTGCTGGCTATCCTGCCCACCACCGAGCTGAAGAGAATCAAGACCGAGTTCATCGAGAAATATGGCCGGGCGGCAAAAGAATAGGGAGGTGTGGCTATGGCGAGAATGAACGTCAACCCCACCCGTATGGAGCTGACCCGCCTGAAAAAACGGCTGAAAACCGCCATGCGGGGCCACAAACTGCTCAAGGACAAGCGTGACGACCTGATGAAACGCTTTCTCGAGCTGGTGCGCAGCAACAAAGAGCTGCGCGAGCAGGTGGAAGCCAAAATCGCCGGAGTGTATGAGGGCTTTGTCATTGCCAGCGCCGTCATGAGCCCCCGTATGCTGGAGCAGGCGCTGATGCTGCCCAAGCAGCAGATTAAGCTGGAGATTGGCAACCGCAACATCATGAGCGTCAATGTGCCGGTGTTTCAGTATGACGCCGCCGAGGTGGAGGATATTTACTCCTACGGCTTTGCCGAAACGGCGGGCGAGCTGGATGATTCGGTGGCCGCCCTCAAAGAGGTGCTGCCCTACCTGCTGGAGTTGGCGCAGGCCGAAAAAAGCGCCCAGCTTCTGGCCGAGGAGATTGAGAAAACCCGACGCCGGGTCAACGCTCTGGAGTATGTGCAGATACCCTCGCTGCAGGAAACCATCCGCTATATCACCATGAAGCTGGATGAAAACGAGCGCGGCAACCTTGCGCGCCTGATGAAAATCAAGGATATGATGGTTGCCCAGGCCCGCCGGCAGGAGGCGTAACGAACGCCCCAAGTATTAAAAAGTTATAGCGGCGCCCCTACGCTTTGCGTAGGGGCGTTGCTGTCTGTCGAAAAAGTTGCCGGGGCGTAAAAGGGTTTTAAGGGCATTTCCGAAAACTCCAAACTCTTGGCAAATGCTACTGAAGGCAGTGCCTGCAGCGTTAAAAATGCTCGGAATACATGAAGTATTCCTGTGCTTTTTGCCTTGCACCCCCATTGCCCTCAGCGAATTTCCCGGCGTTTTCCATTTTCAGAAATGCCCGTGCCATTTTACTTGCTTCGTTGGCAACACTTGCAAATTGCGGTCACATATATCAAATATGCGCAGGTTTTTGCCGCGTTTGCTGCCTCGCCCTCAACGATTTTTCGCCGCCAGCCTGTTTTTGGGCGCTGCCGCCTCTGACAGCATACACAAAAGCCCGGCCATAAACGCGCTCAAATTTTGCCGTGTATCACCTTGACATCCTTGGCAAATAACAGTATAGTGTTACTTAATAGAACTACTAGTGAACTTTTAGGAAGCCTCTAATGAAACCGGAGGGCGATTTTATGGAACTCATCGAGCTGCTGCTGCCCTTTGGGCTGACCCAGCAGGAAGCAAAGCTTTACGGCAGCCTGCACAGGTGCGGCCTGGCCACCGGCTATGAGCTGGCAAAGGCCACCGGCATCTCACGCTCCAACGCCTACGCGGGGCTGGCGAGCCTGGTGGAAAAAGGGGCCGCCTATCAGGTGGACGGCACCCCCATCCGATACCGGGCGGTGCCTGCGGCGGAGTTTTGCGGGGCGGTTATCCGCAGCCTGCGGGCCAACCAAGCGGCGCTGGAAAGCGCCCTGAGTGCACCCGACGACCCGGCCGAAGCCTACCTCACCCTCAAGGGCAGCCGCAACATCCGCAGCAAAATCGAAACCCTCATGGAGCAAACCCAGTACCGCATCTATCTTTCCATGGCGCAGCCGCTGCTGCAATCCTTTTTGCCGCCGCTGCAAAAGCTGGTGGAGCAGGGCAAAAAGGTGGTGGTCATCACCAACGCCCCCGTGACGCTGGCGGGGGCCGCCGTCTACCTCACCCGGCAGCCCATCCAGCACATCCGGCTCATCAGCGATTCCGCCAAGGCCCTCACCGGCGGGTTGACCGAAAGCCCCGGCTGCACCTGCCTCTATTCCTGCAAAGAAAATCTGGTCAACCTCATCAAAGATTCAATCAAAAATGAGATAGAGCTTATCAAGCTATCCGGAGGAGATGTTCAATGAAACGACCGTTTGTAACCAAAGAAAAGCTGGAAGAAATCATCGCCGAATACCCCACCCCTTTCCACCTCTACGACGAAAAGGGCATCCGTGCCAACGCCCGCAAAACCAACGCCGCCTTTGGGTGGAACCCCGGGTTCAAGGAATACTTCGCCGTCAAGGCCAACCCCAACCCCACCATTCTGAGGATACTGCGCGAGGAGGGCTGCGGGGCCGATTGCTCCAGCCTGACCGAGCTGATGCTGGCAAAATCGGTGGGCTTCACCGGCAGCGAGATTATGTTCTCCTCCAACGCCACCCCCGCCGAGGAGTTTGCGTACGCCAGCAGGCTGGGGGCCATTATCAATCTGGACGATTACACCCACATCGACTTTCTGGAGGACTGCGCCGGCATCCCCGAAACCATCTGCTGCCGCTTTAATCCCGGCGGGGCCTTTGCGATACACAACAACATCATGGATAACCCCGGTGAGGCCAAGTACGGCTTCACCAAAGAGCAGCTGCGGGAGGGTTTTTTGCGCCTCAGAGAAAAGGGCGCGAAAAACTTTGGGCTGCACGCCTTTTTGGCCAGCAACACCCAGACCAACGAGTATTACCCCGCGCTGGCGCGGGTGCTGTTTGAAACCGCCCTCTGGCTCAGGGAGCAAACCGGCATTTCGGTGAGCTTCATCAACCTCAGCGGCGGGGTGGGCATCCCCTACCGGCCCGAGGGGGTGCCCAACGACATCACCGAGATTGGCCGTCTGGTGCGGCAGGAGTACGAGGCGCTGCTGGCGCCCGCCGGGCTGGGCGACATCGCCATCTATACCGAGCTGGGCCGGTTTATGCTGGGGCCCTACGGCTGTCTGGTGGCAAAAGCGGTGCATAAAAAGGAGATATACAAGCAGTATATCGGGCTGGACGCCTGCGCCGCCCACCTGATGCGCCCCGCCATCTACGGGGCGTACCACCACATCACCGTGGCGGGTAAGGAGGACGCCCCCTGCACCCACACCTACGACATCACCGGCTCGCTCTGCGAAAACAACGATAAGTTTGCCATCGACCGCCCGCTGCCCCCCATCGAGCTGGGCGACATCATCGTCATTCACGATACCGGCGCCCACGGCCATTCCATGGGCTACAACTACAACGGCAAGCTGCGCTCAGCCGAGGTGCTGCTGCAGGAGGATAACACCCCCCGCCTCATCCGCCGGGCCGAAACCCCCGAGGATTATTTTGCCACCGTGTCATTGGACGGCTTTTCGGTGGATACCGATATCAGCCCCGCCGCCAAGAAGAAGGAGTTTGTCCTCACCAGATAAATTCCCCGGTTAGGGTACATGCCAATCACTTATAGTCCGTCATCCGGCCGACGCGCCGGTGTCCTGTCGGGGCTGCGGCGCTTTTATGCGCGGCGACGCCCACCCTATAGTCCCCTTCTCGCGGCGATTGTGTGGCTACAGGTGGGAGGGAGGGCGTACCACACCGCCCACGGGCTGCCGTTACACCGATGTTGACAATCCGCCACATTCTCCCTATACTGGCAAAAGACTGTATCATCCCCAAAACTTGGAGGAATCATGGAAAGCTGGAAGAGAAAATTTGTATTTCTGGGCATTGGGCAGGCGGTTTCGATACTCACCAGCTCCATTTTGCAGATAGCCATCGTGTGGTATCTTACCCAGCGCACGGCATCGCCCGCCATTGTCACCCTTTCCACCCTGACCGGCTACCTGCCAAGGGCGGTGCTGGGGATGTTCACCGGCGCGCTGATAGACCGCTTCGACCGCAAAAAGATACTGATACTCTCCGACCTTGGCATGGCCTGCGCCGCTCTGCTGCTGGCGGCGGTGGCCTTCTGGAACGAAATCCCCCTTTGGCTCATCTTTGTCATGCTCTTTGTCCGTTCGATTGGGGCGGCGTTTCACAGCCCCTCTCTCAACGCCATTATCCCCACTGTGGTGCCGAAGCAGCACCTTGCCCGCTGCGCCGGTATCTCCCAAAGCTTCGACTCGGTGTCCCTCATCCTCAGCCCGGCGCTGGCGGCCGTCCTCTTCAATATCTGGGATTTAAGCGCCATCATCCTGCTGGATGTGGCCGGGGCGTTGGTGGCCGTAACCATCGTCTTTCTTATGCGACTGCCCAAAACCACCGCCGGGAAGGAGCGGCAGACGCTGCACATCTGGCAGGATACCAAGGAGGGCATCGCCGTGCTGCGGCGCGAAAAGGGTATGACGACGCTGATGGTGGTCAGCACCCTCTACGCCTTCATCTATTTCCCCATCGGGTCGATGTACCCCCTCATCACCATGACCTACTTCGGCGGCACCGTCGCCGACTCCAGTTTGGTGGAGATTGTGTTCTCCAGCGGTACATTGGTGGGCGCTCTGCTGCTGGGCCTTGTGGGCAACCGCATCAACCGCTTCAAAGCGATTGCGGTATCCATTGGCATTTATGGCATTGGGGTGCTGCTTACCGGGATGCTGCCCCCCGGCGGCCTCAGGACGTTCATCCTGCTTTCGGCGGTTATGGGGCTCACCATTCCCTTCTTTTACGGGTTGCGCACCGCCATCTTTCAAAGCAGGATTCCCAACGAGTATCTGGGGCGGGTGCTGTCGCTGGCCTACAGCGTCAGCCTGTTTGCATCGCCGCTGGGGCTGCTGCTGGGGGGCACCCTTTCCGAGATAGCGGGGGTCAACACCTGCTTTTTCGTCTGCGGCGTG
>JAEWWW010000054.1 GCA_023396215.1 Bacillota bacterium | reverse complement strand
TCTACTGAAAACAGCAGCTGCCACGTTAAAAATGCTCGGAATACATCAAGTATTCCTGTGCTTTTTGCCTTGCATCCGCTTGTTTTCAGCGAATTTTCCGGCGGTTTTCCATTTTCAGAAACGCCCTAATAGATTTGACACGAAGGAGAAAACGATGGGGCAAAAGATGTTTGACGCTGTCGGTCTTTTGAAGCGGCTGGAGCACCCGCAGGGCCCGGTCGATGTGGTGCTGGATACCGACACCTACAATGAAATTGACGACCAATTCGCCTTGGCATACTTAATCCGTTCCGGCGATAAGCTGAATTTAAAGGCCATTTATGCGGCGCCCTTTTTTAACTCCCGCGTAGAAAGCCCCAGAGAGGGCATGGAAAAAAGCCATGCGGAAATCATGAACGTCCTCAGCCTGATGGGGGAGGAGGCCCTGAAAGCCGAGGTTTACCGTGGCTCGGGAACCTATCTGCCGGATGAAACCACGCCGGTCATATCCGACGCGGCCAAGGATTTGGCCAAAAGGGCGATGCGGTACACCCCCGAAAAGCCCCTGTATGTGATAGCCATCGCGGCCATCACCAACGTGGCCTCGGCGCTGCTGCTAAAGCCGGAGATTGCCGACCGCATGGTGGTTGTGTGGCTGGGTGGCCACAGCTTTGAGTGGGATGACAACCGGGAGTTTAACCTGTATCAGGATGTCGCTGGCGCGCGGGTGCTGCTTGACAGCGGCGCGGCGGTGGTGCTGCTGCCCTGCAACGGGGTGGTTTCGGCTTTTGCCACCACCAAATATGAGCTGGAGCATTGGCTGAAGGAGAAAAACCCCCTCTGTGACTATCTGGTGCAGGTGACCTGCGACGAAGCGAAGGAATCCAGGCGGGGCCGCTGCTGGAGCAAGCCGATTTGGGACGTTACCGCCGTTGCATGGCTGTTGGATGGCTTTATGCGCGACCGGCTTGAGGCCGCGCCCATCCCCGAATACGACCATCGCTGGGCATTTTCCAAGGTGCGCCACCCAATCCGCTATGTCTACCACATCAACCGTGACCGCCTGATGGAGGATTTGTTCCAGAAGCTATCCGGTCAGGAGAAATAAGGTGAATTTCGCTATATGAAAAAGATTGTAGTAATCGGCAGCCTGAATATGGATATGGTCATCAACCTGACCCGCACGCCCCAAAAGGGCGAAACGGTTTTAACCGAAAGGCTGGAGCTGGTCTGCGGCGGCAAGGGGGCCAATCAGGCTTACGCCATGGCGCGTCTGGGCGGAGAAGTAACCATGCTGGGCGCGGTGGGCAAGGACGCAAGCGGTCAGGCCCTTTGCGAAAACCTGCAAAAGAGTGGCGTGTGCACCGACCACCTGATGAGACTGGAGGAGGTAAGCACCGGCACCGCGGTGGTGATGGTTTCTGAGGATGGCGACAACAGCATTGTGGTGGTCAGCGGCGCCAACAGCCATGTTGACCGCGCCTATATAGACTCCAAGCTGGACTGCATCAAGGCGTGCGACATCGTCGTGATGCAGCTTGAGATACCGCTGGATACCGTTGTCTACGCCGCCAGGCTGGCAAAGTCGCTGGGCAAGCTGGTGGTACTCGACCCCGCCCCCGCCCGCAACGACCTGCCCGACGAGCTGCTGGCCTGCGTCGATCTGCTCAAGCCCAACGAAACAGAGCTGCAAATCCTCTTGGGCGGCAGTGAGGAAGATTTTGATCTGGCGGCTGCCCGCCTGCAGGAGCGCGGCGTGCAAAATGTGTTGATTACGCTGGGCGCGCAGGGTATTTTTGTCAAGGAGCAGCAGGGCAAAAGCAGCCATCTGGCGGCTATCCCCGTTAAGGCGGTGGATACCACCGCTGCCGGCGACAGCTTTATCGCCGGGGTTACCGTCGGGCTGGCCCGGGGCCAAAGCCTGCTGCAGGCGGTCCACTTTGCCAACTACGCCGCCTCTATCGTGGTGACCAGAAAGGGCGCTCAAAGCTCGATACCGCACCTTTGTGAGGTGCAGGAGGCGATGGGGCAGGAGTGTGAGCGTCTGGCATGAGATATGTTTTGGATGCGCATACTCACACGCTGGTGAGCGGGCATGCCTGCAACACCATCGCCGAGATGTCCAAAGCCGCTGCCGATGCTATATAAAAAAACCGGCTGCCCACGGGCAGCCGGTTTGCGCATATTCAGAAACAGGCAGACGGCGAAAAATCGCCGCCTGCTTTTTTTATGTTGGTTTGGGCTGGCAGGCTACTCTACTCCACCAAAATGACCGATACAGGGCAACTGTCTTGCGCCTCTATGGCAGAATCCTCCAGCTCGGGCGGCACGTCCTCCTGATACACCTCGGCGATACCATCGTCGGCCATTCTGAAAATCTCGGGGCAAATCTGCGGGCACAATCCGCAGGAGATGCAACCCTCACGGTCAAGGCTGGCTTTCATAGCAATTCCTCCTTACTAACATCAGCAAATCCTTCTTTGGGGCGGGGCGTCTATTCTTCCCTTATCAGGGGAAAACCACCGTCAGCAACATCTTAAAGCGTTCCTGCGCTTCCACCGCGTGGGGGATGCCCGCCGGCATAACAATAGTTTCTCCTGCGCCCACAGAATAAACCCCGTCCCCGATGGTAATTTTGGCGGTGCCCTCAAAAACGGTAATCATGGCGTCGCCATGCGAAGAATGGGAGCTGATTTCCTCCCCTTTATCGAAGGCGAACAGGGTGAGGCTCACCGCTTTGTTTTGGGCCAGCGTTCTGCTCACCACCTGTCCCGGCTGGTAGCCCACCATTTCGGGTAGGCTCAAAACCTGCTCCATCTCAATGTTTTTCAGCATTTGTCCGTTCATATCGGTACCTCCATGACACTGTTTTGCCCCCGCCGCTTAAAAACATAACTGCTTTCGGCAAAAAGCCTTGCCGGCCGGGTGTTTTCGTTAGGTATATTGTAGCAGACAGCGCGATGGAAATATGTGACTGCAATCAAATTATCCCGCGGTTTGCTGCAGCGCCTCGATGTTAAGCAGCAGGATGCTCTTGTTATCCACCGAGCGGATGAGCCTTTCGCTTTCCAGCTGGCCCAGCTTGCGGCTGAAGGTTTCGCGGGCGATGCCCAGATAGTTGGCCATGCCCTCACGGTTGAGCGGCAGCCGCAGCAGCAGCCCCTCGGGAGTGTCCGACCCATACTTTTCAGAGAAATCCAGCAGCAGGGCGCTGATGCGGGCGTCCAGATTGCGCACCCCGCTGCTTTGCAGGGCGTTTTCCAGCCGGGCCATCCGCCGTCCCAGCTCCTGTATGACCATCACCGCAATATCGGGGTAGCTGTGCAATAGCTGCTCAAAATGCGCCTTTGAAAGGGTACAAACCTTCAGCGGCTCAAGGGCCTGCACATGGTAGGCTGCAATCTGGCTGCGAAACAGGTACTGCTCGCCAAAGAAGTTGCCCTCGTCAAAGATGTATAAAATCTGCTCCTGACCGCCGGGGGTGTATTTAAACGCCTTGGCGCTGCCTTCGTTGACGATAATCAGCGCGTCGGGGGTGTCGCCCTCGGCAAAAATGGCTTCGCCCTTGCGGTATTCCCGGTGGCGAATCATCGAAGCGACGCGGTCGAGGTCCTGCTGCCCCAGCGAAGAAAAGATGGGCACCTTGCCCACGCAAAGCTGGTGCCCGCAGGCCGAGCCGTCACAACTGCAACAGTTCAAGGGGTTCGCCTCCTTTTGGCAATCTCTATAAACCGATTGTATTATCTTGGCAGGGCTGTGTCAACTGCCAAACAAAAGCGGTGTGAAAAGCAATATTCAATATCTTTGCAAAGCAAGCCGGATGCTCTTTGCATCCGGCTTGGCGGGTGTTTTTATATAAGGTGAGGAACCGCTTTGGCGCTACTGAACCTTCGCCGAAAGGTTTACCACAATGTTGCCCCTTGTGGCGTTGGAATAGGGGCAGACCTGATGAGCCTCTGCCACCAGCGCGTCGGCTGTAGCCTGATCGATGCCGGTAAACACCACCAGCATATCCACCGCCAAAGAGAACCCACCGGCGTCGTTCAAGCCGATGCCCACCGTGGTATGCACATCCGGCACCGCCACCGATAGCTTTTTGACCTTAAAAACATGCTGCAGCGCACTGCCAAAACAGGCCGCATACCCGGCGGCGAAGAGCTGCTCGGGGTTAAAACCGTGGGGCTTGGTGCCGCCCAGCTCTTTGGGGGAGGCCATTTCCAGCCGCATGGGGGTGTTCTCGATGGTAACCTGGCCGTCACGGCCGCCATTTGCCACTGCCGTAGTTTTGTACATCAGTTTCATGCCTGTCATCTCCTTTTTTGGTCGTTGTCGGTTTTACTTACAAGTTAATTATACATAAATGGTATACAA
>JAEWWW010000044.1 GCA_023396215.1 Bacillota bacterium | reverse complement strand
GTGGGCACCAAAATAGAGGCCCAGCACACCGCTGCCACCCCCGTGGGGATGCAGGTGACCGCCTATGCCGAGATTGTGGGGGCAGAGGGCAAGCGGGTGGATTTCAAGGTCTGGGCCGAGGATGCCTGCGGGCCGATAGGGCAGGGCAGCCACAGCCGCTTTATCATCAGTCGCGAACGGTTTATGCAAAAGGCGGAAGCAAGAAAGGCGTAGTCCCCTTTGTTTTCATACCCCGATGCGGATATATCCGGGCTTTGCCGGAAAGTACAACCTTGACGGAGGACAGCGTGAAAAATCACGCTAAGCCGTTATGTGCCAATCGCTCCTCGCCTACGGCGAGAACCGCGGATTGACGCACAAAAAGACCACTCCTTTTCATGGTCTGCTTGTGCCGAAACGCAAGTGAAAGGAAAGGTCTTTATTATGAAGAAGCTTGCAATTTTTGATTTGGACGGCACCCTGCTCAACTCCCTGCGGGATTTCGCCGAGTGCTGCAATGCCGCTTTGGCCACCGAGGGCCTTCCCCCCCACCCGGAGGATAACTACCGCTTCTATGTGGGCAACGGCGCCGACGCGCTGCTGCAGCAGACCATCCCGCAGGATGCGCAGGGCACCGCAATCGCCCGGCGGGTCAGGGAGCGGTACCTGAAGGCTTACAGGCACCGCTCGGTCACACAGGCCACCTTCTACGACGGTGCGCTCGAGATGCTGCGCAAGCTCAAGGCGCAGGGCATCGTCACCGCCGTGGTGACCAACAAGCCGGATGAAATTACCCAGCCGTTGGTGCAGCGGTTTCTGTCGGGGCTGATTGATTACGCCTACGGCCGCAGCGACGCCCTGCCCCCCAAGCCCGACCCCACCATGGTGCGCATGGTGATGCGGCAGGCGGGTGTTTCTGAGCAGGACACCATCTTTGCGGGCGACAGCGACGTGGATATCTTTACCGGGCAGGCCGCGGACATCGACACCGTGGGGGTGCTGTGGGGCTTTCGCCCCCGCGAAGAGCTGGAAGAGGCGGGCGCCAAGCTGCTGGCTGGCGATATGGAGGAGCTGTACCGCTATATCACCGCCCCCGCTTTATAGGCTACATAGCCGCGCAATACATTGCCGGGGGTGGCGAAACCGTCCGCATCACCGGCAGCGCAGCGCAGCGCAGGCAGGCGGAATAACCCCCTGTGTAACACCGCATTTGTGAAATGAATATGATTTTATTACCAAAACCTATTGACATTTTGTTTTGCTTACATTACACTAAACCCAATAACCACAAAGGCGATGACAGGGACGGTAGCTTCCAGTTCATTTTCAGAGAACCGGCGGGCGGTGCGAGCCGGTAATGACAGAAGACTTACCCATCACCCTTGAGCCGGGCACCCGAAAGCTTTGGCAAGTAGACGGCCCCGCAGGAACAGCGTTATCGGTTCGGGATTTGTCAGAATCCTTAGAGCGGCGCATTTGCGCAACTTGGGTGGTACCGCGGGTCTATCATAGCCCGTCCCATGGATAACATGGGGCGGGCTTTTTATTTTTATTTTCCACCGCACACCGTGCTTTTTAGCCCGCTGGCCCAAGATGCCCCATCCGGCCCGGCCCGGCGGGCGGTTGGGTACAGAAGAGGCACAAGATAAAAATCTTTTTAACATTTGAATGGGAGGTCAGTATACCAGATGGAAATGAAGCTTGCCGAAATTGCGGAACGCATCAGAAGCCTTAGAGAGTATCTTGACATCAGCGTGGCGGACGCCGCGGCCTTTTGCGGACTGAGCGCCGAGGAATACGCCCAGCTTGAAAGCGGCTCGGCGGATTTCTCCTTCACCTTTCTTTACCGCTGTGCCGAGCTTTTCGGCGTGGATATGGTAGAGCTGCTCACCGGCGACCAGCCCAAGCTTTCCTTTTACAGCATCATCCGCGGGGGAGAGGGCCTGCCCATCCGGCGGCGCGAGGGCTTTACCTACCAGCATCTGGCCCACCGCTTCAAAGGCAAGGAGGCCGAACCGTTCCTGGTGACCGCCCCCTACCGCCCCGAGGAGCAGGATGCCCCCATTCCTCTCTCGAAGCACGAGGGGCAGGAGTTTGACTACATCCTGCAGGGCAGCCTCAAGGTAGCGCTGGAGGACCACATCGAGGTGCTGGGCCCCGGCGACGCCATCTATTACGACTCGGGCCACGGCCATGGCATGATAGCCACCGGCGGCAGCGATTGCGTCTTTTTGGCCGTTGTTCTCAAGAAGAATTAGTAGTTAGTAGGAGGATAAACCGTTGGAACAACTCTATAAAAAATACTGCAAAGAGAAATTTGATAAAAACGGCATGCTGTGCTCCTTTGAGCCGGTTGTGCCCGATGACTTCAACTTCAGCTATGACGTGGTGGATGAGATTGCCCGCATCGACCCCCAGCGCAAGGCCATGATTTGGTGCAACGAGGCCGGCGAGGAGCACACATTTACCTTTGCGCAGATGAAGGAGTACAGCGACCGGGCGGCCAACGCCTTTTTAAAGCAGGGTATCGGCAAAGGGGATATGGTCATGCTGGTGCTCAAGCGCCACTACCATTTCTGGTTCGCCATTCTGGGGCTGCACAAAATCGGCGCGGTGGCCATCCCGGCTACCCATCTGCTCACCGTCAAGGATATCCTCTACCGCTTTGAGGCGGCGGGGGTGAAGGCCATTGTGTGCACCGGCGAGGGCGATGTAGCCGCCTGCGTGGACGAGGCCTGCGAAACCTACTCCGGCGTGACCGCCCGCTTTATGGCCCGGGGCAGCCGCCCCGGCTGGCTGGATTTTGACGCCGAGCTGGCAGCCGCTCCCACCGCCCTCGAGCGCATCCCCAACCGCGCAGAAGACCCAATGCTGCTCTACTTTACATCCGGCACCACCGGCTACCCCAAGATGGTGCTCCACGACTTTTCTTACCCCATCGGCCACATCATCACCGCAAAGCACTGGCATAATGTTGTGCCGGGCGGCGTTCATCTGACGGTGGCCGACACCGGCTGGGGCAAATCGGTCTGGGGCAAGCTGTATGGGCAGTGGTTCTGCGGCACGGTGGTCTTTACCTACGACTTTGAGCGTTTTGTGCCCGCCGACCTGCTGCAGAAGATTGAAACCTATAAAATCAATACCTTCTGCGCGCCGCCCACCATCTACCGCTTTTTTGTCAAAGAGGGGATGCAGAACTACGACCTTTCCTCACTGACCTACGCCACCACCGCGGGCGAGGCCCTCAACCCCGAGGTGTTTAACCGCTTTTACGAGTTCACCGGCCTGAAGCTGATGGAAGCCTTTGGACAGACCGAAACGGTGGTGCAGACCGCCAATCTGGTGGGCAGCACCCCCAAGCCCGGCTCTATGGGCAGGCCCTCGCCCCTTTACAACATCGAGCTGGTGGATGAAAACGACAAGCCGGTACCCGCCGGCGCGGTGGGCGAAATCGTCATCAAGACCGGCTCGGCCTCCAGAGTGATGGGCCTGTTCACCGGCTATTACAAGGACGAAGCCCTCACTACCCAAGCCTGGCACGACGGCTACTACCACACCGGCGATACCGCGTGGCGTGATGAGGACGGCTACCTGTGGTATGTGGGCCGCACCGACGACGTCATCAAGGCCTCGGGCTACCGCATCGGCCCCTTTGAGATTGAAAGCGTGCTGATGGAGCACCCGGCGGTGCTGGAGTGCGCGGTCACCGGCGCGCCCGACCCGGTACGCGGCATGGTGGTAAAGGCCACCATCGTGCTCACTAAGGGCTACCAGCCCTCGGATGAGCTGAAAAAAGAGCTGCAAAACTATGTGAAGAAGCAGACCGCGCCTTACAAATACCCCCGCATCATCGACTTTATAGACGCGCTGCCCAAAACTATCAGCGGCAAAATCCGCAGGGTAGAGCTGCGGGGGTAACCCGGCCGCTGACCCGATAGCCATGTAAATCCGCCTCCCCCCGGGCAGATGCGTCTGCCCGGGGGGAGGCGGATTTTTGCGGCGGAGCAGCGTGCAAGGGGGTGGCCGGGGCCTTATAGCAGCCCCCCAAAATGGTGGGATAACAGCTTTTTTAAAGCAGCAAGCGGCGTTTTGCCGCCCGCTGTGCTATAATAAATAATGCAGCGAAAAAGCAGCCCTCTTTTGCGGCTGCATCTATCAAAAGCATAAGGAGGCCCGGCCCGGATGAAGCTGATGACATTTAAAACCCGGCAGGATGGGGAAGAAAAGGTGGGGGTGGTGACCTCCGATGAGCAGGGTGTGGTTGCGGTGGAGGAGCTGGGGCTGCCCTATGCCACCATGCACCAGCTGATTGACGAGGCAGGCCCCCGCCAGATGGCCCTGCTGGGGCAGGCGGCGGAGCAGGCGGGCGAAAAGGCCATCCCGCTGGGGCAGGTCATCCGGCTGGCGCCCATACCCCGTCCGGCGCAGGACGTTATCTGCCTTGGCATCAACTATATGGCCCATGCCGAGGAGTCGGCCCGCTATAAAAAGGAGGCCTTCGGCGGCGAGCGCAGCAAGGCCATCTACTTTTCAAAGCGGGTCAACCGCGCGGTGGGCGACGGCGAGCCGATACCCAGCCATGCCCCGCTGGTGGATAGCCTTGACTACGAAGCCGAGCTTGCGGTGATACTGAAAAAGGACGCGGTCAACGTGGCGGCTGCCGACGCCTACGACTATATTTTTGGCTATACCGTCCTCAACGACGTCAGCGCGCGCAACCTGCAAACCGCCCACAAGCAGTGGTACTTTGGCAAAAGTCTGGACGGCTTCTGCCCCATGGGCCCGTGGATTGTCACCGCAGACGAGATAGCCGCCCCGCCGGTGCTGGGCATCCAGTCGCGGGTCAACGGCGAGCTGCGCCAAAACAGCAGCACCGCCCTGCTAATATTTGACATCGCCCATGTCGTCAGTGAGCTCTCCCAAGGCATGACCCTGAAGGCGGGCGCCATCATCGCCATGGGCACCCCCGCCGGGGTAGGGATGGGCTTTGAGCCGCCCCGCTTTTTGCAGCCCGGCGATGTGGTGGAATGCAGCATCGAGAAAATCGGCACCCTGCGCAACAGGGTGGAGTAAGCCCCGAAAGATATTTGCAAAAGGGAAGCCCTCAGCTTTGCTGAGGGCTTCCCTTTTTTGTATGTACCTCTTTGCTTGCGGGCGCTTCTGGCTTCTCCCACACAAAAGAGGGTTATTTTTCCGCAGCCGTAAGCGGCTTTTCGGGGCTCTCAATGGCGCGTATCCCCTTGGTGCCCAAGAGGGTGGCCCAATCCTTTGTCAGCGGCATGTCGGTAATCAGGCAGTCGATTTCTTCCAGATTGGCTATGTGAATGAACGAGCGCTTGCCAAACTTGCTGTGGTCGGCCAGCAGGTAGGCGGAATCCGATTGAGCGATGATGGTTCGGCGCATGGCGGCGGTTTGCTCCTCGGTATCGCAAAGGCCGTTCTCGATATCCAGCGAACGGCAGGAGAAAAAGGCCTTGTCCAGATAATGCCGGGTCAGATATTCCAAAAGCTCAAGGCCAAAAAAGCCCTGGGCGTTTATGTCAAAGTTACCGCCGGGGCAAACCAGCTTGATATTGGGGTTGCGCGCAAAATAGCTGATGACATAAAACGAGTTGGTCATGACGGTAAGGGGAATGTTCTCTATCTCTTTGCAAAGCTCATAAACGGTGGTGGAATGATCCAAAAAGATACAGTCGTTGGGGCGGATAAGCTCGGCGGCTTTTTTGGCCATCCGCTGCTTGTTTTCCACCAAAATGCCGGATTTTATCTTCTGGGGCACCTGATGCGCCACCCTGATTTTGAGGGTAGCCCCCCCATAAGACTTTTCCAAAAAGCCTTCGTTGGCCAAAGAATCAAAATCACGCCGGATGGTTTCGGTGCTCACGTTAAAATGCTGCGCCATTTCTGAAACGGTGATGCTTTTGCGTGCCAGAAGGATTTTTTTAATCTCGTCGCGCCTTTGAACAGATAGCATGTCACTTTCCTCCCTTAGCATTTTGAGTTCAGAGCGGTGGGATGTGCCACAAACTTCCACGCCAGTTTCACAAAGCAAAGCTTTGCCGGGGCAGGCGGGGCAGCAGATATGGCAGAATGTGTGTGCGGCCAGAAAATGGTGAAACCCAGTCTTTTAAAGGGTTGGAGCAGGTTTAGCCGCCGGCAAATGGCGCTTTTACTGATGGTCCGCACAAGACAAACATTTGCTTATTGTCACTATCATACTAAATTGCACCATGCTTTTGCAAGAGATAAAATCAAAAAAGTGGGCAACACATAAAAAATTGCCAAACAAAAGCAACTAAACGCACACAAAACCAAAAATACTTCAGATAAAACAGAGCACATACAATAAAATTTCCAATATAAGTAAAAATTAAATGCTCAAAATGTTTTTTAAATTGATAATCGATTATTTGAGTTGGAATTGACTGTGTATTTTAACAAGTTTATTGGTCTTTAGTTGTATTATGTGGAGAATATCTTAAAAATCAAACAAAGTCCACTAAAAACCATTGAAAACCATAAAACGGTATGATAATCTTAATTTCGCTGGTAGTCTTTTACACCGACACCCAACAAAATTAGGAGGAAAAAAAATGAAAAAAGTGCTCGTTTTGTTCATGGCGTTTTTAATGGTAGCCTTGGCTGCCTGCGGCGGTTCACCTGCACCAAGCGCACCGGCCCCTTCGCAACCGGGAACATCTTCTCCTACTCCAGACTCAGACTTTACCTCAAAAGGCTACAAGATTGCGTACATACTCAACGTTACCTCTACCGATATCTTTCAGATGGCGGTTGCCGGTGCAACCGAAACAGCAAAAGCGCTGGGCATGACACTGGACGTATACTTTACCGATGTTGATAACGTAAAGTTCCAGGATTATGTCAACACCTGCGCCAATCAGGGCTACGACGCCATGCTCCTTTCCCACGGCAATCAGGAAACAGCCTATGACCTGGTAAAAATGCTGGTAGACAAGGGCATCAAGGTGGTTTGCTTCGATACCAAGCTGGTAGATTCCACCGGTAAAGAAACTGCCATCGAGGGCGTTACCCAGATGTTCCAGGACGACCAGGCTCTGGCCGATATGCTGCTGGGCTACATCTGCAACGGCCTGTATCCCGACAAGGTGGCCAAGAAAGAGCCCATCAAGATTCTGAAAATCTGGCGGGGCCCCGGCATCGCTCCCTTTGACCGCCGTCAGGAATCCTACCTCAAATATGAGGAAAAAGGCCTGATTGAAACCCTCGAGGTGCTTGGCCCCATCGACCCCTCCAACGCCGAGGCCAGCATGGCACAGGTGGTTGCGGCTGCTCTGCCGAAATACCCCAAGGGCGAGGTAGACGCCATCTGGGCCTGCTATGACGCATACGCCCGCGGCGCTTATGTGGCAATGCTGGAAGCCGGCAGAAACGATATCCCCATGGTATCGGTGGATATCTCCAATCAGGATATCAACTACATGCTGGAAAAAGACTCCGCCTGGAGAGCCTGCTCCACCGTTGACTTTACCACCGTCGGCCAGCAGGGCGTGCGCATGCTGGCGATGAAGCTCAACGGCGAAGAAACCGAGGACGTCTACAAGCTGACCCCCTCCCTCGTTCTGGGCGAGATGCTCAACAGCGGCTCCAACGTGCTGAACCTGAAAGAAACCATCGACGGCTACGGCGTCAACGACGACCATATCTCCGACTGGATGGCGCCTTATCTGAAAAAGTAATACCGCTCCACGACAGTAAAAACAGGTTATGTTTTTTACGGCAATCCAAAGGCATTCTGAGATTGCCGCAGGCGGGCTGCATCGGCCCGCAAAGGGGAACCCCCCGGCAACATAAAGGCGGCGCCACAGCCGCGGGCATAGCCTGTACCTGAAAGACGACCACGGCATAAGCGGCATCAGCGCTGAACAAACGCCGGCTGTTTGCCGTGGTTGTCTTATCATTCAGGCGGCCCAAAGCGGCTTTACCGGGGTCAGGCGCCAAAAGCTGCGGTGCAAAACATAGCGGAGCGAAAAAGGGGGATATACACCGGCATGTCTGAAAAACAAAGATTAAAGCTGGAAGTCAAAGATGTATCGATTGAATTCCCGGGTGTGAAAGCGCTTTCCAACGTCGATTTCGTGATGGAAACAGGCGATATCCGCGCGGTGGTGGGCGCAAACGGGGCGGGCAAATCCACCCTGATGAAGGTGCTGGCGGGGGCCAACCCCGGGTACACCGGCGATGTTTATTTCGGCGGAGAAAAAGCGGATTTAAGTTCGCCCGCCAAGGCCAAAAAGCTGGGCATCGAGATTGTGTATCAGGAAGTGGATATGGCGCTTTTTGCAACCCAGACGGTTGCGGAAAACATCATGATGAACAAGATGATTGGCGGCATGAAGGGCAAGGCCTGGATTAACTGGGGCGAGCTTCGCCGTGAAGCCAAAAAGATACTGGAGCGCCTGCACATCAACGTCGGGGTGGACGAGATGGTGGGGCAGCTCTCGCTGGCGCAGAAGCAGATGATTTTGATTGCCCGCGCCGTGCAGGAAAAATGCAGCTTTCTCATTTTGGACGAACCTACCGCGCCCCTCAGCCAATCTGAAACCAGAGAGCTTTTCCGGCTGATAGGCGAGCTGATGGAAAGCGAAAACATCGGGGTTATCTTTATCTCCCACCGTTTGCAGGAGGTTTTAACCATCTGCAAATCGGTTACGGTGATGCGAAACGGTGAGATTGTGGAAAATATGCCGGTTACCCCGGAGCTGACCATTAAAGAGATTGTGGATAAGATGCTGGGCCGCAGCTTTGAAGAGAACTTCCCCAAAGTGCAGCTGAGCCCCGGCGAGGTTTACCTTGAAACCAAAAACCTGTGTAGCACGGCCGGCGGCCTCGAGGATATTTCCATTCAGGTTCGCAGGGGCGAAATCGTCGGCGTCAGCGGGCTGGTAGGCGCGGGTAAAACCGAGCTTTGCAAGGTGCTGTTCGGCGAGATTTGCCACAGCGGCGGCTGCATTGTGCTGGACGGCAAGGAAACCAAAATTAAAAACACCACCGCCGCTGTAAAAGCCCGCATCGGGCTGGTGCCCGAGGAAAGGCGCAAGGAGGGGATTATGGTGGACGAACCGGTCTACTTCAATCTCTCGGCAGCCGACCTTTCGCGGTTTTGCCACGCGGGCGGTTTTATCCGGCGTCAGGCCGAGCGCAAAAACGCACAACGGTATATTCAGGATTTGAGCATAAAGACACCGTCGGAAACACAGTATGTCCGCTATCTGTCGGGCGGCAACCAGCAAAAGGTTGCGGTGGGCAAGTGGCTGGCAGCCGACTGTGAAGTGTATATATTTGACGAACCCACCAAGGGCGTAGACGTAGGCGCCAAGCAGGATATTTTTAAGCTGATTCAAGAGATTGCCGCACAGGGCAAATGCGTCCTGTATGTTACCAGCGAGGTGGCTGAAATCCTTTCCATCACCGACCGCACCTATGTGATGTACGGCGGAAAAATCTCGGCTGAGCTGGTGACCAGCCAAACCACCGAAGATGAGATTATGTATTATTCAACGGGAGGCAAATAAATCGATGGGAAAGCTAAATAAGTTTCAAGCAGGAAAATGGATCAGGGATTGGGCCGCTGTTATGGCGGTGGTGCTTCTGTTTGCTTTTTTCTCGCTGATGATGCCGGGGACCTTTGCTACCTCGGATAACTTCACCACAATTTTTCGTTCCATCTCTATTACCACGGTATTGGCAATGGGCCTGACCCTGATTTTGTCGGTGGGCGGCTTCGACCTTTCGGCCGGTTCGGCCGCGACCATGGCCAGCTTCCTGCTGATGAGCATGGTTATCTGGTACAACACCAGCCTCTGGATTGCCATCCCCTACGCGCTGCTGGGCTGCCTGCTGCTGCAGGGGGTCACCATGTTCCTCATCGTCAAATGCAAAATTCCCGACCTGCTGGCCACCTGCGCCATGATGTTTTTGCTCGACGGCCTCAGCCTGACCTACTCGGGCGGCGGCGCCATCAGCTCCGGCATGCCGCGCCCCGACGGCGCCCCCTCCACCGGCATTGTGCCCCAGACCCTCAAGGTGCTGGGCACCTCGCCCACCATTATCATCATCATGCTGGTATCGGTGGCCTTTGTGCATGTGTTTTTGAACTACACCAAGTACGGCCGCTATATCTACGCGGTGGGCGGCAATAAAATTGCGGCGCGGCTTTCGGGCATTCCCGAGAAAAAGTACAGAATCATCGCGGGCCTTATGGCGGGCGTCTTTATTGCCATAGCCGGTGTTCTGGTGGCCTCGCGCAACCAGAGTGCCCAGATAAACGGCGCAAACTCTTACCAGATGCCCGCGCTTTCGGCTGTTTTTATCGGCCGCTCGGTGGCGGGGCAGGGCAAGCCCAACGCCGTCGGCACCCTGATAGGGGCTACCTTGGTGGGTCTGCTGGATAACGGACTGATTATGATGTCGGTGCCCTACTATGCGCTTAACATGGTAAAGGGCGTTGTACTGGCCATTGCGCTGGCGTCCACCTACTACAGCATCAAAGAAGACTAGGGCGTTTCCGGAAACGGAAAACCGCCTCTCAGCCGCTATAGATTGTTGGTCGGAGGAGATACAGATGACGGATTTTACAAAACACTTCAGAATGAACGAGCAGGACGCAATCGCCTACGCCCGGCAAAAGCTGGACCTGTTTGCCCCCGATGAAGAGCTGGTCTGCAACGAAATTGGGGACGGCAACATCAACTATGTGTTCCGGGTGCAGGATGCGTCCGGCCAGCGGTCGGTCATCATCAAGCATGCGGATGTCCATATCCGCACCAGCAAGGGCGCCATCAGCGTCGACCGCAACCGCATCGAGGCCGAGGTTTTGCAGCGGCAGGGCGAGCTGGCCCCCGGGCTTGTGCCTCAGGTATTTCTCTACGACCCTGTGATGTGCTGCCTCGTGATGGAGGATTTGCGGGATTATGACAACATGCGCTATGCGCTGATAGACCATAAGACCTTTTCCACCTTTGCACAGGATATCACCACCTTTTTGGCCCAGACGCTGCTGCGCACCAGCGACGCGGTGCTGCCCCCCAAAGAGAAAAAAGAACTGGTCAAAAGCTACATAAACCCCAGCCTTTGCGACATCAGCGAGCGGCTGGTGTACACCGAGCCTTATACCAACCTCAGCGGCAGAAACGTCCTGTTTGAGCCAAACAGCGCCTTTTTGACCCAGCAGCTCTATGAGGACGAGGCGCTGCGCCTTGAGGCCGCCAAGCTGAAAAACCAGTTTGAATCCAAGGCGCAGGCGCTCATTCACGGCGACCTGCACACCGGGTCCATCTTTGTCCGCGAGGGCAGCACCATGGTGCTCGACCCCGAGTTCGCCTTTTTTGGCCCCATCGGCTACGATGTGGGCAACGTCGTCGCCAACCTGCTGTTCGCATGGGCAAACGCTAGCGTCACCATCGGCGACGCGGCGGAGCGTCAGGCTTTCCTGCAATGGCTTGAAGCCAGCATCACACAGGTGATAGACCTGTTTAAGGAAAAGGCGATGCACATCCTTGAAACAAAGGTGCAGGATGCGCTCTTTCAAACCCCCGGCTATGCCCTGTGGTATCTGGAGGATATTTTATCCGACACAGCCGGCGTGGCGGGTCTGGAGCTGAACCGGCGCATCATAGGCACCGCCAAGGTCAAGGACATCACCGGCATTCAGGATCCCGAAAAGCGGGCATGGGCCGAGCGGGTCTGCGTTTTGGCCGCCAAGGAGTTTATCTTTGGGCGCTACGACCGTTTTAAGCAGGGCGGCGACTATATTCAGGCGATACACCGGGCGGCCGCCCAAGCATAGGCAGCCCCCCGCCTGCAGCAGCTCCGGAGCTTTCAAAGCGTTTTAGCAAAAACCCGGCCGCGCTGCCGCAGACAGGCGGTAAAGGTTGTTTTATACCAAACTTCATACCCTGAAAGGACTAAGCAATATGCAGCAATTAGAATTTTTGGCGCAGAGGCGGCATCTGGTGGAGATGGCCCGGCAGTCTTACCAGGAAGGGCTTTTCGCCGGTACCAGCGGCAACCTGAGCACCTATGACCCCGAAACGGGGATTATGACCATCACCCCCACCTCGGTTTCGTACCACACCATGACCGAGGAGGACGCCGTCTGCCTGACGCTGGACGGCAATATTGTCTGGGGCAGCTACCGGCCCTCCTCCGAATGGCAGATGCACGCCTACATGTATGAAAATATGCCGGATATCCGTGCGGTGGTGCACACCCACTCGCCCTACGCAACCTCCTTTGCGGTGAACCACGAGATGATTCCGGTCATCCTCATCGAGATGGTGCCGTTTCTGGGCGGGGCGGTTCCGGTATCGCAGTTTGCCATCCCCGGCACGGTCGAGATGGGGGTAGAGGCCCTCAAGGCCATCGAGGACGTCGCCAACGGCTGCCTGCTGGCAAACCACGGGGTGCTCACCGTCGGCAGAACGCTCAACGAGGCCTACATCCGCGCCGTCTATGTAGAGGACGCCGCAAAGATATACTCCCTTGCAAAAAGCAACGGCCCGGTACACACCATCGAGGAACAGTATATTCAGGCGATGAAAAACCGCATGCAACAAAGAAAGGGGTAAGGCTGATGGAAAAATACGAGTATTATGCTCCCCGGCTGTCGCTGTTTGGCTACGGCTGCCGTGAGGGTCTGAAAACAGCCATTCAGGAAGCGGGGTATCAGAAAGGGCTGGTGGTGACCGACGCGGGGCTGGTCAAGCTGGGCGTTGTGGCAAAGGTGACCGACGTGCTGGATGAAGCGGGTATAGAGTACCTGCTGTTTGACCAGGTGAAGCCCAACCCCACCATCGCCAATGCGGAAGCGGGGCTGGAGATGCTCAGGCAAAACGGCTGCGACTTCCTGCTTTCCATCGGCGGCGGCTCGGCCCACGACTGCGCCAAGGCCATCGGGATTGTCGCCACCAACGGCGGCAAGGTGCAGGATTACCGCGGCAGAGACAGAAGCCGGGTTCCGTCGCTGCCCATCATCGCGGTCAACACCACCGCAGGCACCGGCAGCGAATGCACCCGCGCCTATGTGATGGTGGAGGAAGCAACAGGGGAGAAGTACGGCAACCGGGATAAAAACGCTCTGGTGGCCATCGCGGTCAACGACCATGAGCTGATGATGGGTCTGCCCGCCGCCCTCACCGCAGGTACCGGCATGGACGCCCTTACCCACGCGGTGGAGTGCTGCACCTCCAAAAGCGGCTTTTTGCTGGCAAGCGAGCTGGCCCTTTCCGCCATTCGGCTGGTGTTCGCCCACCTGAAAAGCGCCGTAGCCACCAGCGACGAGAAAAGCCGCGAGGCGATGGCCACCGCCCAATATCTGGCGGGGCTTGCCTTTGGCAACGGCGGCGTGGGGCTGGTGCATTCGATGTCCCACCAGCTCAGCGCGGTTTACGATCTGCCCCACGGCCTGTGCAACGCCATCCTGCTGCCGGTTGTGATGCGCTTTAACCGCAGCAACGCAAAGGCCGAGCGGCAATACGGCGAGGTTGCAGAAGTAATCTTCCCGCTGGACTGCGCAGGCAAAAGCGACGCCGAAAGGTGCGATATCCTCATAGAGAAAATTGAGCGGCTTTCGGAAACCATCGGCACCCGGGTGGCGCTGGGGACGCTGGGCGTGCGCCGGGAGGATGTGGTCCTGCTGGCCGAAAAGACCCTGCAGGACGGCAGCCTTCCCAACAACCCTGTACAGCCCTCCGCAGCCGAGATAGAGGAGCTTTTCAAAAGCATAATTTGACGTGAAACAGAACCGAGCCGCCGCCTGCGGGCGGTTGGTTCGGGCTTGCGGCCAACCCCCGGCCCCCCTCCCGCTGCGGCGGTTGCCTTTGGGGCCGGGGAGGGGCTTGGCCCGCCGCCGGTACCCCTTCCCGCAGCCTTTGCCCAAAGGCCGGGGAGAGGGGGAAAGATTCTTCCAATACGAAAGGGAGCATAAAGATGATCAGAGAAGATAAAGGCTTAGCCTTCTTACTGCAGTTCGAAAATGTTGCGTGGTACAAGGACGGCAAGGTGCGCATCCTCGACCGCAGAATCTACCCCATCCGCACAGAGTATGTGGTCTGCAACAGCCACACCGAGGTGGCGCAGGCTATTGCCGATATGGTGACCCAGAGCGGCGGCCCCTACACGGCGGCGGCCATGGGCATGGCGCTGGCCTGCTACGAAGCCAGAGATTTGGGCGAAAAAGAGCTGCTGGCCTATATGGAGCAGGCGGCCTACACCCTTTCTCACGCCCGCCCCACCACCAAGGAGCGCATGAAGCAGGTGGTAGGCGGCTCGCTGGAAACCCTGAAAGAGGCGGTAGAGCAGGGCAAAACATCGGCGCAGCTCATCGAGGCGCTGGCCGAGTATGCGCTGGGCTACATCAACAGAAACTATTCCAACTATGTTACCACCGGCCGTCATCTGGCCAATCAAATCCCCGACGGGGGTACGGTGATGACCCAGTGCTTTGCCGAAACCATCATTGGCATGATGCTGCGCGCCTGCCGTGAGCAGAACAAGCAGGTTCGCTTTATCTGCCCCGAAACAAGGCCCTACCTGCAGGGGGCAAGGCTCACCGCCAGCGTCATCAGCGACATGGACTTCGAGGTGCACCTCATCACCGACAACATGCCCGCCTACATCCTCAAAGAGAAAAAGGTGGACCTGTTCACCTCGGCTGCCGACGTCATCACCATGGACGGCTATGTGGTCAACAAGGTGGGTACCTTCCAGATTGCGCTGGCAGCCCATCATTGGGGCATCCCCTACCTTGTCACCGGCACCCCCAACCGCAAGCACCCCAACATCAGCTCGGTATCCATCGAGGAGCGCGACCCCGAGCAGGTGCTGCACTTTTTTGATACCCGCATCGCCAAAGAGAAGGTGGGGGCCTATTATCCCGCCTTTGACATCACCCCGCCCCACCTGTGCGGCGGCGTCGTAACCAACAAGGGGATTTTCTCCCCCTACGATTTGGCAAGCTACTATAAGGCGGACAGCAGCGAAAAATGAAGTACAATACAAAGATAGGGCAGGGGCTGGTTTTCTGCTGCGGGTTTCTGCTGATGCTCTGTGCCGGGCTGGTGTTTAGCTGGTCGGTTTTTGCAGGCCCCATCGAAGCCGAGCTGGGCTTTACCCGCCAGCAGACCTCGCTGGTCTTTCCCTTTTCGCTGTCGGTATCGATACTGGGGCAGATGATAGCGGGGGTAATCCAGAAAAAGGGCGACCCCAGGTACTGCTTCCTGCTTTCGGCGGCGCTGTTTCTTTCCGGCTTCTGGCTGGCGGCCCGCAGCATGTCCATCGGGCAATTGCTGATGGGCTACGGCATTCTGGCGGGGCTGGCCATCGGCATCATCTTTAACACCGTGCTTTCCAACGCCACCAGCTGCTTTCCCAACAACGAGAACCTCGCCACCGGGCTGCTGCTTGGGGGCTTCGGTCTGGGCAGCATGGTGCTGGGCAGTATGGCGGCAGGCGTCATTCAAACGGCGGGCTGGCGCGCGGTCTTTGCCGCCTTTGCGGCAGGCTACACGGTGCTTTCCCTCCTGGGGGCGGTTGCCATCCGCCCTGCGGCCCGGGGGGCGGGGGAGAGCGCTACGGCGGCACAGCAGGACGCATCCCCCACGCAGCTATTGAGGCTGGCAAGCTACCGCGCTTTTTTCCTCTGGAGCGTTACTCTGGTGGGTGGGGCTCTGGTGGTTTCGGGCCACGCGGCTCTCTGTGTAGCCGAGCTCAACGCCGACCCAATGCTGGCGGCGCTGGCGGTGACGGCAAACTCGCTGCCCAACGTGCTTGCAAGAATGGTTTTTGGCTACAGCTACCAAAGGCTGGGGGAGCGGTGGTGCAAATGGCTACTCACCCTGCTGGCCCTCTCGGGCGGCCTGCTCTGCCTTTTGGCCTATGCCGCCGGTTCGCTGGCCGGGCTGCTGGTTGCCTTCGCCCTGCTGGGGGCGGTCAACGGCGGCAACTCTGTCGTTGGCACCGCCTATATACGCGAAAGCTTTGGCCGCAGCCATTTCAGCGGCAACATCGCGCTTACCAACCTGCATCTGGCCATCGCCTCCTTTATGGGCCCGGCTGTGGCGGGGGCTATCCGCACCCGCGCAGGCTCCTACACCCCGGTGTTTGCCGCAATGGTGCTGATTGCGGTGGCAGCGGCAGCGCTGCTGGCCCTGAGCCTTCGGTACGCGGGCAAAGAGAAAGCGGCCGCCCACGCCCGGGCAAACAACCCGGCATGAGGCAAGGGCTTTGCCCAAGGCTCCGCCACTCATACGGCAACAAAAACCCACCCGCCCTTGAAGGGGCGGGTGGGTTTTTAGCTTCTACCGGTTTGTAAGGGGCTACGCATCGTTGCCGCTAAGCATTCTATCCAGCCAGATGCTGGCGATGAGAAGCGCTTCGTAAAGCCCGGGCTTTTCGGTTTTTTTGGCTACGCGCTCTCTGGGCCGCAGCTCACTGTTGGTAGAGAGTATCTGCACAAAAACCTTGTCGGCCATCTGGATACCGTCCTTTTCCTTGGCGCTGGTAACGGTCAGCAGTGCAATGTAGGGGTCGCTCATATTACCATAATAAATCTGCGGGCCATTGCGCAGCAGCGGCCTGCCCCGAAATTTCAGAATTTTCGCTTTCTTGGCGGTTTTGGTCTCTGCCATTGTGAAACTTCACCTCCTGATATTCAAACCCCGCAAACCGTCCCCTGCCTGCGGACAAAGGGCGGAAAAACGGGGAATTAGGCTTGTATGCACCGGTCGGAAAAACCGGCGGCCTGCGTCGCACGGGTCAAAAAGACACTCCCAAAAGCGGGAAAAAGCCCATAACCTTTCCTATCATTATAACATGCGGTCTGCCTACTGTAAACATCGGCAGCCGGAAATCGGCCCAAAATATTCCTGCGCAAAGCGCCACCTGCCCGGCAGCAGGCTACGCCCAGCAGATGAAAACAAAGTGGCCGGCAGCGATACCGACCACTTCGACCATCTTATAAACGCCCCCGTTAGTCGTTCAGATAAGACTTTACAAGCAGGCGCAAAAGCTCATCCCGGTCAATCCGCCGGATGATGCTGCGGGCGTTGTTGTGGGTGGTAATATAGGTAGGGTCCTCAGAAAGGATATACCCAACAATCTGGTTGATGGGGTTATAGCCCTTCTGCCGCATGGCGTCATAGACAGTGGTGAGAATCTGTTTGACCTCTTTCTCCTTGTCTTCTTGAATCGAAAAGGAAATGGTTGGCTCATGCATAGTATCACCTCTGTAATTAAGGATAACAAATTCCTGCGGACTTTTCAAGGATTCTTATAGCTGTTTTCACAAAACAGGCAAATTTTAAAAATATAACATCATTATGCCCGCAAAGTTGCGCCCAAAGCAGCCAGAGCGGTTAAAATTCGGTCGGTGGCGGCGTCCGCCTCGGCGTCGGTCAGAGTGCGGTCGGCGGCTCGCAGAGTCAGGGTGTAGGCCACGCTCTTTTTGCCTGCGGCAATCTGCTGCCCGCGGTAAACGTCAAACAGCTCAATCTTCTCCAGCAGCTCGCCTGCGGCCTCACGGATGGCGCGCTCCAGCCCGGCTACAGGCAGTTGGTCGTCGCAAATCAGAGCAAGGTCGCGGGTGGTGGCGGGGTATTTGGGCAGCGGGCGGTACTGCACGCTGGCAGTAGCCGCCGCAAAGAGCAGCTCTGTATCCAGCTGGGCGACATAAGCCTTGACCCCCAGCCCGTAGTTTTCGGCAACGCCGGGGTGTACCTCGCCCAGAATGCCCAGCACCTTGCCGCCCAGCATAAGGCGGGCGCAGCGGCCGGGGTGGAAGGCCGGGTCGCCGCTGTAGCTTTCTACCTCCCAGCCGGTGACGGCCAGACGCTCCAGCAGCACCTCCACAGCGCCCTTGAGGCGGAAGAAGTCTGCGTCGCCGCCGTACATGCCCAGCATCACCTGCGGCGCTTCCTCGGGCAGCTGGCCCTCTTCACGGGGGTGATACTCCACAGCCATCTCGTACAAAGCGGCGGCGGGGTTGCGGTTGTTGTAGTTGCGGGCCAGCACCTCCAGCATCGAGGGGATGGCGGTGGTGCGCATGATGCTGGTATCCTCGCCCAGCGGGTTGCTGATGACCACCGAACGGCGCAGGTCGCTGTCGGCAGGCAGGTTGATTTTATCGTAGTATCGGGGGCTGATAAAGGAGTAGGTAATAATCTCGTACAGCCCAAGCCCCAGCAGGGTGTTGTGTATCCGACGGTCAAACTTCTGGCGGGGGGTCAGGCTGCCCTGCGCCAGCCCCGAAAGGGTGGTGGAGGGGATTTTATCATACCCGTAGATGCGGGCAATCTCTTCGGCAAGGTCGGCCTTATCCTCCACATCGGCCCGGTAGGAGGGAACGGTGACCCGGTGGCCCTCCACCTTAAAGTCAAGGCGCACAAGGATTTCGGCCATCTGCTGCCAGGAGATATCGATGCCCAAAAAGCCGTTGACCCAGACGGGGTCCAGCTCTATCACAAGGGGAGTGCGGGCGCTGTTATCCACGTCGATAACGCCGTCCATCACCTTGCCCGCCCCCAGCAGCTCGATGAGCTCGCAGGCCCGCTGAATAGCAGGCAGGCAGCTTTGGGGGTCGAGGCCTTTTTCAAAGCGGCCCGAGCTTTCGGTGCGCAGCCCCAGCTTTTTGGAGGTCAGCCGCACCGAGCTGCCCTTGAAGTTGGCCGATTCAAAGACGATGGTGGTGGTGTCGTCGGCAATGCCCGAAAACTCGCCGCCCATCACCCCGGCCACCGCCGAAGGGGCCTTCTGGTCGGCAATGACCAGCATCTCGGGCAAAAGGGTGCGCACCACGCCGTCCAGTGTGGTCAGCGTTTCGCCGGGGGCGGCGCCCCGCACCACAATTTTGCCCCCCGCCACCGTGCGGTGGTCAAAGGCGTGCATCGGCTGGCCGTACTCCAGCATCACATAGTTGGTGATATCAACAATATTGTTGATAGGGCGCACCCCGCAGGCGCGCAGCCGCTCCCGCATCCAGCGGGGGCTGGGCTCAATCTTTACATCGGTGACCATACGGGCCACATAGCGGGGGCAGAGCTCGCTGTTATGCACCTCAACGCTTAGGTGCTCGCTGATGTTGCCCACGCCGCCCTTGGGGGCGGGGTTGTGCAGCTTGAGGGGCAGGCCGAAGGTGACGGCGGTTTCGCGGGCCAGCCCAATCATCGAAAGGCAATCGGGCCGGTTGGAGGTAATCTCAAACTCCACCTTCAGGTCGTCAAGGCCGATGGCCGACTGGATATCCTGCCCGATTTTGCAGTCCTCCTGAATGATGAAGATGCCGTCCTCGATGGCATAGGGGAAGTCGTGGGCGGTGAGCCCCAGCTCGCTCAGCGAACAGAGCATGCCGCAGCTTTCCACCCCGCGCAGCTTGCCGGTTTTGATGGTCTTGCCGCCGGGCAGCACAGCGCCGTCCAGCGCCACCGGCACCACAGCGCCTGCAAAGACGTTGGTGGCCCCGGTTACAATCTGCACCGGCGCGCCCTGTCCGGCGTCAACGCTGCAAATCACCAGAGAATCAGCGTCGGGGTGCTTCTCCACCGAAAGGATTTTCCCCACCGCAACGCGCTCAATCTCGCTGCCTTCCTGTTCCCAGCCCTCTACCTTGGAGCCGGACATGGTCATCCCCTCGGCATAGGCCCGGGGGGGCATATCTATCGGGACAAATTCACGCAGCCATCTCATTGATAAATTCATACTTCCACCTCCTAAAACTGGCCCAGAAACCGCAGGTCATTTTCAAAGAAAAGCCGCAGGTCGTCGATGTTATACCGCCGCATCACGATGCGTTCAAGGCCCATGCCAAAGGCAAAGCCGCTGTATTCATCCGGGTCGATGCCACAGTTTTTCAGCACCTTGGGGTGCACCATGCCGCAGCCGAGAATCTCTATCCAGCCCTCGCCCTTGCAGAGGCGGCAGCCTTCGCCATGGCAGGAGAAGCACATCACATCCACCTCGGCCGAAGGCTCGGTGAAGGGGAAGTGGTGGGGTCTGAAACGGCAGACAGCATCGTCACCGTAAAGCTTTTTGGCGAAAATCTCCAGCGTGCCCTTCAGGTTGGCCATGGTTACGCCCTTATCCACCACAAGGCCCTCTATCTGATGAAACAGGGGGGAGTGGGTGGCGTCCACCGCGTCGGAACGGTAGACCCGCCCCGGCACAATCACCCGGATGGGGGGCTTCTGCTTTTCCATTACCCTGATCTGCATCGGGGAGGTCTGGGTGCGCAGCACGATGTTTTCGTTGATATAGAAGGTGTCCTGGGTGTCGCGGGCAGGGTGGTTGGGGGGGATATTCAGCGCTTCGAAGTTGTAGTAGTCATACTCCACCTCGGGGCCCTCGGCATAGTCGAAGCCCATGCCTAAGAAAATCTCCTTAATCTCATCCAGCACCAGCGTCAGCGGGTGCTTTTTGCCCAGAAGCTGACGCTTGCCGGGCATGGTCACGTCAAGGCGTTCCTGATCCAACTGCCGGGTCAGCGCCAGCGCCTTGAGCTGGGCCAGCCTTTTTTCCAGCGCGGCCTCAATCTCGCCCCTTACCTCGTTGGCCAACTGCCCAATCACTGGGCGCTCCTCGGCCGAAAGCCCGCCCATCTGCTTCAGGATGGCGGTCAACTCGCCTTTTTTGCCCAGCAGTTTTACTCTTAAATCCTCCAGCGCCTTCATATCGGCGGCGGCAGCCAGCTGCTCAAGGGCGCTATGCTTGATGTTTTCCAACCCTTGCCTCATTACCTATCACCTCATACAAATTGTTTGTTCACACATAAAGATTATTTATCATAACCCCCGCCCCCGGCAGGGGAGAATAGCGCGGTAACCGCCGCTGCAAAAGATGAAAAAGCCCGCGGAACGATAAAAAAGCCCTCATCCTCAAAGGGACGAAAGGCAAATCAGGGGCTGCTTGGATGTTTCCAAACACGCCCTTGCACATTCCGCGGTACCACCCACATTTTTGCATCAGAGCAAACACTCATCGGCTCGGTAACGGGGGCCTGCCGTCGCCGCCTACAAAAGCTTCAGCGGCGCCGCTCATAAGTGAACTTCGGCTCTGAACCCTGTACCTGCGCTTGCAGCCGGGGCGCTGGCTCTCTGAACAGGGGTAAAACGGAGCTTACTCTCTTAATCACAGCGTTTATGCATTATAACAATGCAAATATCATAGCACAACCGGCAACCCAATGCAAGCGCAGCGAGATAATTTATAGAGCAACAGCATTTTAAAGATAAAGTGCCTCGCGGGCAGGGTCAAGTTCCCATGTGCCCCCCAAGCCCCCGGTGGGGCTGGAACGGGATGACACCCCGCATCCCACAATCGTCCCGCGCATACGCACAAACCCCGTAGGGGCGGCTATCAGCCGTCTGCCAGACCACCCCGGCGCCTGCGGGCGCCACCCCTCCGGGGAGGGGAATGGAGAGTTGCCCGCCATAGGTTGCCCAACAAAATACTGGCTGTGCAGAGCAGCACAGGGGCGGGGGGGGGGGGGGGCCCCCCCCCCC
>JAEWWW010000037.1 GCA_023396215.1 Bacillota bacterium | reverse complement strand
GGGGATGACCTCGGTGAGGTTGGGGGGGGGGGGCAGCAGCTTGCCCAGCGGGGCAAAAAAGGCGGGGCGGCAGCCGGTTTCCTCCTCCAGCTCGCGCAGGCCGCAGAGGCGGGGGTCCTCGCCGTAGTTAAGCTTGCCGGCGGGAATCTCCAGCAGCTCGCACCCGATGGGGTAACGGAACTGCCGTACAAACAGCAGGTTTTGCCGCTCGTCCACCGCCACAACCGCCACGCCGCCGGGGTGCTGCACCACCTCGCGCAGGGCGGTTTTTCCGTTTTCAAGCAGGACGCTGTCTTGGGTCAGGTTGATGATGCGTCCCTCGTAAATTATGCGGGAATCAAGCTTTTTCTCAAAGTGGGGCATAAAAACACCTCTCCTGTTAAAATCGGGCCGGGGCCGGATTGTCCTTTTGCCGGGTGAAAAACATTTCACCTTTATAATTGCCGATTGGGATTATAATCAGGCTTTTCCCATTCATAGGCATATACCGTATCGCTAAAAACGGCCCCTGCCGCCTGTTGTGCGGCCATGCCCGCAAGCAGCGCCGGCGCGGGGCAGATAAAGAAACCGGACGCTTTTGACGGCAGACCGGTATAGCGCCACAGGGAAGAGGGGGAAGATGATGACCAAAGATTTTTACCGGCAGCAGCCCGACTATGAGAGCATTCGCCGGATTGTTTACCAGATTAAAGCAGGCAACCCCCACGCCGGGGTGTTCCCCATCGGCCGCAGTGTGCTGGGGCGGGGGCTTTTTGCGGTGAACATCGGCGGCACCCGGGGCACCACCGTCTTTGCTGGGGGGCTGCGGGCGGGCGAATGGCTCACCACCCTGCTGCTTTTTCGGTTCTGCGAGGATATTTTGCAGGCGGTGGCGCAGGGCAGCACGCTGGGCGGGGTAGACGTGGCCCGCGCGCTGGAAAACCGGCCGCTGACCATCATCCCCTGCGCCAACCCCGACGGGCTGGAGATTGCCGCCCACGGCCCCGCCACGGCTGGGGTGTTGGCGGGTAAGGTATCGGCTATCCGCAACAGTTACCGGCGGCGGTGCTGGCAGGCCAACGCCCGCGGGGTCGACCTCGCCCACAACTTTGACGCCAACTGGCAGGCACAGCTCTGCTCGGCCCAAAAGCAAAAGGCCGAAGGCCCCGCCCCCGCCTGTTACGGCGGCAGCAGGCCGGGCAGCGAACCCGAAGCCCGGGCGCTCACCGGCTTTTGCACCGGCAGCGGGGTGCGGCAGCTTTACGAATTTCAGGCCCATGGCGAGGTGATACATTGCAGCTATGGTCCCCATACGCCCTCCTGCTCACAGCTGATGGCGCAGGTGCTGGCGTCCTCCTGCGGCTACCGGGTGTGCCCCCCCAGAGGGGCGGCAACCCACGGCGGGTTTGCCCATTGGTTTGTCGAGCAGCTGCACCGCCCCGGCTTTACCGTCAGGGTGGGCAAGGGGCGCACTCCGCTGCCGGTCGAGGAGCTGGAGCCCACCTATCAAAAGCTGATGGAGGCGATGGTACTGGCGGCTATTTTATAGGGCGGCTGCACGGCGGAGGGGGCAAGGGCGGCTGCATCAAAAGCCGGAGCGGGCGTATACTATCCAAAGCGGGGCTTTCGCTTCAGGGGTGTTTCTGAAAACTCCAAACTCTTGGCAAATTCTACTGAAAACCGTGCTTGCCGCGTTAAAAATGCTCGGAATACATGAAGTATTCCTGCGCTTTTTACCTTGCATCCATCCGCTTTCAGCGAATTTCCCCTCGGTTTTCCATTTTCAGAAACACCTCAGGGCGAAGGCTCTGTTTGTGAAAAAGATAACTGTTAAAATTGCCATAAACAAATTGATTATATAGGAAATAAATAGTATAATACAAATAAAAAAGCAGGAGGGTTCAACATGCTAAAGAAGTTGACCGATAAGGTAAGCTGGGTTGGAAAGACCGATTGGGAGCTGATGAGGTTCCACGGCGATGAATATTCCACCCACCGGGGGTCCTCCTACAACTCTTATCTGGTGCGGGATCAAAAAACCGCGCTGATCGATACGGTCTGGCTGCCCTTTGACAAGGAATTTGTCACCCGGCTGCAACAGGAAATCGACCTGAGCGCCATCGATTATATCATCTGCAACCACAACGAGGTGGACCACAGCGGCGCCCTGCCCGAGCTGATGCGGCTGATACCCGATACACCCATCTACTGCACCGCCAACGGCAAAAAAATCATCGAGGGCCATTACCACCAGCCCTGGAACTTTGTGACGGTCAAAACCGGCGACTCCCTCGATTTGGGCGAAAGCAAGCTGGTGGTTGTGGAAGCGCCGATGCTGCACTGGCCCGACAGTATGATGACCTATATGACCGGCGAGGCTATCCTGTTCAGCAACGACGCCTTTGGGCAGCATTTTGCCAGTGAGTCGCTTTACAACGACACGGTGGACAAGGCCGAACTGATGGCAGAGGCGCTGAAATATTACGCCAACATCCTGACCCCCTTCAGCCCACTGGTGACCAAGAAAATCAAAGAGGTTTTGGCGCTGAACCTGCCGCTGAGCATAATCTGCCCCAGCCACGGGGTAATTTGGCGCGAAAACCCCGCCCAGATTGTGGAGCAGTACCTGAAATGGGCCGACAGCTATCAGGAAAACCAGATTACCCTTGTCTATGATACCATGTGGAACTCCACCCGCAGGATGGCCGAAGCCATCGCCGACGGCATCTGTCAGGCCGACCCCGCGGTGACGGTCAAGATGATGAACGCCGCCAAAGAGGATAAAAACGACGTCATCACCCAGATTTTCTGCTCCAAAGCAGTTCTGGTGGGCTCCTCCACCATCAACAACGGCCTGTTGCACTCGGTGGGCGGCCTGCTGGAGATGATGCGGGGGCTGAAATTCAAAAACAAAAAGGCGGCAGCCTTCGGCAGCTACGGCTGGAGCGGCGAGTCGGTCAAGCAGATATCCAAGGCCCTTGCGGAGAGTGGGTTTGAGCTGGTCAACGACGGCCACCGTTCGCTGTGGGTGCCGGACGAGGCTGCGCTGGCGGCCTGCACCGAGTATGGCAGGCAGTTGGTGCAGGCGCTTTAAAGGATATCCTTTTGTGTGAAAGCAATCCGGAACCCGCGCCAATCGCGGCGCGAAACCGGGGGTATATAGGGGGTATGGATACCCCCTATAAAGCCTGTCGATTTTTTCGACAGGCTATGGCAGGGCAGGTAAAGCTGCCCTGTCTTTCTTTTTTCTACTGCCCGGGGGTTTCCTTGTGGTTTTTGCGGTAGAGCAGGTAGCTTTCCAGTATGATGGTGGCGGCTACGGCGTCCACCACCGCCTTGCGCTTTTTGCCCCGGGTGTTGGTGGCGTTCAGGTAGCCGATGGCCGAAACGGTGGTGCTGCGCTCATCCCAGAGCCGCACCGGCACCGATACCAGCTCCTGCAGCCGCTGGGCAAAGCTTTCGCAAAGCTGGGCGCGCTCGCCTTTGCTGCCGTCCATGTTGATGGGCAGGCCGACGATGACCTCCTCGGCGGAGTATTCGACAGCGGCGGCGGCCACCTTTTGCAGCACGCTGTTGGGGTTCTTATCCTCGATGACCCCAATGGGGGCGGCAAGGTATTCGGTTCGGTCACAGCAGGCCAGCCCGGTGCGGGCGTCGCCCAAATCTACAGCCATAATCTTCATAAACAGCTTCTCCTTATCTATCGCGCAGGCAGCCGCGTTACCAGGGGCGCACGGTACCCACAATCTCGTTGATATCTTCGATGCCCTGACTTTGCAGCCACTCGCCCATGCCCTCGATGATTTTCACCGGGGCCATGGGGTCGGCAAAGAGGGCGGTGCCCACCTGAACGGCCACGGCCCCCGCCATCATCATCTCGATGGCGTCGCGCCAGTTGGAGATGCCCCCCAGACCCACCACCGGCAGCTTGACCGCCGAGGCCGCCTGCCACACCATCCGCACCGCAACCGGGAAAACCGCCGGGCCGGAAAGCCCGCCCACATTGTTGCGCAGCACCGGGCGGCGGCTGTCGATGTCGATGCGCATGCCGGTGATGGTGTTAATCAGCGATAAAGCGTCGGCCCCGGCCGCCTCGGCGGCGCGGGCAATCTCGGCGATATCGGCCACATTGGGTGAAAGCTTGACCATCAGCGGCTTGCGGGCATGGCGGCGCACCAGCCCGACGATGTTTTCCACCGCCGAGCAGCTGGTGCCGAAGGCCACCCCGCCCTCCTTGACATTGGGGCAGGAGATATTCAGCTCAAACATATCCACGTCGCTGTCGCTCAGCCGCTCAGCAAGGGCGCAGTAGTCCTCGGCGGTGCTGCCCGCTATGTTGGCGATTACCACCGTGCCCGACCGGCGCAGATACTCCATGTCACTCTGCAGAAAGGCCTCTACCCCGGTGTTTTGCAGCCCCACGCTGTTGAGCATACCGGCGGGGGTTTCGGCGATGCGGTGGGGCGGGTTGCCGCCCCGCGGGGCCAGCGTCATGCCCTTAAGGGCGATGCCCCCCAGTGCTGAAAGGGGGAAGAACTGCTCATATTCCCGCCCAAAGCCGCAGCAGCCCGAAGCGGTTATCACCGGGTTTTTTAGGGTGACCCCGGCCACCGTCACAGCAAGATTTGCCATCATGTTCCTCCAAGGTGGTAGCACCCGCGGGTTATGCGGGTGGAATAGGCGGCGAAAAGCCCCACGGGCGGGTCAGGGAGCAAGGTCGACATCACCGGCCTCGAACACCGGGCCGTCTTTGCAGACATGGCGGTAAACCACGCTGCCGTCCTCCCCGGTGGTGCGGCAGGCGCAGCCCAGACAGGCCCCCACGCCGCAGGCCATGCGTTCCTCCAGCGAAACCTGACAGCGCACCCCATGCTCCCTGGCCAGCGCCGCCACGGCGGCAATCATCGGCCGGGGGCCGCAGGTGTAGATGATATCGGGGCGCGCGGTTTGCAGGTGCCCGGCCAGCAGATGGGTGACAAGGCCGTGGTGGCCGCTGCTGCCGTCGTCGGTGGCGACTCCCACCCGGCAGCCCAGCGCCTTAAAGTCGTCGGCCAAAATCACCGCTCCGGCGGTGCGAAAGCCCAAAAAGGCATGGGCGTTTGCCCCGTAGTGGGCGCCCAGCTCCAGCAGGGGAGGGGTGCCGATGCCCCCGCCCACCACCACCGCCGACGCAGTGGGCGGCAGCAGCTCAAAGCCGTGGCCCACCGGGCCGATGAAGTCCATCAAATCCCCCTCACCAAGACGGGCCAGCGCCTCGGTGCCGGGGCCGCGTACCTCCAGCACCAGCGTCAGGCTGCCCGCCTCACGGTCGATGCGGCAGATTGAGATGGGCCGCCGCAGCGAAAAGCCCAGTGTTTTGAGGTGAAGAAACTGCCCGGCGGCAGCCTGCGCCGCGGCCTCGGGGCAGTGCAGCAGGTATTCAAAGATGCCCTGCGCAAGGCGGCGCTTGTGCAGGATAGGGGCGGTCATCGCAACCATAAGGGCCTCCCAAAATCAAGTGTGCTGCGCCGGAGCGCCGCGCCGAGGCCCCTTCGGGCCCCCGGCAGCGCTTGCCCTTTGCAGGCGAATAATCAATCTATCTATACATTTTATAGCAAAACCCACTGTGAAGCAAGGGCGGGCTGCGGTCTGTACACCGGCCGCTTTTGGTGATAAGATAAAAGCATATGGGCCCAGGCCCGGCCTTTGGCAGGGGCAGGCCCGCGCCGCCATCGAAGAAGAGCAGGTGGCCAAGGCA
>JAEWWW010000091.1 GCA_023396215.1 Bacillota bacterium | reverse complement strand
ACCGAGGTGACCGCTATGGTGCCCCCGTGAGACACAATAATCTGCTTGGCCACCGTCAGCCCAAGGCCGGTGCCGGCAAAGGGCATGCCGTCGGGGTCATAGGAGAAAAACGGCTCAAATATTAGCTGCTGATACTCCTCGGGCACCCCCAGCCCCTTGTCGCTGACGGTAATCAGCACCTGGTCGCCGACGGTTTTGCCGCTGATGTGGATGCGGTTTTCATCCTTGGTAAAGCGGCAGCTATTGGATATCAGGTTGAGCATCACAGTGGTAATCTTTGAGATATCGCACTCCACATAGGCCGGCTCGCTGGGGAAGTCAAAAATCAGCGGAATATTGATGGAGCGGGTCAGCACCGAGGCGGCTTCGCAGAGGCCGGAAAGCAGCCCCCAGATATCCACCTTGGAAAGCACCGGGTCGTTGATACCGCTGTTATACTTAATCACCTCGGTAAAGTTAATGCAGCCGCGGAGCATCTGGTAACAGTTCTGGGCAATCTCCTCCATATAGGGGTCGCAGGAGATATCCTGCGTAATGCGGTGCCGCTGATTGACCACCGAAAGCATGCCAAAAACGTTGGAAAGTGGGTAGCGAAACTGATGGGTGAAGGCCGCCACCGCCTTGGTTGGGCCCTGCAGCGGCAGGTTTGCCCTTTTGCCGGGGGGTAACTGGCAAAAATGCACCACCACGCAGTTAAGCTGCTGCCCCTTCATCACCGGGGAAAAGGACAGGGTGGTTTCTGAGAAGGTAAGCGAAGCGTCCATTACGGGGAAGGATTCGCCCTGCCGCAGCTTTTCCGAAAGCTCTGTCAGCGGTTGGTTGGGTATCATGGTACGCAGTCCGTCGGCCATCTCCAGTGTGGGGAAAAGCTTTTTGGCACAGTCGTTGGCAAAAAGAACGTTTAGCTGTGCGTCAGCAAGCACCACCGGTGTGGCCGCGTCTTTATAGATATTGATCAGTGCATTTACCATTCTAACCCAGTCCTTTGTCGTATCGGTCATAGATACATAATATTCTTTGTCGCCGTTCATCATTTATGAACGCCCCATGTTGCCGTGTGTGAAGCAGTAAAAAATTGACCTAAAATACAATTTCCCTTTATTATAACATAAATGTTATATTATAATTGTAGAAATTATAGCGTAATTGTTGTCAAAAAGTAAACTCAAAAACAGCTTAATTGTGAGGTTTTATAACAGATACTTATAATTTTAGTAAACTGTCTTTAAAAAGGCCGATTTATTCGTTATTTTTGTAACAAAAATAGATTTCTTTCAGAAGGCGCGAATCTTTCACAAATTGCTTGTAGTTTGGATGAGTTTGGTATAAAATAAAGGTATCATTGAAGAAAAAGGAGTGCACTTAAAATGGCAATTAAAATCGGCATTAACGGCTTTGGCCGTATCGGCAGACTGGTGTTCCGCGCAGGTCTGAGCGACCCCAATCTGGAGTTTGTCGCCATCAACGATCCCTTCATGTCTCCCGACTACATGGCTTATATGCTGCGTTACGACACCATCCACGGTAAGTACGAGGGCGAAATCTCCTATGACGACACCTCTATCACCGTCGATGGCAAGAAGATTCTCTTCTTCGCAGAGAAAGACCCCGCCAACATCCCCTGGGGCAAGGTAGGCGCGGAATATATTGTTGACGCAACCGGCATCTTCCACTCCAAGGAGAAGGCTCAGGCTCACATCGACGCCGGCGCCAAGAAGGTTGTTTACTCCGGTCCTTCCAAGGATGACACACCCATGTTCGTTATGGGCGTAAACCAGAGCACCTACACCAAGGACATGACCTTCGTTTCCAACGCTTCCTGCACCACCAACTGCCTGGCTCCCATCGCCAAGGTTCTTAACGATAAGTTCGGCATTGCCGACGGTCTGATGACCACCGTACATTCCACCACCGCCACCCAGCTCACCGTTGACGGCGCCTCCAAGAAGGATTGGCGCGGCGGCCGTGCTGCTTCCGGCAACATCATCCCTTCCTCCACCGGCGCTGCCAAGGCAGTGGGCGTGGTGCTTCCCGAGCTGAAGGGCAAGCTGACCGGCATGAGCATGAGAGTTCCCACCCTGAACGTTTCTGTGGTCGACCTCACCGTCAACCTGAAGAAACCCGCCACCTATGCCGAAATCTGCGCCGCTATGAAAGAGGCCAGCGAGGGCGAACTGAAGGGCATTCTGGGCTACACCGAGGACGCAGTGGTTTCTTCCGATTTCATCGGCGACCCCCGCACCTCCATCTTTGACGCCAAAGCCGGTATCGCCCTGACCGACACCTTTGTGAAGGTTGTTTCCTGGTACGACAACGAGTGGGGCTATTCCAACAAGGTTCTTGAGCTGATTAAGCACATGAACTCGGTAGACAACAAATAAGCAACGCTTTTGAGCGGTTAGAAACACGGCGCCCTTCGGGGCGCCGTGTTTCAGTCTGCCCCCCCAAAGTCGCCGAGCCGTAAAATGCTCCAAAGGCATTTTACTTTCTTTGTTGGCAGCATTTGCAAATATCGCTCATATGTATTAATATGCTCCCTCATTTGCCGCCTCGTCCCCTATGATTTTTCGTCGTCTGTCTATCTTGCAGCATGCTATGGCACGGCCCCCAAAGGGGCCGTATTTTTGTGCCAAAACAGATGACAAGTTAAAATCTGCAAAAAAATTAAACAAATATATTGAATATACACAAACAATCAACTAAATTTAATGGCTTTTTATTAGAGTTTATACAACAATCTCTTGAAAGCCCTTAAGGTTAATGGTAAAATAAGTGATAAGAGGAGGGGTGAAAATGGCTGTCAGAAATCAAAAGGACCAGTTGCCGGTCTATCTGTTCCATCAGGGGACAAATTACAAGGCCCACGAGTTTCTGGGCGCCCATAAAGCCCGGCGCGGCGGCCAGAGCGGGGCGGTTTTTCGCACTTGGGCGCCAAAGGCTGTTTCGGTTGCCGTCGCGGGCGACTTCAACGGCTGGAGCGCCGGGCAAAACCCCATGGAGCGCATCAGCGAGCAGGGCGTCTGGGAAGCCTTTGTACCGGGCATCGCTGAGTATGACTGCTACAAGCTGGCAGTGACCGGGGCCGACGGCGAGACGGTTTTGAAAGCCGACCCTTACGCCTTCCACGCCGAAACAAGGCCGGGCACCGCCTCCAAGTTTTATAACCTGAGGGGCTTTCGCTGGCAGGATGAAGCATGGATGCGCCGGCGGGGCGAACGCAACATCCACCACAGCCCGCTGAATATCTACGAGCTGCATCTGGGAAGCTGGCAGCGGGGCGAAAATGGAGAGCCGCTGGACTACCGCACGCTGGCCGACCGGCTGGCCCCCTACGCCAGAGAGATGGGCTACACCCATGTCGAGCTGCTGCCTGTGACCGAGCATCCCTACGA
>JAEWWW010000080.1 GCA_023396215.1 Bacillota bacterium | reverse complement strand
TGGCTCTGCGCCACAGCGGTTTTTGGGAATTTTAACGCGCCCGGCTTTTGCCGGGCGCTTTTTACGTGCAGAAGGGAATTACAGCTCTATCACATTGCTCTTGCGGATGGAAAGATGCACCTGCTCGTTTTCGTCGAAGAGGTTGTTCACATCAAACATCACGTCGGCGTTCAGGGTGCAGCCGTGGCACCAGACGGTGTAGCGGATGATGTGGCCGTGAGAAATGCTGCTGACAACCTGCCCCTGCAGGTTGTAGCGCCCGGCGGCGGGGTTGGGCTGGCGCGAGATGCGCACAATCTCGGGGCGGATGGCGACGTCGGTGCAGGGGGGCGTTTCGCCGCAGGCCTTGCCAAAATCCGCCGCAGGCAGGATGTTGTAGCTGCCGATGAAGCTGGCGGCAAACCGGGTTTTGGGCTGGGTGTAAAGCTCGATGGGGGTGCCCGACTGCTCGATGTTGCCCGCGTTGAAGAGGTTGACCACGTCGGACATCACCATGGCTTCATCCTGGTCGTGGGTCACAAAGATGGTGGTCATGTTGAAATCCTTCTGGATGCGGCGAATCTCTATCTGCAGGTTGCGGCGCAGCATGGCGTCGATGGCCGACAGCGGCTCATCCAGCAACAGCACCTTGGGTTCGGTGACGATGGCGCGGGCCAGCGCCACACGCTGCTGCTGCCCGCCCGAAAGCTGTGCCGGGTACTGGTTTATCTTCTCAGAGAGGCCCACAATCTCCAGTATCTGCTTGACCTTGCGGTCGATGTCGCTTTGGGCCATTTTTTTCATCTTCAGGCCAAAGGCCACGTTCTGGGCGACGCTCAGGTTGGGGAAAAGGCTGTACTGCTGAAACACCATGCCGATGCCCCGTTCGCGGGGGTTGACGTTGGTGATATCCTTGCCGTCGAGGTAAACCTTGCCGCTGCTGACCTCCTCAAGCCAGGCCAGACAGCGCAGCAGGGTGCTTTTGCCGCAGCCCGAAGGCCCCAGCAGGGTCACAAGATGGCCTTTTTCAATCTCCAGCGAGATATCCTTCAGCACATGGTTTTTGCCGAAGTACTTGTTGATATTTTCAAATTTTATGTATGACATATTCTATTACCCCTCTGTTTTCTGAATGTTCTGCCGGGCCTGAGCCTCTTTGTTCTTAAGGTATAGCACCAACGATGTGATGAGGAAGGTGGTAATCATAATGATGACAAAGACGGCGCTCGCCTTGGTGCTGGAACTTTTCATGGCCAGGAAGAGGTAGATCTGTACATTCTTAAAGGCGCTGCCGGTGATGTTGCGTATCAGCACATAGTCGCCGAAGATGATGCCCACCGCCAGCAGGGCCGAAACGGTGATGCCCGAGATGATGTTGGGCACAATCACCCTGAAAAAGCCGTAAAGCTTGGAAGCGCCCAGCATCTCGGCGGCCTCCAGCAGCATGGGCATGTTGACGGCGTGCATACTGTTGCGGATGCCCTGATAGATAAAGGGCAGGATGATGATGCAGTAGGCCCCCACCAGCATCACCAGGCGCACCCCCAGAATGGTGGGGGAGGCGGCGTAGAGCGAAAGCACGCTCACCGAAAGGATGACCCCCTGAATGGTGTAGGGTATCATACAAAGAATCTGCACATATTTTTCCAGCCGGGGGAAATAGATGGTGGCCACAAACAGGGCCAGCAGCACCAGCAGCACCGAAAGCAGGATGGGGATGATGCAGATAACGATGGTGCGCAGCAGCGACATCATAAAGTCTTTTTCGGTCAGCAGTTGGATGTAGTTGCGCAGGGTAAAGCCCTCGGGCAGCACCCCTGTCCATTTGTCAAAGAGCGAGTAGATGGCGGTGGCTGCCAGCGGCAGCAGCAGGTAAAAGACCACAAGGGTAATGACGATTTTGGCCGAAAGGCTGCTTTTCTTCACGCTTTAAGCACCTGCCTTTCTGGTCTTTTTGATAATCATGTTGTTGATTGAGATGGCGATAACCATCAACACCATCATCACCACCGAGAGCGCGCCGCCCAGCTCTTTGCGCTGGGTCATATCGCCGGTGAACATGCCCGAAACGCTGATGGGCAGCAGGGCGTAGTTGTTCATCAGCAGGGCGTAGGCGGTGGCGTAGGCCGCCAGGGCGTTTGCAAAAAGCACGCTGATGGTGCCAAGTATGCTGGGCAGCAGCACCGGAACCCCCACCTTGGTCCAGAAGTGAGCGGGGCCGGCCCCCAGCAGCAGCGAGGATTCCTTCCATTCCTTGCGGATGCCCTCAAAGGCGGGCACCAGCAGCAGGGTGGAAAGGGGTATCTGAAAGTAGACGTAGATCATGGTAAGGCCGGTGCTGGTGTAGAGGTCGAAGTTGCCCAGCATGCCGTGCTGCCTTGCAAGCTGTATCAGCACGCCGGAGTTGCCCAGAATAATCATATATGCAAAGGCAAGGGGAACCCCTGCAAAGTTTGACGTCATGTTCAGAATGGTCAAAAAGAAGGTTTGCAGCTTTTGCCCGGCGTTGTGGATTGCCTGCGCGCCAAAAAAGGCGATGACAATGCCGATGCCGGAAGAAACCAGCGAGATTTTAATGCTGTTGACCAATGCTTTTTGATAAAGCAATGTGCTGAAAATGGTTCTGTAGTGTTCCAGCGTGAAGCCCACCGCATTTTCCGGCATAAAGCTGTTGAAAATCATCATAAAGAGGGGGATGATTTCATAGAGCAAAACAACCACCAGAAAAGGGAGCATCGCCAACAGATATAGCTTTTTATTGTTTTTCATTGCTCTCTCCTATCTTCCTACAAATCTGTAATTAAAAACGCAATGCTTTTAATCTGCCGCGCGGGGCGCAAAGGGGAAAAAGCGGGCCGGTACGATATCCGCATCCGTAGGGCGAAGGGGAACATGCCCCTTGTGGAGGCGAAGCCATAACCACCATATGTTTATTGTGAGGGCGTCAAGAAACAGGCAGCCAACCAGGCAAGTGAATTGGCACAGCCATTTTATGTTTGCACGACTTTTTCGACAGCCTGACAATAACCATTATATGGTTATTATATCATGCATTTGCGCCTTTGGCACGGGGGTCTGGCAAAGGCTGCCGGATTAAAAACAGGTTTTTAATTGCAGAAGGGTATCTCGATCTGGCCGGGCTGCAGCATGCCCGGCGCCGGGGCAATGCCCAACAGCGAACAAACCAAAGGAGCCAGACAAAGCTGAGAAATCTCTTTGTGGGTAAAGCGCCCGGAGGGGTAATCGGTGCCAAACAGGTACAGGGCAACGGTGCGCTGCTCGGCGGTGGGGCCGCCATGCAGGCCAAAGCCGCTCATGCCGTGGTCGGCGGTAATCACCACACGGTAGCCCGACTCAAGCCAGTGGTGCAGCAGCGGGGAAAGCAACTCCTCCGCTGCGGCGACCGCCGCCAGGTACTCGGGGCTTTCGCCCCCCTTGCGGTGGCCCCAGTAGTCGATGTTCATCGAATGAAAGAGGATGAAATCGGGGTCGTAGGTTCTGCGCAGAAACTCCCCGTCGTTGTACAGGTGGCTGTCGGGATAGCTGTCCTCGTAGTAAAAGATGCCGTGGCTGATGCTGCCCGTACCATCCAGTTGGATGCGGTCGCGCTCGTGGTAAAAGGGCGCGCGGCTGTAAAGCTCGCTGAACCAGAGGTAGGCCGCAGCCGCCGTGGTCAGGCCGTTTTTGCGGCAAAGAGAAAAAAGGTTTTCAAAGCCGGAGGGCCGCACCACCTGATTGTTCACAATGCCGTGCACCGATGAAGGCAGCCCGGTCATCAGCGTTTCGTACATCGGGCGGGACATCGAGGGAAGCTCGCCCAATACCTTGTATTTCGCCCCCAGCCCCCGGTCGATGAGATGCTCAAAATATCCGCCGGTGCTGGTGACGGCGTCATAGCGGCAGCCGTCCATCAGTACCAAAATTGTTTTTGCCAAAGTGCCACCTGCTTTGCTGAAAAATGATGACGGGTACAAAGGATAAACATCGCTTTTTGCCTCCCCCGCCTCCGGTGGGGGAGGCAAAAAGCGTTTCCTATGCTTTAACAGGGCTTACATGGAGGGGGAAGAGCGGGGCGCACAGGCGTACACCCCGGCTCTTCGATTGAAGGGGAAAACGGGTTAGCTCATCAGGGGAATCACTTCCTCCTGCCATGCCTTTGCAATCTTTTCACAGGCTGCGGCATAGGCGGCGGGGTCGGTTACAGGAACCGCGTTCTTGGTCTGTTCGCTGGAGATGCCGGCGGCCTGAACCTCTGCGGGGATTTGGACGTCTGTTCTGGTGGGAACAGCATAACCCTTGGCAAGGTTAATCTGGCCGGCGTCGCTGAATATGTACTCTCTGGCGAGGGCGGCGGCATGGGGATGAGGAGCATACTTGTTGATGATGGAAGCATAGCCGCTCATGATGGCGCCGTCGGCCGGTACGCAGGTGTGGAACTTGTAGTTGGGGGTCTGGTCACGGTAGCCGAGAGCGTTGTAGCTCCAGGTTACGCCAACCTGAACCTCGCCGGCCTGCACGCGCTGCAGCAGGATGTCGCCCTGGTCAATGCGGCCCGCTTTGGCCATCTCTTTCCAGAAGTCGATGCCGGGCTGAATGTTGTTGATGTCGCCGCCGAAGGCATAGGCGGTGGCAAGCACGTTGCCCTGCCCGGTTGCGCCGGTCAGCACGTCGCCGATGGTCAGCTTGTAGTCGCCCTTGCGCACATCGTCCCAGGAGGTGGGAGGATTGGCAACCAGATCGGTGTTGGTGAGGAAGGTGGTGACGCCGGTGTAGGCGATCATCCAGTGGCCGTCGGGGTCTTTCGCCCAATCGGGTACGCTATCCCAATAGGAGGTTTTGTAGGACTGGGTAACGCCCTTCTGCTTGGCTTCGGGGCCGAACTTGTGGCCGACGTCGCCGATATCCTTGGTGGGGGCGGCTTTTTCGGTTTCAAACATGTTGATTTCTTCGGCCGAGCTCATGTCGGTATCGTTGTGGTCAAGGCCGTAGATGCGCTCGAGGTCATCCCATGTGTCCTGCCAGTTGGCCCAGGAACCGGGCATACCGACCGATTCAAGCTTGCCTTCCTTCTTGGCGCCTTCTTCAATCTGCTGCAGGGTCAGCGAGTTGAGGTCGATCGCCTGCGCTGCCGGTTTGCCGGAGCTGCACCCCGCCAAAATCAGGGTCAGACAGAGCAGCATTGCGAGGGCTTTGATGGTTTTTTTCATAACATCTCCTCATTTCTACTGTATTATTTCAAACCCCAGAGGGGCTTTCCACCAATCATAATGTGCGGTAAAAGAGTGGCTTTACATGGACAATTTTACCAAAAACCAACGAAAAAATAAAGGAAACCAACGTATATAAACCACAAAACTATGCCGTACCGGCGGCGTTTTCGGGGGGGATGCCCAGATAGCTGCTCAGCTCGGCCAGACCCTGCCCGGTGGCGGTGCTGATAACAAAAATTCGTTTTGCTCCCGCCGTTTGCAGCAGCTCTATGGCCTGCTCCACATCGCGGGGGCTTTCGGCCAGATCGGCCTTGCTGACCACCCCGACCACCGGGCAGGCGAACATGGCGGCCTGACCGGGAGAGAAGCAAAACCGCCGTGAGGTGCAGTCCTGCATGAAGAGCACCTCGTCGGCCTCCACTGCTGTGACAATCAGCCCCCGCAGCAGGGCGCGGTTTTCGATGTATTCGCCGGGGGTGTCGATGGTGCTGCCCACCACCTGCACCGTTTGGGTTTTATGATAAATCCTATCCTGACGGTTGAACGACTGGCAAAGGGTGGTTTTGCCGCAGCCGATGCCGCCGATGAGCATAATTTTCTTCATATAATCTACGACCGGGTGATGACGGTGGGGGTGAACTGCATGACCTTTTCCAGCACCTCCAGTACATCCTTAAGGGCGGCCTCGACGCTGGCTACGTCGCCGCAGACCACCACCGCGCCGGAAAAACGGTCGACAAACACAATCTCCACCTCGGCGGCTTTGGTGGCCACATCGGCGGCAATGATGGCCGCCTCGCCGGGGGTGATGGTGAGGATGCCCAGCGCGCCCTTGCGCTCACAGATGACGCCCAGCTTTTTATAAAGGTCCTGATTGGGGTTGGCAATCAGATGGGCCAGCGTCACCTGCCTGCCGGGAACAAACTCCTGGATGATTCTCTGTTTGCCTTCAAACACCCAGTTACCCTCCTGCAAAGTTCTTTTCTTTCTTTTTTCCTTTTCCCCCGCCGAAGGCGGGGGAAAAGGTTGGGGTTGGGGCTGTTTGCCTTCAAACATTACCCTGCTGCAAGGTTTTTCTTCTATTCCCTCCGCCTTTGGCGGGGGAGGGGGTGTGTTGGGCTGCTTGCCTTCAAACACCCTGTTGCTTTTTGAGGAAGCCCTTTTCTCTGTTGTGTGCTCCCCATTTTTGGCGGGGAAGTGCGGCATGGGGGCCGCCTGCCATAAAACCCGCTTTTCCCCTTTGCCCTATTGTGGCATATCCCCTGGGGCGGCGGCTGTCGATACGGTGTACAGGCCCTGTGGCGGCGGATATTTTAGCCGGGTGCTACATCAGGCTTTCAAAAATCTCCCGCCTTGGGTTGGGTATCACCACGCTGCTCACCTGCATGCCCAGCTCGGCGGCAGGGGCGGAGCCGCATTTTACCGCTTCGTTGACGGCGGCAACCTCGCCGGTGAGCACCACGAAGGACTTACCCCCGATGCCGGTGCCCAGCCGCACATCCATCAGCGACACATGGGCGGCCTTGGCGGCTGCGTCTGCGCCGTAGATGGCGGCGGTGACGCTGAAAAACTCCATCACGCTCACGGCGTTGACCTCGGCGGGCTCGGCCGCCATGTGAATGGCGCTGATTACCTGCGGGTCCACCGAGGGAATGACCACCGAATCCACCAGATGGTGGCCGGCCAGCAGCGCCCCAGCCTCCAGCGAGGCGGTGACGGCGGCGACCTCGCCGGTGAAGAGCACCACATATTTGCCGGGGCAGGTGGCCTTGGCAAAGAGCAGCTCCACCTCGGCGGCCTTGAGGATGGCGTCGGCGGCCTCGACCCCTTTGGCAATGCTGTTGAGTTCTAAAAATCCGATTGTCTGCATCACAGCGGCCCTTCACTTTCAATGAGAATTTCCTGCCCAACGGCAGCAACCCGCCCGCCGATGCCGGTGTGGATGTTGGCCCCCAGCTTGCCTTCGGGGCAGCGGGCAATCAACTGGCCGGGGCTTACCCGGTCACCCACCCCCACCACCGGCTGTGCAGCCGCGCCGATGTGCTGCTGCAAGGGGATGCGCAGTGCGCCGGGGGTGTATTCTATCAGGCTGTCAATCTGGTAATCGTAGTATTTCAGCACGTTGGCCCGTACCGCCGCCCGTTTGGCGGGTATCTTGCGGTACTGCCATCCGGTGCGGGGCGCTTCGGGCTGCTCCCCCTTGGGGTAGCGGATGCCGGCCTCGGCCAGCGCCTGCTTGATGGTGACATTGACCCGCCGGGGCTGCAGTTCCATGGGGCAGGCGACAATCTCGCAAACGCCGCATTCACAGCAAAGGGCCGCGCTGCGGATATCCGGGTCGTCCAGCAGTTGGCGGATATCGCCCCCCATGGCTGTTTTGCGCATAATCATGTGGGGCTCCAGCGGGTGCCCCAGCAGGTAGCGGGGGCAGAGGTCGGTGCAGTAGCGGCACTGGATGCAGGCCGAACGCGCCCGGTTAAACATATGGCTCAGCGGAATTTTGCTCTGGGCCGCCAGATAACCGCTGTTAGGCAGCACCAGTATGCCCGAGGTGGTTTTGGTCACCACCGTTTCCGCGGCCTGTTCTTTGGTCAGGGGCAGGCCCATCATGGGGCCGCCCGAGATGACGATATAATCCTCGATGGCGGCGCCCCCCGCCAAACCGATGCAGTCGGCAAAGCTGGTGCCCACCGGGACATAAGCGACGGTGGGGTTTGCCACCTCTCCGGTGACGGTGAGGTACTTGTGGGTCAGGGGCTTGCCCTGGGCCGCCTCGCCCGCCGCCAGTATGGTGGCCACGTTGGAAACCGCCGCTCCCACATCCAGCGGGATGCCCGCGGGCGGCACGATGCTGCCTGTCACCTGCTGCACCATGGCCTGTTCATCCCCGGCGGGGTAAAAGCCCTTCATCTTGCAGAGGGTGACGCCAGAGCCGGTCTGGGCGATGGCTGCCTCCAGCGCGGCAATCTCCTGTATGTAGCCCGCCTTGAGGGCGATGGTGCAGCGCTCGGCCCCGATGGCGGTAAAGACCATTTGAGTCGCCTGCACCAGCTCGGTTGCTTTGTGCTTCATGATGTAACGGTCGGTACGCAGCAGCGGCTCGCATTCCGCGCCGTTGAGTATCAGGTGCCGGATGCCGCCGCCCCCCAGCTTCACATGGGTGGGAAAGCCCGCCCCGCCGCAGCCGACGATACCGGCCTCGAAAATCTGATCGATGATGCTGCTCATGGATTCACCTGCTTGTTTTGGCGGCTGGGGGTTTCACGCTCTATCTCCAGCGAGTCGATGATGCCCACGATGGCGCAGTCTACCGGGAGGCTGTCGCCCCCGATGGCACGCCGCGCGGTGCTGCCGCTGACCACCAGCACCTGCTCGCCGATGCCCGCGCCAACAGCGTCGGCCGCCACAAAGACCGAGGGGTTTTTCTGGTTGGTTTCACTTTCCCGGACGACCATCAGCTTCAGCCCGCTGAGGGCTTCTTCCTTTTTGGTGGCCCAGACATGACCCACCACCTTGCATATCATCATGGCGGTTTCCTCCGTTTTTCTAAATCGGGCTGTTTCCAGTGAGGGGGTGCTTTCCCCGCCTCCGGTGGGGAAAGCAAGGAGTATGAGTGAGGCGGTTATCCTCCGCCTTGAGAATTGGGCTGTTTCCAGTGGGGTATTTCGCTTCTCTCGCCTCCGGCGGGGAAAGCAAGGAATATGAGTGAGGCGGTTATCCTTCGTTTTTTCTGAATCGGGCTGTTTCCAGTGAGGGAAAAAGGGGTATGGGTGAGGCGGTTATCTCCGCTTTAGGAGTTCAGATAAACTCCACCCGCTTGCCCCCGTGCAAAAAGACGTCCTTTGCCGAGGGGGTCACCACGGTACCCTTGCGCAGCAGCACGGTATCGCCGGGTTTTTCCAACAGCCTGGCTGCGACGGCTTCGGTAATCACGCCGCCGGGCAGGGTGGCCGCGGGGTCATACTTGGCGAGGGGGCTTTGCCCCCGCACAAGGGTAACGCCAAAGCTTTGCAGGGTGCGCAGATAGCCCTCAAGCATCTGGTAAAAGGCCCGGCTGCCCCGGCCTGCCAGCTTGCGGTGGGGCAGGGCGGTTTCAAAGAGCAAAATCTCTTTGCCGTAAAGCAGGGCGTTCACCACGGCGCATTGGGCGGGGCGGCTGTCGCGGCCCAGCGCCATATCCGAAAGCTCGGTGAGGCTCAGCCGGGTGATAAAGACCTTCTCATAGGGCTCAATGCTGCCGCAGCTTTTGTAATCGTCGATATCCAGCAGTTGGTAGCGGTCGCCAAAGCCTTGGGGCAGTTCCCCGGCGGGGCCTATCACAAGGGCCTTGGGGCAGCCGCTTTTGTCGGCAGGGGCAGCCTGAGGAGCGGCTCCGGTGATGCGCAATACCTCGGCGGTAATCAGCTCCACCAACTGTTCCCGGGTCAGGTCGGCCATGGGGTTCCCTCCTTTGGGGGCGGCGTGGCCCCCGAAAATCTTGCCTTTTCCACCCCTTGGGGCGGCTGCGGTTGAAAGCTGCGCCTTTGCCGCGCAGGGGCTTTCGCCGCGGCTACTTTATGATAATGCCTCTGGCGTCGGCCGCCAGAGCGCAGGCGTTTGCTTCGTCAAAGTCGATGTGCATGGCCAGCGCAAAGCTGCCGCTGACCCGCACCAGCACATGGTCAAAGGTCACGGGGCGTGCGCTCTGCACCGCCACCCGCACCACCTGCCCGTCGGCCACACCAAAACGGCGGGCGTCGTTGGGGGTCATATGAATGTGGGCCCGTGCGGCGATGACGCTTTGGGGGGCGTAGTAAACCCCATGCGTACCCACCATGCAGACGTCGGCAGCCCCTTGCAGGTTGCCCGAAAGGTTGACCCGAACCTCAAGCCCCAAAGCGCGGGCGTCGGTAAGCGATATCTCGGCCTGCACCGCCGAGCGCTCCGGCCCCAGTACCGCCACGTTGGCAATCTCTCCCTTTGGGGTCACCAGCTTTACCCGCTGGTCACTTAAAAACTCGCCGGGCTGCGAAAGGGGACGCTTGCAGGTGAGGGTCGCCCCCTTGCCAAAGAGGGCCTCCACCGCTGCTTTGGTCAGATGCACATGCCGGGCCGAGGCCTCCACCAAAAAGTCGGAGGGCCGGGCCGGGTCGGAGGTGGGAGCAGCCGACGGCAAGGGCTGCTGGGCGCAAACCCGGGCCGCCACCTGGCGGACAATTGCCTGTATCTCCTGTTCATTCATCTGCTGCACCTCCCGCAAAGCGGCCCGCCAGCACCCGGCAAAACAGGATGTAAACCCCGCTGCTCAGCCGGTTGAGGGCCAGAATGATATCGTCACGCCGGGGCTGGCCGGGCTGCCCAAAGGCCATCGCCGCCGCCAGCTCGGCTTCGCGCACCTGTGTGCGCAGGCTGTTGAGGGCCACCGCCGCCTCGCCCATGGTGTAATGGGGCACCGGGTGGTCGACGCCGGTTTCCCGCCTGATGTTGTGCGAAAGGTCGCGCAGCCCGCCGGCGTCAAGCCCCAGCAGGGAGACTTCGCCCAGCGGGGTATCCTTCACCTCCGCCGCCACGATGCCGCGGATAAAGGCCAGCAGCTCTTCCAGCTCTGATACCAGCCGGGGCAGCCCCTGCCGCTGTGCGGCAAGCTGTACCTCCAGCACTTTGGCCTGCAGGCTGTCCAGCCTGCCCCGCAGCAGAATGCGGGGGTGGGTTTTGGGCACCAGCAGGTTGCCCCGCAGGTGGGTCATGGCTTCGGGCTTGTGGCTGTAGCCCTGCCCGGTAGCCGCGTCGATATAGGTCGCGCTGCCCCGCTGGGGCAGGGGGGTGCGGCTCATCACCGGTAAATCGCCGGGCGGCCGCCGCACCACCGCAATGCCCCGGCTTTTCAGAAACTCGGCCGCCGCCGGGGTCAGGCGGGTGTCCTCGTCAACGGCGAACTCCCGCAAACCGGGGGGAAGCATCGCCGCGCGCAGGTCGCCCTCGGTAATCACCTTTTTCATAGGGGCATGCTCCTTTGGCCGGGGGATGGCTGAAAGCAGCGCCCCGGGCTATTTGTCGCCGGTGGCGAGGGTGGGCAGAATCATCTCAACGTCGCCGTGGGGGCGGGGAATGACATGCACCGAAACCAGCTCGCCGATTTTGGCTGCCGCGGCGGCGCCTGCGTCGGTGGCGGCTTTCACAGCGCCCACGTCGCCCCGCACCATGACGGTTACCAGCCCGCCGCCCACATGCACCTTGCCAATCAAGGCGACATTCGCGGCCTTGACCATGGCGTCCGCCGCTTCGATAGAGCCAACCAGCCCTTTGGTTTCAACCATGCCCAATGCCTGTAAAGTTGTGGCCATACAATAATCCTCCTCGTTTGTTCAGGCTGGCGGCGAAACCGCGCAACCATTGTTCGTGTTGCTTGCTCTGCCTGCAATCCCGGTCATATGCGGTAAAGATATGCCCGCGGTTGCGGCCCACGTTTTTTCGCCTTGCGCCGGTTATTTGTCGCCGGTGGCGAGGGTGGGTAAAATCATCTCGACGTCGCCGTGGGGGCGGGGGATGACATGCACCGAAACCAGCTCGCCGATTTTGGCGGCGGCAGCGGCCCCTGCGTCGGTGGCGGCTTTCACAGCGCCCACGTCGCCCCGCACCATGACGGTCACCAGCCCGCCGCCCACATGCACCTTGCCAATGAGGGTGACGTTTGCAGCCTTGACCATGGCGTCCGCCGCTTCGATAGAGCCAACCAGCCCTTTGGTTTCAATCATGCCCAGTGCCTGTAATGTGTTTGCCATTGTGTGCTCCTCCTTGGGAATATCATTTTTTAATTTTTATGTAGCAGGCTGTTGCCAGTCTATGATGAACGCTGGTTGCTTAGGGGCTTTCTTAAAACTCCAAACTCTTGGTAAATTCTACTGAAACCAGCATCTGCCGCGTTCAAAATGCTCGGAATACATGAAGTATTCCTGCGCTTTTGTCCTTGCAGCTACTTGCTTTCAGCGAATTCCCCGGCGGTTTTTCGTTTTAAGAAACGCCCTAGCGGCCCAGCCGGGCCATGACCGCCCGGGTGATGGCTTCGATATCCTCCTGGCTGATGGCGGGCGCGCTGCCCTGAGTGGGAAGCGGCGCTGCCGGGGCCTCTGCTGCCGGGGCGGCATTCCGCAGTTGGTGGGCTTCCCGCAGCCCCCATGCCACCCGGCGGATGTTGATGAGATTAAGGGGGGTGATGTTATCCGAGGTGGCGCTGCCCCCCACCGCGCCGCAACCCAGCGTCAGGGCCGGGGGCAGCCCGGTGGTCGCGCCCACCCCGCCCAGCGCGCCGGGAGTGTTCACCAGCAGCCGCGATACCGGCTTTTTCAGGGCGAACTCCCGGATAATCGCATCGTCCTGCGAGTGGATGACCATGGTGTGGCCTACCCCCTCGTTTTGCAGTATCTCGATGCAGCGCAGGCAGGCGGATTCCCAATCCTGCTCCACATAGAAGCCCAGAACCGGGCAGAGCTTTTCGCGGCTGTAGGGGTTCCTGGGCGAAACCTCGGTTTGCTCCGAGAGCAGTACCCGCGTGCCTTGGGGGATGCTGATCCCCGCCAGCTCGGCGACAAAGGAGGCGGGTTTGCCCACGATGCGGGGGTTCATGCTGCCGTTTTCACGCAGCAGGATTTTGCCCACCTTTGCGGATTCCTCGGGGGTTAAAAAGTAGCCCCCCTGCCGTTTTACCTCGTCCATCACCTGCCGGCTGATGCAGCTTTCGGTCACAATCGACTGCTCAGAGGCGCAGACGGTGCCGTTGTCAAAGGTTTTGCTGTCGAAGATACGCCGCACCGCAAGGGGAATATCGGCGGTTTTTTCGATGTAGGCCGGGCCGTTACCGGGGCCTACCCCGATGGCCGGGTTGCCCGAGCTGTAGGCCGCGCGCACCATGGCTTCGCCGCCGGTGGCAAGGATAACGCCCACATCCCGGTGCTTAAGCAGGGCGGAGGTGGCCTCAAAGGTGGTTAAGGTGATGCAGCCCACCGTACCCTCGGGGGCGCCCGCCCGCTTGGCGGCCTCGGTGATGATGCGGGCGGTTTCCACAATGCAGTTCTTTGCGCCCGGGTGGGGGCTAAAGACGATGGCGTTGCCCGCTTTGATGGCAATCAGGGCCTTGTACATGGTGGTGGATGTGGGGTTGGTGGAGGGTATCAGCGCGGCGACCACCCCCATGGGTACCCCGACCTCCAGAATGCCCTTCTGTTTATCCTCATGCAGCACCCCCACGGTGCGCATCTGCTTGATGCTCTCGTAGGTCATGGTGCTGCCCAGCCGGTTTTTCAGCAGCTTATCCTGCCAGACGCCGAAGCCGGTTTCCTCCACCGCCATTTTGGCAAGGCGCTCGCTGTGGGCGGCGCAGTCTTTGGCAATTTCGGCGACGATGGCGTCCAGTTGCGCCTGACTGAAGGCGGCAAGCTGCCGCTGGGCGGCTTTGGCGGCGGCAATCAGATCGCGCACCTGCTGTATCGATTGTAAATCTCTGTCTAAGGTCATAACTTACCTCTCCTGCCGGTCATACAGTCCCGGATGAAATGTGGGGGAGATTTTCCCCGCCGCCTCCCGGCGGGGGGAGGGGGATAGAGGCCATGGTTCACCTCTCCTGCCGGTTAGTAGGTTGTGGGGTCGGCGGCAATCTGGCAGACCGCCTCGGCAAAGGCTTCGCAGGCGGCTTTGCAGGCTGCCTGCTGGCCCACCAGCAGCCCCCCAGCAAAGTTGGTTTCGGTGGGGGGGCCATAAAACACCTTCAGCTCCACCTGCGCCGCCTTAAGGGCGGCGTCAAGGCCGACGGTGGCCTCGATGGGCGGCGCGATGAGGTAGGCCATTGCGGTGCCGGGCGCAACCCCGGCCTGTGCCGAAAGGTAAGCCCCGGTGCGCGAGATACACTGGTTAAAGTAAACCACCGAGTTATCCTCGTTGGCGCTGTAGAAGCAACTGTCGTTTTCTATGTAGCTGACGGCGGCTTCAAGCCCGCTGCGCACCTGCGCCGGGTCGGGCCCCGATAGAATGCCCAGAAACTCGCCCGCCAGCCTGGTGGAGGCGTTTGACGAGCCGGCATACATGCTTTTGGCGTAGGCCACCTGCACGTCGGCCATCTTGGTGGCTTCATCCAGCGCGGCGTAAGAAACATCGTCGCAGTCGGTGGTGAACAGCCCAAGGCTGCGGTGGCCGCCGCTGACCCCCAGCGCTTTCAGCAGCAGCGGGTCGGCATTGGGGATGATGCGAACGCTGAGGACGGTGGTTTTTATAGGGTCACCCCTCATGATGAAGCCCCCCTTTCTCAGGCACGCGATAAATTGTGCAACCATAAAAACAATGAAATTGTTTTTATTTACTTCGTCAGCTGCGCTTGCAAGGCTTGGTCAGATACACAAAGTATGCATTTGCTTGCGGCGCTGGCTTCCTCGTCTTGCCCAATTTCTTGGCGCCTGCCTGCTTTCTTAATGATGGGCATCCGGCATTATTGCTTCAAATCCACCCCGCTGGCTTTGGCGGCGGCAATTTTGGCAATCAGCTCGGCGATGTAGGCCCCGGCCTCCACAGCCGAAACGCCGCCCCCGTGGATGTTGGAAACCACCGTACGCCGGGCTTCGGGCATCCCCACCGTGGCCTGATAGGCGATGTAGGCGCTCATGCTTTCGGCGGTGGCGAGGCCGGGGCGCTCGCCGATGAGGGTGCATACCACCTTGGCTCCGGTGGCTTCTGCGATGTGATCCTGAGCAGGCACGCGGCCAAACCGCACAAAGAACGGCTTTGCCAGCTTAAGCCCCCGGGCGGTCAGCCCCTCGGTGAGGATGGGCAGGATATCGGCCAGATTGGCCTCGATGGCCCTGGAGCTCAGCCCGTCGCTGGCCAGTATCAGCACATCGGTGTTTTTGCCGCAGTGGCGGGTGATGGCCTCCAGCGTTTCGGGGTCAAACTCACGGCCCAAATCCGGCCGGGTAAGGTGGATGTTTTTATCGCCGCACCGTGTGGTGAAGCTGGGCAGCCCCAGCCGCTCCAGCAGGGCGGGGTCTACCTGAGAAAACACAGCGTCGCGGGCGATGGCATGGTCGGCCCGCAGGGTCAGCAGCGTCTGGGTATTGAGCCGTGCGCCCGCCCGGCCCACCCCGATACGGGCGGTGGTTTTGCCCTTCATCCGCAGCAGCCCGTCATAATCCTGCGGCGCGGCCAGAAGGGGGGTATCCTTCACCTGCGGCGAGGTAATATCCCGCAGGCAGAAGGGCTGCTCCGGCGGCGGAGCGGGGGCGGTACCGGGGGCGGCCTGCGCCTCGAGCTGGGCCAGCACCTGCGCCACGATGGTTTCTATCAAGGCTTCGCTGAGCAAGCGCTCACCCCTTTCTGCGTAAAAAGATGGTCGGGTCGCCGGCCCTTGGGGTCAGCTTGCCGTTTTCAAGGATGCCCATTTTCTCGAGCCACCCTTCAAACTCCCGGATGGGCCGCAGCCCCAGCACCTCGCGGATGGCGCTGACGTCGTGGTAGGCGTTGGTCTGGTAGTTGAGCATGATATCGTCGCTGGTGGGTACCCCCAGTATGTAGTTTACCCCGGCAGCGCCCAGCAGCAGCGCCAGATTTTCGATGTCGTTCTGGTCGGCCATCATGTGGTTGGTATAGCAGCAGTCGCAACCCATGGGGATGCCGGTGAGCTTGCCCATAAAGTGGTCCTCCAGCCCGGCGCGTATCACCTGACGGCTGTCGTAAAGGTACTCGGGGCCGATGAAGCCCACCACCGTATTCACCATAAAGGGCTTAAACTCGCGGGCAAAGCCGTAGCAGCGGGCTTCCATGGTCAGTTGGTCGGCGCCGTAGTGGGCCTCGCGGGAAAGCTCGGCCCCCGGCCCAGTTTGAAAATAAAGCAGGTTGGGCCCGGCGGCGGTGCCGTGGCGGCGCAGCAGCTCCTGCGCTTCGCGCACCGTTTCGGTGTTAAAGCCAAAGGCGAGGTTGCCCTTTTCGCTGCCGGCGATGCTCTGGAAAATCAAATCGGTGGGTGCGCCCCGCTTCACCGCCTCAATCTGGGTGGTGATGTGGCCCAGCACGCAGATTTGGGTGGGTATCTCGAACTGGTTTTTCACTTCGTCAAACCGCTTAAGCACCTCGCTGAGGCTGCTCACCGTGTCGTTAACCGGGTTAAGGCCAATGAGCGCGTCGCCGCAGCCGTAGCTGAGCCCCTCAAAGAGGGAAGCGGTAATGCCCTCTACGTTATCGGTGGTGTGGTTGGGCTGCAGCCGGGTGGCAAGGGTGCCCCGCAGGCCGATGGTGGTGTTGCAGTGGGCGGGGATGCGTATCTTGGAAGCGCCGTAGACCAAGTCCAGATTGGACATCAGCTTGGCCACTGCCGCCACCATCTCGCTGGTGAGCGAGCGGGAAAGATGCTTGATATCATTTTCGCCGGTGCCGGTATCTAAAATCCACTCCCGCAGTTGGCCCACCGTCCAGCTTTTGATGCGGTTGTAGCCGGTTTCGTTGATGCTGTCCTGATTGAGGCGGGTAACCTCGTCCTGCTCATAGGGGACAACCGGGTTCTGGCGCAAATCCTCCAGCAGCATGTTGGAAAGCACCTCTTTGGCGGCGATTCGCTCGAGGGCCGACCGGGCGGCGATGCCGGCAAGGATATCGCCGGATTTTTCTTCATTGGCCTTTGCCAGCACCTCGGTGACCGAGTCAAAGCTAAAAATCTGCCCAGAGAGCAGCGTTTTATATCCCATGGCTTTCCTCCGCAAGGTTGGTTGTAATCGGTGTTTCGGTTGGGGCGGCTGCAAAAGGCGGTTCGCCCTGTGGACGTGGCCGGAAAGTTCTGTAAAGGCGGGCCTGCCGGGGTTTGGAGTTTTCGGAATGCCCTTAGCCCAGTATCAGCGTTTTGACCACCACCGGGATGGCCAGACCGTTCATCACCGGGGCCCCAAGGTCGAGGTAGTCGTTCTGCTCCACCCTGACCGAGTCGATGGAAACCAGCCTGCGGCAGCCGTCCAACTGGCTGTGCAGCAGTTGCCCCAGCGCTTTGGCCATATCCCGCTCGGTGGCAACCAGCACCGGCTGGCCGGGTGGCAGCGCGGCCTCGGCGGCCCGGGCGATGCAGCCCGCCAGTGTTTTGAGCGGCTCGTAGCCGGGGTTTTGCCTGCCCCGCAGGGCGATGACCAGCCGTTCGCTTTGGCTCTGCTCCAGCAGCCATTGCATCCGCCGGGCCAGCAGAGCATCCTCCCCGGCAAAGCATTGCTCCTCCTCATGGGGGGTGAGCTTAAGCACCGGCAGGCTTTGCAGCGGCAACAGGCCGTCGGAGTAGGTGATGGTGCTGCCCGAAACCCGGGTGGTGTAGACCCCGGCCCCCACCACCGTAGCGCGGATGGTTTCGCGGGGGCTGACCAGCCGAAAGCTGCTGCACAGCCTGCCCCGGCGGATGGCCTGCCCAAGCAGCACGCCGATATCGCCGTAGGCAAAGGGGTCGGGCTGGTGGCTTCGGTAGATGCAGTCGGCAACCCCGCCGGAAAAAGAGATGGCGTCTATGGGTTTTGGACATTCAAACCGGCTGCTGCCGGGGGTTTGCAGCTCTTTCAGCAGAGGCAGCGGTTCGGCAAGACCCAAAAGCTGCTCCAGCAGCAGGCTCATCCCCTCGCAGATGGCCGCGAGGGCCTGCGGGGTGGTTTTTTTGCCGGTTTCTATCTCGACGCGCCGCCAAAGGGCGACCCTTTGGGCGCTGGGGCTGATATATGTAACGGTGAGGTCCTCCTCCAGCCGGATGAGCCGCCCGCCGATATCCAGACAGCCCTTGGCGATAACCTCGCCCCGGTCAAAGACCGCAAGGTTGGTGGTGCCGCCGCCGATATCGAGGTTGACCACAGTACAGTGGTTCTGCTCGGAGTAGCTTTGGGCACCGCTGCCCTTGCCGGCGATGATGGCTTCCATATCCGGCCCGGCGGTACTCACCACAAAGTCGCCTGCGAAGCGGCTCAGGCTTTGCAGCACAATGGCCGAGTTCTCTTTGCGGGCCGACTCCCCGGTGATAATGACTGCTCCGGTGCGGGTATCCTGCGGCGCAAACCCCGCCCGCTGAAACTCGCCTGCCACCAGTTGGCTCACCTTTTCGCCGTCAATCAGCGACCGGCCCAGCAGCGGGGTGGTGTGGATATCCCCCCGGTAGATAACCTCTTTGCCCACGATGGAAATACAGGGTACCGCGAAGTATCCGGCGGTGTTTTCCATGGTCAGGCGGCTGAAGATGACCTGCGTGGTGGAGGTGCCGATGTCGATGCCCACGCTCAAGATATCGTTGGCCAACGGCTTATCCCTCCTGACCGGCTGTGTTTCTGGGCGTTTGCAGCGTAATATACAAAAAACAAAAACAAATTTTAAGTTTTTTGTCAGAGAAAAAGGGGGTGAAACGCGTAAAAGGCCAAAGCAACAAGTTTTGTTGCTTTGGCCTTCTTGCCAGTATCACTGCACCCTGTTGTGCGTGAAATTAAATTTTAAGTAAGCACCTTGAAATCAAACAGCACTTTGGTGCCGCCGCTGCCCGACTGAATTCTCACGCTGCCGCCCAGTTTATCCCGTACCGTCAGCGAAACGATATCCAGCCCCAGCCCGTTGCCCGAGCGGTTTGCGGGGTCAAAGCCAACGCCGTCATCCTCCACCGTGATGGTGTGGTAGCGGCTGCCCTCCTGCAGGAAAATGGTTATCTGTCCGCTTTCTCTGCCGGTAAAGGCGCTGTCGAGGCAGTTGGTAATCAGTTCGTTTACCACCAGTGCTATCGAGGTTGCCTGGCTGCTGTCCACAACCAGATCGCTGCCTGTGACGGTGATGGTAACCGGCTTGCGCTCGCCGCAAATCGACTGAATGTTGCGGCGGATTTTGTCAATCAGCGGCTTGAGGGCGACCTCGTCCCCGCTGTCTGTGTTTGTCAGTATATCATGAATTGCGGCAATACTCAAGACTCTGCTGGTATTTTCTTCAAAAATCCGGCGGGTTTGGGGTGTAGGAGCCCGGCGCGACTGGATATTGAGAATGCTTGCCACCATCTGAAGGTTGTTTTTGACTCGGTGGTGAATCTCCCGCATGGCGGCTGAGCTTTCGTCCTGTGTGGGGTTGAGCCGCAGGCTCAGAAGGGTGTCGTTAAAATCCTCCCGTTCGCGGGCCAGCAGGCGGTATTTTTTCTCTTTTTGCACCGCGATGCTGATGTCGGTTTCGCGAATCAGCACCCCGATGACCTGCCCAGCATCGTTCTGCACCGGGACCACATCCTGCTTGACGGTGCGGTTTTCCTGCGTCACCGCCTTGATATCCCGCACCGGCATCTGGGTAGAAAAGGCGCGGTAGACCGCGGGCTCGTTTTCCTGCAAGGCGGTCTGCCCCAGCACGGTGCACAGGTAGTTGGAGGCCCCGTTGTTGGGCTTGGCCTGCGCCACCACAACGGCGGTCTGCCCGGTTTTATCCATACAGTCGATGAACATATCCGAGCCGGTGAGGTCGGCCATATAGCCGATGGAGCCGGCCAGACGCTCCAGCCGTGCAATGTCTTTTTCGGGCAGGCAGGTGAGGCTGCGGCAAAGCTCGGCCAGCGAGGCCTGTTTTACGGCGGTCATCGGGCCATCTCCTGCCCCTGGGGCGGCTTAATTGCGGCCAAAATCTCGCGGGCGGCGGCAAAGAGATCGCCGTTTTTGGCCTTGGCCGCGGCCTGAATATGCTTATAGGCGGCAGATTCAGAAAGGCCCCGCAGCAGCATAAGCTGCTCTTTGGCGCGGTTGATGGTTTCGCGCTGGTCGCTTTTTTCCACCACCGCCTTGGCAAGGCTGGCAAGGGTGCAGCGCTTATCCATCGCCATACGCTGCAGCTCCCGGTAGGCCTCGGCCTCGGTAACCCCGCGCTCGGCGGCAACCAGCGCCTTGGCGCGGTCCACCAGCTTTCCTGCTTCCAGTTGACGGCGGGCGTCGGCCGCCTCGCAGCGGGCATGGCGCAGCCGCTGGCTCTGGGCGATGGCCACCTGAATGGCAGGCAGCAGCAGACGCTGCTCCACCGGCTTTACCATATAGCCGGTGACGCCAATCTGGTTGGCGCGCTCTATCAGCTCACCGTCGCAATAGGCGGTGAGCAGCACCACGCAGCCCGCCAAATCCTCGTCCACAATTACCTCTGAGGCGAACAGCCCGTCAAAGATGGGCATTTTAATGTCCATCAGCACCACGTCGGGGCGGTGCTGGCGGCAAAGCTCGATGGCGTCAAAGCCGTCGGCGGCCTGCCCCACCACACGAAAGCCCAACTCCTCCAGCATCTGGGATAAATCCATCCGGGTGATGGGCTCGTCGTCCACCACAAAAGCTGTTTTCACGGGCGTTCCTCCTTTCTGCGATGCTGCGCCGGGGCCGGGCATCTACCGCCCGGCTGCCAGTGCAAGGCAGCGGTCGGGGTAGTTGGTGATAATGCCGTCCACCCCGGCATCCAGCATCATCGAGATATCCTCGAGGGTGTTGACCGTCCAGACATTGACCTCGACGCCCGCCTGCTTCAGCGGCGCAAGCTGCCGGGGCACCATATCGTAAAAATAGGGGTGGTAGCAGGGCACCCCCGCGTTTTTTCAGTAGGAGGCGGGGTCCAGCAGCCAGCTTTCCTCTAAAAAGCCGCATTTGATATCGGGGGCCAGCTCCTTCATTTTCATCACCGTCAGGTGGTTAAAGGAAGAGATAAGGGTGGTGGAGCGGCGATCAAACTCATCCAGCAGCCGGAGGGTTTCGGCTTCGATGTCCTCGTACCAGATGACCCCGGTTTTCAGCTCGATGTTGGTGATAAGCTCCTTTTTACCGGCAATCAGCTGAAAATATTCCCGCAGTGTGGGGATAGGCTCAAACAAGCCCTCGCAGCCGGGAAAACGGACGGCAGCATTAAAACGGCGCAACTGGTCGTATGTATAATCCCGCACCCAGCCCGAGCCGTCGGTGGTGCGGTCGAGGGTTTCGTCGTGTATCACCACCAGCACGTTATCCCTGGTCAGGTGCAGGTCCAGCTCGATGCCATGGCAGCCTGTTTCCACCGCTTTTTCAAAGGCCAAAAAGGTATTTTCGGGATAGTTCCCGCTGAAACCTCTGTGTGCAAATACCGTTGTCATCCCCATACGCTCCATTCTTGTTGAGGTAAATTTCTGTGCTATCTGCATAAAAAAGCCGAAACCGAAAGAGGTAAAATATCAACAATCAACTCTATGGGGCGATTATAGCACAAAAAGCCCTGTTTGGGAACGGGTTCCCAAACAGGGCTTAAGGGTATCAAAGAATTGACACCCTTCACGGGGGGGACTTCGTGTCCTGTGCAAAACCTGCGGGTTTTGCGTCCAGCCGTCCCCCTCGTGGGCACCCCCAAGCAAAACTGCCTGCTCACCGCAGGCAGTTTTGAAGGTATCGCTCCGTCGGCGCATGTCCGCCTGCGCGATATGTTTTCTAAACAGGGCTTTTGCAGAGTTATGATTTGTGCAGGGTGACGGCGGACAGTACCCTATTCCCGAACACCAACAGCACCACCAATGCCTGATTTCAATCCACATCCCCTGCGCGAGAGGTGGCATCCGGTACAACCTTGAGATTTGCCGGAGATGTTATTCCAATCCATATTCCCCTCCTTGGAGGGGTGGTTGTCGTAGGCTGCCATGCAGTCTGCGGGCCAATGTATTTTGCGGTATCGATGCTGAGGACACGGGCGGTCAAAGACCGCCCCTAAAAACGGTTCAGTGCAGGGGGTGCTGGGGCGAACTGTGGTCGCCCGAATGGGTTATACAGAGGACTGACGGGCGAATGCTATCTGCCCCTACGGCTTATGGGGGGGGATTCAGACGCGCCGGTTATTCAGCCGCAAAGCTGCCCTGCAGTACCACCGCGCCCATGGGGGCGAGGGTCTGCCCCTCGTAGCCCGAAAGCACCAGCGGCGGGGCGTCGGGGGCAAAGCCCGCCGGAGGAGCCGCCTGCCGGGGGGCGGCGGCGCTGTTGACCGCCACATACACCGCCCGGCCCTCTTTGGCCCGCAGGTAGCTGAAAAAGCCCTGGTCGTCGTAGTGCAGGGGCAGAAAATCCGCGTCGGCCAGCAGACCGCACTCGCTGCGCAGCCGCCCCAAAAGCCGGAAGAAATCCAGCAGGCCGGTATCCTCGCTGCCCCAGGGGTAGCAGCAGCGGTTAAAGGGGTCGCGGTAGCCGGCAAGCCCCGCCTCGTCGCCGTAGTAGAGGCAGGGCAGGCCGGGCAGGGTGTATTGCAGCACCGCCGCCGCCATCAGCATCACCCGCCCCCGCGCATACGCTTCGGGGGTCAGGCTGTGGTGGGCCGCCTGCCACACCCGGTCGCCGCCCTGCATGGGCGGCCCGGCCAGCGCGGTGACGGCCCGGGGCACATCGTGGGTGGAAAGGCTGTTCATCAGCCCGTGCACCACCGGGGCGGGGTAGTTTTCCAGCAGGGTCATCAGCGTTTCATAGAGCTGCACCCCCTGCCCGTGGCGGATGAAATCCAATATGGCCTGCCGCAGCGGGTAGTTCATGACGCTGTCCAGCTGGCCGCCCAGCAGGTAGCGCCGCCGCTTGCCGTAGCTGGATTTGTTGGAGGCGTCCTCCCAGACCTCGCCGACCACGGCGGCCTGCGGGTCAAAACCCTTGACGGCGGCGGTGAAGCGGTCTAAGAAGCGGTCGGGCAGCTCGTCGGCCACATCCAGCCGCCAGCCCTTTGCCCCAAGCTCCATCCATTTTTGCACCACCCCGCCGGGGCCGCAGATGAACTCCAGATAGCCGGGGTGGGTTTCGTTTACATTGGGCAGTGTTTCAAATCCCCACCAGCTTTCGTAACCGTCGGGGTAGTCGGTGAAGCTGTACCAGCCAAAGTAGGGGCTTTGGGGGTCGTTGTAGGCGCCGCCGGGGCCGTAGCGCCCCTCCCGGTTAAAGTAGACGCTGTCGCTGCCGGTGTGGGAGAACACCCCGTCCAGCAGCACCGAGATGCCCAGCCTTTCGGCCTCGCGGCAGAGCAGGGCGAAGTCTGCGTCCTCCCCCAGCAGCGGGTCGACGCGCAGATAGTCGGCGGTGTTGTAGCGGTGGTTGGCGTGGGCCTCAAAGATGGGGTTGAGGTAGAGGGCGGTCACCCCCAGCCCGGCCAGATAAGGCAGCTTTTGGAGGATGCCCGGCAGGTCGCCGCCAAAAAAGTCGTCGGGGCGGTACTCGCCGTCGGGGTCGGGCAGGTACTTGGGCAGCCCGCCCCAATCCTCCCGCAGGGTGCGGCCGGAGGGCGGCTGCGCCCCCGGCAGGCCGCCGCGGCGGAACCGGTCGGGGAAAATCTGATACATCACCCCGCCGCGCAGGGGGGCGGGGGTGGCAAGCGCCGGGTCGTAGACGGTGAGCTGCCACAGACCCCCGCCCTCGCCCTCGGGGCGGCCCTTGCCGCCGGCGGTGCGCAGAACGCGGGTGCGGCCGTTTTCGCCGCTGTATTCAAAGCAGTAGAAGAAAAGCCCCGGCCACGGCGCCGTAAAGCTGCAGGCAAAATAGTCAAAGGCATCGTCGCCGCCCTGGGGCAGCAGGCCGATTTGGGCGGCGGGCTGCCGCCAGCGGTCGGCCTCAAACACCAGCAGCAGCGGCTCGGCGGAGCGGGAGGACTTGGGCAGCCGCAGCCGCAGCGAAAGCTGCCGCCCGGCGGGCACCGCGCCGAAAGGGGTTTTATAGAAAAGGTCGCGACTGTCAAAAAAGCTATGGGACATGGTTACCTCTCCGGGGCCTACTAAAGCGATAAAGGGCTTCAAACAGGCGGTAGTATACGCCATCCTATGAAAGCGGTGTACCCATTGTACCCATTTGCCGCGGCAAAGTCAAAAGATGGGATTTCATGCATCAGGGGCGGTCAGCTCCAACCGCCTGGTGGCGATGTGGCGGATAAAACGGGCGTCGTGCTCCACAAACAGGATGGTGGGGCGGTGCTCGGCCAGCAGCTCCTCCAGTTGGATTCGGGAGAGCAGGTCGATATAGTTCAGCGGCTCATCCCAGAGGTAGAGGTGGGCGGGGCGGGCAAGGCAGGCGGCCAGCAGCACCTTCTTTTTCTGCCCGGCGCTGTAGCCCGCCATATCCAGCTCAAAGAGGCTGCGGGCAAAGCCCAGCTTGCGCAGGATGGCAAAAAACAGGCTGGTATCAAGGCCCTGCCGCCGGGCAAAGTCGGTGAGCCCCCCTGCGAGGAACGAGCTATCCTGCGGCAGGTGGGAGAGGGTCAGCCCACCTGCCATGGCAAGCCGCCCGCTGTGAGGGATATCCCGCCCCAGCAGCAGCCCCATCAGGCTGGATTTGCCGCTGCCGTTTGGGCCGCAGAGGGCCACCCGGTCGCCCTGGCGTATCTGAAAGCTCACCGGCGCAAAGAGCGGGCTGCCGCCATAGCAGACGGTGAGGTTTTCGGCTTCGGCCAGCAGCTCTTTGGGGTGGGGCAGGGTGTGGATTTTCAGCGCCTCGGCGGTTTCCACATTTTTCAGCAGGGCGGTTTTTTCGGTGATGGCCTGCTCCTGCCGCTGCTGGATGCTTTTGGCCCGCTTCATCATCTTGGCGGCCTTGTGGCCCACAAAGCCCTTGTCGGCGGCGCCTTTTTTGCCCGCCTCGGTGCGCATCGACCAATCGGCCCGCTGGGTTGCGGCCTGCCGCAACCGGGTGATGTCTTTTTCCAGCCGCCGGTTTTCAGCCAGCTCAAACTGCTGCTGGCGGCGGGTGTTTTCTTCCCAGGTGGAAAAGTTGCCCTGCTGCAGCTCCACCCCGGTGGGGGTGATGCAAAGGATATGGTCGGCCACGCGGTCCAGCAGGTCGCGGTCGTGAGAAACCAGTATGAAGCCCTGCTTGGCGGCAAGGTAGTCGCCCACCAGCCGCCGCCCGTCGGCGTCCAGATGGTTGGTGGGTTCGTCGATGAGCAGAAAGTTGCCGTGCTTGAGAAACAGCGCCGCCAGCATCAGCCGGGTGCGCTCGCCGCCGCTGAGGGTTTCAAAGGGGCGGGTCAGCGCCTCCTCGGGGATGCCCAGCTTGCCCGCTTCCCTGGCAATCAGGCTGTCGATGACAAAGCCGTCGCAGGCGGTGTACTGCTCCAGCATCTGGCCGTACTCCTCCAGCAGGGTGGGGTCGGCGGCGCAGCGTTCCATCTCGGCCTCCCACTCATCAAAGGGGGCGATGACCTGCCGCAGCACCGCAAGGGCGGGGCGCTGGGGCTCGGCTATCTCGAAGGGGAAGTAGTCGAAGGAAACCGGACTGACAATGCCGCCCCGGTAGGGGTAGCGCCCCTCCAACAGGTGCAGCAGGGTGGTTTTGCCCCTGCCGTTGCGGCCGATGAGGGCCAGCCGCCAGCCGGTATCCAGCTCGAGGCTGAGGTTTTCAAAGAGGTTTTGGGTATCGCCGTCGTGGCAAAAGGTCAGGTTATTGATAGAAATCTGTGACATAGGTATTCCTCCCGGCCATCAGGCCGCCCGGCCGCCCCAAAGAGGGCCGGATATGGCAAGTATGGGCTTTTTACCCTCACCGCCTGCCGCCTGATGCAAAAATAATAGCCGCAGGAAAGCACTCTTTCCTGCGGCTTTAAGCTGCCGGTACTGCCGCCCCCTTGCGGCCGCAGGCAAAAAGCCTGCCAAAAGCCGGGGGCTGCATTCCTTTTTTTCGCCGCCCCGGCACTGCAAAGGCCAAAGAGCGGGGAAGAAAGGGGTGGAAGATGTGGTGAGTGTCTCTCCTGCTTATGGGGCAGCATCAACCAAGGGGGGCAGAGCCCCGCAGCGGCATGGTGCTGCAATGTTCCAAACTAGCAAGCAGAGATTTTCACCTTTCCAACTCCAATCTGTCGGTTTTATGCCTTAAGTGTAGCATCGGCGGCGCGGTGCTGTCAAGGGCGGGGGCACAGCGACGTCTGTAATGCAGGGGGACATACTAAACCACCCCGGCACCTGCGGATGCCACCCCTCCAAGGAGAGGAAGGGGCATTGGCGCAGTTTCATCCGCCGTAACACGGGATGTCTTACCGCCCCAGCCCCCAGATGTTCCTGGCGTACTCCTCCACCGCGCGGTCGGCGCAGAACACCCCTGCGGCGGCGATGTTGTGCAGCGACATCTTTTGCCAGACGGCGAGGTCGCTGTAGAGCTTTGCCGAGCGGGCGCGGGCCTCTTTGTAGGCCTCAAAGTCGGCAAGGGCCATGTAGCGGTCGGTATTTTTCAGGGTGGCGGCAATGTCGGTAAACGGCCCCACCCCGGGGGTGTCGGTCAAAAAGTCGACACACCGCTTGATGTCGGGGTTGTGCAGGTAGTAATCCAGCGGGGCGTAGCCCCTTTGGGCCAATGCCTGCACCTCGGAGGTGGTCATGCCGAAGATAATCTGGTTTTCGGCCCCGGCGGCCTGCGCAATCTCCACATTGGCGCCGTCCAAGGTGCCGAGGGTGATGGCGCCGCTCAGCATCAGCTTCATGTTGCCGGTGCCCGAGGCCTCGGTGCCTGCCAGCGAAATCTGCTGCGAAATCTCGGCGGCGGGCATCAGCAGTTCGGAGAGCGAAACGTTGTACTCCTCCAAAAAGACGATGCGCATCCGCTGGCTCACCACCGGGTCGGCGGCAATCAGGTCGCGCAGGGCGCAGATGAACTTGATAATCTGCTTGGCCAGATAGTAGCCCGGGGCGGCCTTGGCCCCAAAGATATAGGTGCGGGGCACAAAGAACAGGCCGGGGTTCTCCTTCAGGGCCAGATAGGTGGAAAGGATATCCAGCGCGTTAAGATGCTGCCGCTTATACTCATGCAGCCGCTTGACCTGCACGTCAAAGATGGAGGTGGGGTCAACCTGCTCGCCGGTGGTGCGGGCCAGCCAGTCGCAGAAGTTTTCCTTATTTTTCAGCTTGACCTCGGCCAGCGCCCGGTGCACCTCCGGCTTTTCGGCAAAGGCGTCCAGCTGCCTGAGCCTAGAAAAATCCTTCAAAAAGCCGTCGCCGATGAGCTCTTTAATCAGGCCGGTAAGCCGGGGGTTGGCCTGCAGCAGCCAGCGGCGGGCGGCGATGCCGTTGGTCACGTTTTTGAACTTGTAGGGGGTGATGGCGGAAAAATCGGCCAGCAGGCTGTTTTTGACAATCTCGGAGTGCAGGGCCGAAACCCCGTTGACGCTGTGGCTGCCCGCCACCGCTAGGTTGACCATGCGTATCTGGTGGTTCTGCACGATGGACATGCGGGCGATGGTATGCTGGTCAAGGCGGTGGCGCTGCTCCAGCTCGAGGCAGAAGCGGCGGTTGATTTCGCAGATAATCTGGTGGATGCGGGGCAGCATGGCCCGCAGCATCTCTTCGTTCCAGCTTTCCAGCGCCTCGGCCATAACGGTGTGGTTGGTGTAGGCAAAGGTGCGGGTGACGATATCCCACGCGGCGTCCCAGTTGTAGCCGCAGTCGTCCAGCAAAACCCGCATCAGCTCGGGGATAGCCAATGTGGGGTGGGTGTCGTTGATGTGGATGGCGTTCTTTTGGGCAAAGTTATCCAGCCCGCCATAGAGGGACATGTGGCGGCGCACAATGTCTGAAACCGAGGCGCAGACCAGAAAGTACTGCTGGCGCAGCCGCAGGTTTTTGCCCTCGGTGTGGCTGTCGTTGGGGTAAAGCACCTTGCTGATGGCCTCGCCCAGCGAGTTGCTGCCGAAGGCCCCCAGATAATCCCCCTTGTTGAACAGCTCCATGTCGATGCCGGGGCTTTTGGCCTTCCACAGGCGCAGCACGCTGACCCCCTTGGAGCCATAGCCCGGCACATACATGTTGTAGGGCATCGCCAGCACGGTGGAGTAGTTGGTGTGGTTCATGTGGTGGTAGTTGTTATCCCAGTACTCGGTGACCTCGCCGCCGAAGCGCACCTCCACCGTATGCTCGGGCAGCGGCTCGAGCCAAACCTCGCCCCCCGGCAGCCAGTAGTCGGGCAGCTCGGTTTGCCAGCCGTCGATAATCTGCTGCTTAAAGATGCCGTATTCGTACAAAATCGAGTAGCCCATGGCGGGGTACTCCAGCGTGGCCAGCGCATCCAGATAGCAGGCCGCCAGCCGCCCCAGACCGCCGTTGCCGAGGCCGGGGTCGGGCTCGTAGTCGTAGAGGCCCTCGAGGCGCACCCCAAGCTCGCCCAGCGCTTCGGTAAGCGGCTCCAGCAGCTCCATGTTGTAAACGGCGTTTTTCAGCGACCGCCCCATAAGGAACTCCATGCTCAGGTAGTAAACCTGCTTGCGCCCCGCGGCGGCAGAGGCCGCCCGAAACCGCTTGCGGTGCTGGGACATCTGCTCCCGCAGCACCAGTGCGGCGGCTTTATAAAACTGCGCGTCCGAGGCCTGGTCAGCCTGCACGTGCAGCTGCGTTTCCAGCGTGTCTATGAGCTGTGCTTTCAGATAAGCCGCGGTGTGTTTTTTCATACTGCTTCATCTCCTTTGGTCGGGGCTTGCAGAAAAAGGCTTCCTGTTGCGCAAACCGCTCTTAGGGCGGCCCGCAAGCATCGGCCCCTGACCCAAACTGTGGGGGTTGCCGGTCTTACCGTCTATCCCAACCTGTAGCAAAAATCTTTTTAAAATAAGCAATGCGCTTAGGGTCTGTCTGAAAAATAAAAAAGACCAGCTTTTAATTTTTTGGAACAGCCCAAAACCGCAATTGGTATTATTGTATGCATCAAAAGGCCAAAAAGACGACGGCCACCCTCGGCTGCCCCTAAAATCGGTGGCGGGCCAAGGGTATACCAAGAGAAAGTATATACTACATACCCCGGTTTTACAACAAAATTTGACAACCTGCCGCCATCTGAGAAAATTTGTGGGGCGGCAGGTTTACAGTTGGGCTCCCAAACGCTCTTTACCCTATGGGAGGGTTTGCGCAGGATAAACGCCGCTGTTTTACTTTTTTTGCCGGCAAAAGCTAACAATCGGCCGCTGCCCAAAAAAAATTTATAGAACAGGGGTTTACATTTCCGCTTCAGGATACTCTTTACCCTGTGAGGGATGTGAACCGGGCCGTATTGAGGGCGCGAACCCTGCTTTTTTGGTTAAAGGCTTTCTAAAAACTTCAAACTCTTGGCAAATTCTACTGAAAACAGCATCTGCTGCCTTAAAAATGCTCGGAATACATCAAGTGTTTCTGCGCTTTTTGCCTTACATCCTCTTGTGTTCAGCGAATTTCCCGGCGGTTTTCCATTTTCAGAAACGCCCGAAAAAAGACAGGGCTTTGCCACGAAAAATTCACCTGTGGTATTTCCTGCCGCCCGCAAATGTACTATAATAAACATACCCGCATTCACAATGCGAAAACGACCGTCGCCCTGAGGGCAGGCAGATGGAGGTGTACCATGGCAAACTACAACCGTGTTCAGATTCAGGTGATGGGCTCGAGCTACAGCATCACCACCACCGAAACCAAGGAATATATCCATAGCCTGGAAGAGAAGCTCAACGGGATGCTGGAGGAGCTGATGCGCCGCCATCCGGGGGTTTCTCTCAGCGACGCACTGGTGCTGACCTGCATGAACCTGCTGGATGGCTGCCATAAAAGCGAAGCTGCGTCGGATAACATCCGGGGGCAGCTGGCGGAATACTTACAGGATGCGGCACGGGCCCGCATCGAACTGGACGAGGCCAACCGAGAGATAGAAAGGCTGGGCCGCGAGCTTGCCCTGCACAAGAGGTAGCTTATGAAAGAACGCAATCGACCAGAGATTTTAGCCCCCGCAGGGGGGATGGACTCGCTGATAGCCGCTGTCCGCAGTGGGGCCGACGCCGTTTATCTGGGCGGGCAGGGCTTTAACGCCCGCCGCGGAGCCCAAAACTTTGACGACGACGCACTGGCCCAGGCAGTGCGCTACTGCCATATACGGGGGGTAAAGGTCTACCTGACCCTGAACACGCTGGTGACCGACAGCGAGCTGCCGGCGCTGCTGGCCCAGGCCGGGGTTGCCGCCGCCGCAGGGGTGGACGGCGTTCTGGTGCAGGATTTAGGGGTGGTGCAGCTGTTAAAAACCGCCTGCCCCGAGATGTCGCTGATGGCTTCTACCCAGATGGCGGTGCACAATGTGGCCGGCGCGCGGGCGGCTGCCGCTATGGGGATGCGCCGGGCGGTGCTGGCCCGCGAGCTGTCAAAGGATGAGATTGCCTCCATCACCCGCGACGGTGGGGTAGAAACCGAGGTATTTGTACACGGAGCCCTCTGCATGAGCCTTTCGGGCCAGTGCTACCTCAGCGCCATGCTGGGGGGGCGCAGCGGCAACCGCGGCGTCTGCGCACAGCCCTGCCGGCTGCCCTTTGCCGGCGGCGGCAAGGAGTACGCCCTCTCGCTCAAGGATATGAGCATTGTGGAGGATATACAGGAGCTTGCCCGCATCGGGGTCAGCTCGCTGAAGATAGAGGGGCGGATGAAGCGCCCCGAGTATGTGGCTGCGGCGGTCACCGCCTGCCGCAACGCCCTTGAGGGCCGCCCGGTGGATTTTGAGGCGCTGACGGCGGTTTTTGCCCGCAGCGGCTTTACCAAGGCCTATTATGAGGGCAAGCCGGGCAGCGGGATGTTTGGTATCCGCGAAAAAGAGGACGTCACCGCCGCCACCGGCAAGCTGATGGGGCAGCTTGCGGGCCTTTACCGCAGCGAGCGGGGGGCGGTACCGGTAGACCTTGTGCTGGAGATGGCAGCGGGCAAGCCCGCCGCCCTCACGGTGCGGGATCAGGACGGGCATCAGGCGCAGGCGCTGGGCGAAGAGCCCCAACAGGCCAAAACCCATGCCACCGACGAGGCGCTGGCCCGCCGGGGGCTGGAGAAGATGGGCGGTACCCCCTTTGTGCTGCGCCACCTTGAATGCCATATCGAGCCGGGGCTGATGCTGCCGATTTCGGCCCTCAACAACCTGCGCAAGGATGCGCTGGCGCTTTTGGAGCAGCAGCGGGGCGCGGTGAAGCCGGTGCCCTTTGACGGGGCGGCCCTGCCCGCGGTGGCTCCAAGCCCGATGCCCGTGGGGCGGCCCGCGCTGCGGGTGCGGCTGCAAAACCTGGGGCAGCTCACCCCGCCCATCGCCGAGCAGGCCGAGCTGATTACGGTGCCGCTGGCCCGCCTTGCCGCCGATTACAGCTGGCTTGCCTATAAGGATAAAATCTGTGCCGAGATATCGCCCGCATTGTTCCCACCCGCCGAAAAGCGGGCCGCCGCCCAGCTTGCCACCCTCAAGGGGATGGGGCTGAAGGCGGTGAGCGCGGGCAACATCGGGGCGGTGCGGCTTGGGCGCGAGTTGGGCTTTACCGTTTACGGCGACTTTAACCTGAACATCCTCAACTCCCACGCGCTGGAGCATCTGGCCCGGCTGGGGGTGGAGGACGCCTGCCTTTCCATCGAGCTCAACCTGAAAAACCTTGCGCAGCTGCAGCGCCACCTGCCGGTGGGGATTATCGCCTACGGCAGCCTGCCGCTGATGACCATGCGCAGCTGCCCCATCAAGGGGCCGGAGGGCTGCGGCGACTGCAAGGGGGCCGGCGCCCTCACCGACCGCATGGGTAACGTCTTTGCGGTGGATTGCGTGGGCCGCGAGTACTCCCGCCTGCTTAACACGGTGCCCCTCTGGCTGGCCGACCGGCTGGAAACCCTCGAGGGGCTGGATTTTGCCACCCTCTACTTCACCCACGAAGCCCCCGCCGACTGTGTGCGGGTGCTGGAGCGCTACCAGACAGGGGGCGACTGCCCCGCCGGGGTGCGCACCGGAGGGCTTTATTTCAGAAACCTGCTCTAGGAACCCGTCTTTACACTCGGAACCCCCGTCTTGGCGGCAAAATTGCTTGTCAATCCGGCATTCCCCGTTTGTGAATACAGATTTTAAGAGCAGGCCCAAAAAAGGAACAAAGGAGCGGCCATGAAAGCTTTAAAGATACAACTGCTGCGCGATGGGGCAATACTCCCCCGCAGGGCGACGGCGGGCAGCGCGGGCTACGACCTGCACGCCTGCCTTGAGGCCCCGGTCACAGCAAGCCCCGGCGAAACGGTGAAGATACCCACCGGGCTTGCCATCGATTTGGGCAGCCCCGACCACGCGGCGTTCGTTTTTGCCCGCAGCGGCCTTGCCATTAAGCACGGTCTTGTGCCGGCCAACTGCGTGGGGGTCATCGACTCCGACTACCGGGGCGAGGTACTGGTGGGGCTTTTCAACCAGAGCAGCAGCCCCTACACCATCAACCCCGGCGACCGCGTCGCCCAGATGGTTATCCTGCCGGTGCTTACCCCCGAGTTGGCTGTCTGCGACAGTCTGGAGGCCACCCAGCGGGGGGACGGGGGCTTTGGCTCCACCGGGGTGGGCGCGCAGGGTTAAGGCGCGGCCCCGCGTTTTTACAGGGGGCAGCCGCGGCTACCGGCGCGAAAAATGGTATAATTGACCGAAAGCGGTCGTTTGCGGCCCATAAGGCCAAAATAATAAGAGATAAACTGCATTTGGGGAGGGCATACTGATGGCTAGGTGGAAAAAGAACCTGTTGCTGATTGTGTTTGTGTTATCCGGAATTATACTGGGCGCACTGCTGGCCGACCTTGCGGCGGGGGTGCCTTATCTGGGCTGGCTTAGCTTTGGGCGGACAGTGGGCATCTCGCCCGCGACCCCCTTTGTGCTGGACCTCTCGGTGCTGCGGCTGGCCTTCGCGCTGGAGCTGGGCATCAACGTGGCGCAGGTCATTCTGGTGCTGCTGGGGGTTTTGGCCTACCGCAAGCTGGCGGGCAGGGGCTGATTGCCCGCACCGCCGCGCAGACGGCCGGGACAGGCATAATCGTGAAAGGGTATCAGCGTGAAAAATCACGCGAAACCGTCATGTGCCAATCGCTCCCCGCCTGCGGCGGGAACCGCGGATTGATGCACGAAAAGACCATTCCTTTTCATGGTCCGCCTGTGCCCAAACGAAAGTGAAAGGAATGGTTTAGCGTGAAAAATCACGCCAGGCCGTCATGTGCCAATCGCTCCCCGCCTGCGGCGGGAATCGCGGATTGATGCACAGCAGACCATTCCTTTTCATGGTCTGCCTGTGCCCAAACGAAAGTGAAAGGAATGGTTTAGCGTGAAAGGTCACGCGAAACCGTCATGTGCCAATCGCTCCCCGCCTGCGGCGGGAACCGTGGATTGATGCACGAAAAGACCATTCCTTTTCATGGTCCGCTTGTGCCCAAACGAAAGTGAAAGGAATGGTCTTTTTTATGAAGCTGGTATTGGCGTCGCAATCGCCGCGCCGAAAAGAGCTGCTGGAGCTTATCTCCGGCGAGTTTGAGGTGCTGGTGTCACAGGCCGACGAAAGCCTGGAGCCGGGCGTTGCCCCCGACCGGGCGGTGCAGCAGCTGGCGCTGAAAAAAGCGCAGGCGGTGGCTGCCCTGCGCCCCGGCCATACCGTGATTGGGGCCGATACGCTGGTGGTGGCCGGCGACGAGATACTGGGCAAGCCCCACGACGGGGCCGACGCCCGCCGGATGCTGACCCGGCTTTCGGGCTGTGAGCATAAGGTGTACACCGGGGTAGCGCTGGTGCGTGATGGCAACAGCCGCCTGTTTGTCGAAGAGGCCGCCGTGCGCTTCTACCCGCTGGAGCCGGAGGACATCGACCGCTACATAGCCACCGGCGAGCCCGCCGATAAGGCGGGGGCTTATGGCATACAGGGCAGGGGCGCCCTGCTGGTGCAGTCGGTCAACGGCGACTTTTACACCATCATGGGCCTGCCGGTGGCCCGCCTGAGCCGCGAACTAAAGCAGTTTGAGATTTTGACCAATCGATGAATTTTCTCAATTTTCGGTTGAGAATCAACAGGCCAAAGGTTATAATAATAAAGATTTGACTTAATAAGTTGGTTTTCATCCCGCAAACGGCCGCCATGGCCCTGTCCGGCGGTGAAAAAAGGCTTTATCAACAAGACAAAAACAGGAAAACTGCCGGCTCACCGCCCTTTGCGCCGGTGCGGAGGGCAGACTGGTATTGGATAAGGACACAACCATCGAAAGGGGAAAAATAATGTTTTCACTGTCAAAAGACATTGGCATCGACCTTGGCACGGCAAATACCCTGATTTACATGAGAGGTAAAGGCGTCATCATGCGTGAACCCTCGGTGGTGGCGGTGGATATCCGCACCGATACCGTGAAATATGTGGGCACCGAGGCCAAAGAGGTCATCGGGCGCACCCCCGGCTCGATTGTAGCCATCCGCCCCCTCAAGGACGGCGTAATCGCCGATTTCGACATCACCGCCAGCATGCTTCAGATATTCATCAAAAAGGCCTTCAACAACTCGATGTTTGCAAAGCCACGGGTCATCATCTGCATCCCCTCGGGGGTTACCGCCGTTGAGCGCCGCGCCGTAAAAGAGGCGGCCATCAAGGCGGGGGCCAAACGGGTTTCGATCATCGAGGAACCGATGGCGGCGGCCATCGGCGCGGGGCTGCCCATCGCCGAAGCCACCGGCAGCATGGTGGTGGATATCGGCGGCGGCACCAGCGAGGTCGCCGTTATCTCGCTGGGCGGCATCGTGGCCTCCCGTTCGGTCCGCGTAGGCGGCGACGAGCTGGATACCGCCATCATCCATTATGTCAAGCGCAAATACAACCTGCTCATCGGTGAACGCACCGCCGAGGATATCAAAATCAACATCGGCTCGGCCTACCCCTATGAGAACGAGGAAGATATGGAAATCAAGGGCCGCAACCTGGTGGACGGCCTGCCCAAGAACATCATGCTTTCACCCGCCGAGGTGCGCGAGGCACTGGCCGACCCCATCAGCCAGGTGCTGGACGCGGTGCGCACCACACTGGAGCGCACCCCGCCCGAGCTTTCGGCCGATATCATCGACCACGGCATTATGCTCACCGGCGGCGGCGCGCTGTTGCGCGGGCTGGACAAGCTGCTCTCGCAGGAAACCGGCATGCCGGTTTATGTGGCCGAAAACCCGCTGGATTGCGTCGCGGAGGGCACCGGCAAGGTGCTGGAGGATATCGACCGCCTGCGCGAGTCGCTCACCGACGACGACCGCAGATATTAGTCGTTATGAATACCGGGGCTGCCCCAGACGCAGCCCTGCCGATGCAGCCGGGAGGAACCGCAAGGGTCTGCCCGGCTTGCGTGCGATAGACCTGTTCTGAAACCTGTTGCACAAAGGTGGCCCGCTGGGCCCCGGCCGCAGGAGCATTTGCATGGGAGGGTTGCCCGTGGAGGGTTTTTTAAAGAGCACCCGCTTCAAGGTTCTGCTTTCACTGCTGATTATATTCGGGACGTTTCTGTTCCGGGCCATCTACACAGGGGGCATTTCGCCTCTCGTGGCGCAGGTGGCGGGAGCGATTACCACCCCGCTGCAGTCGGTGTCGGCCGATGTCTCGGCCTCGGTGGGCGAATTTTTTGGCCAGATCGTCAACGTGCGGCAGATTACCAGGGAAAACGAGATGCTCAAGGAGCAGCTGCGGCAGCTCAACGAGCAGCTCATAGAGTTTGAAACCTACCGGCAGGAAAACCAGCAGTACCGGGCCTTTCTGGGGCTGAAGGAGGAAAACCCCGACTTCGACTTTGAGGCCGCCTCGGTCATCGGGCGGGATTACAACGACCGCTTTGGCTCCTTTGTTATCAACAAGGGCAGCCACCATGGGGTCAAGCCCCGCGACCCGGTGATTTCGGCCGACGGGCTGGTGGGCATCGTCAGCGAGGTGGGGCTCACCCAATCCAAGGTTATCACCATACTGGACGTGGCCCTCAACGTGGGAGCGGTGGATATCCGCACCCGTGACACCGGTATCGTCACCGGCTCGGTGGAGCTGGCCTTTGACGGCCTCTGCCGCCTGAGCTACCTGCCGCGGGAAAGCGGCGCCGCCGTGGGCGACCTGGTGGTGACCTCCGGCTCGGACAGCGGCGGGCTGTTCCCCAGAGGGCTGGTCATCGGCAACGTGGTGGAGGTGCTGCCCGAGCCTTCGGGGCTTTCGCTCTACGCCACCCTGCGCCCCGCCGCCGACATCACAAACATCAAGGATGTTTTTATCATCAAAAGCTTCCTGGGTCAGGGCGAAAGCTTTGGCAGCGGCCGCTAAGGCGGCGCAACACACATAGGCGGGCGCGGGCAGCGCCCCCCCAGAGGATGAACATAGATGAAAAAAAGGGTCGTGTTTGAAAAACACATGGTTTACGCCCTGTGCCTGATGGGGCTATATATCCTGCAGGTCACCCCCGGCTTTCTGGTGGTGCTTGGCAACAAACCGCTGCTGGTGCTGCCGGCGGTGGTCTGCATCGCCATGCAGGAGGGCGAATATCTGGGGGGCATCTACGGCCTTGTGGGCGGGGTGTTCTGCGACCTGAGCGCCTTTACCTACTTTGGGCTTAACGCCCTGCTTTTTCTCGTCTTCGGGGTTTGCATCGGCCTTGTGGTGGAGCACCTGATGCACAACAGCAGCATCAACGCCATGCTGCTCACGCTGGGCGCCATGCTGCTCAAGGGCGGGGTGGAGTTCTTCTTCATGTACGGCATCTGGGGCTACGAAGGCGCGGAGATGATTTACCTGCGCAAGCTGGTGCCGGTGATGATCTACTCCTCGCTGTTTGTGCCGCTCTTTTTCAAGGTATTTTCGGCGCTTTCGCGCTGGTATGCCCGCAGGCTGCAAATCCGTTAAAAACAGGGCCGCAGGCCAACAGAGAATGAAACGCAAGGGGGGAAGAACACCGTGAGAGAAAGAACCGCTATCGTCAGAATAGGGCTGCTGGCCCTGATTTTGTCCGGGGTGTTCTTCGGCTATCTTTATAAGCTGATGCAGATGCAGATTGTGCAGGGCGAAGAATATCTGCGCCGCGCCCAGCAGGGGGCGGTGCGCACCCAAGTGGAGCACGCCGCCCGGGGCGAGATTGTAGACCGCTACGGACGTCCGCTGGCCATCAACCGCTCCGGCTTCGACGTGGTGTTTGACGGGGCCTATATGCCCCGCGGGCAGGAAAACGAGATTATCACCCGCCTCATCGCCCTGATGGAGGACTCGGGCGAGGAGTGGACTGACAACCTGCCCATCACCAAAACCCAGCCCTTCGCCTTTATCGAGGGCTATGACAGCGAGATTGCCCGGCTCAAAAGCTTTTTGAACCTTCAGGAATATGCCACCTGCGACGACGTGATGCACTGGCTGACCGAAACCTACCAGTTGCAGAGCTACGACCCGGTGCTGCTGCGCAAGCTGGCGGGCGTCCGCTACGAGATGTCGCAGCGGGGCTACTCCATCAGCGTCAGCTACACCTTTGCCAAGGATATAGATATCACCACCGTCACCAGGGTCAAGGAGCGCACCTTCGAGATGCAGGGTGTGGACGTGGTGGAAAGCGCCATCCGCGAATATGTCAGCGGTGACATCGCCCCCCATATCATCGGCCAGATAGGCCCCATTTACCGTGAGGAATATCTCACCCTGAAGGATAAGGGCTACCAGATGGACGACGTCATCGGCAAGGATGGCATCGAAAAATACTTTGAGGACCAGCTGCGCGGGGTGGACGGCGAGCGGCAGATTACGCTGGATTCCCGCGGCAACGTGGTGGAAATCCGGCAGACCAAGGCCCCCCAGCCCGGCAACACGGTGGTGCTCACCCTGGATCGTGATTTGCAGCGGGTGGCCCAAACCGCGCTGGAAAACCAGATTAAAAAGCTGCAGCAGACCGCCAAGGAGGGTGAGGGCCGCGAGGCCGACGCCGGCGCGGCGGTGGTCATCGAGGTGAAAACCGGCGATATTCTGGCGGCTGCCACCTACCCCTCCTACGACATCAACAACTACCGGTCGGATTACTCCCGGCTTTCCACCGACCCCCTCAACCCCCTGTGGAACCGCGCCCTTAACGGCCTGTATGCCGCAGGCTCGACCTACAAGCCTTCTGTGGCGCTGGCGGGACTGGCCGAGGGGATTGTGAACCCCAGCTCCACCGTGCATTGCGGCGGTGTGTATACCTTTTACGCCCCCGGCTACTCGCCCACCTGTCTGAATGTGCATGGGCCTATCAATGTGCTTAACGCCCTGCGGGTTTCCTGCAACATCTATTTTTACGACGTGGGCAGGCGGCTGGGCATCGAAAATATCAACAAGTACAGCGCGCAGCTGGGGCTGGGCCAGCCCACCGGTATCGAGATAGGTGAAAAAACCGGCCAGCTCTCTTCGCCCCAGACCAAGGAGAAGATAGGCTCCTCCGAGCCGTGGTACCCCGGCGACGTGCTGCAGTCTGCCATCGGGCAGCTTTACAACGAGTTCACCCCCCTGCAGCTGGCCAACTACGCCGCCACCATCGGCAACAGGGGCAAGCGCATGGACATCAACATCCTCAAAAGCATTAAAAACTACTCCTTTACCGAAACGGTGCAGGATAACGAGCCCCGGGTGGCGCAGGTGGTGGACGCCCCCGCCTCGGCTTTTGAGACGGTGGTGCAGGGCATGGTGATGGCCTCCGGCCCGGGGGGCACCTCCTACTACTGGCTGGGGGATTACAACAGCGGCAACTACCCCTATGTCATCGCCTCCAAGACCGGTACCCCCCAGACCTCGGAATTCCCCAACTCCACCTACATCTGCTTTGCCCCCGCCGAAGACCCCCAGATTGCCATCGCGGTGGTTATCGAGAAGGGCTGGCACGGCTACACCGGCGCGCCGGTGGCCAAAGAGCTTTTTGACGCCTACTTTTTCTCCGGCTCGGGCAGCGATATCCCCCAGCCGATGGGTCAAATCCTGCCATAGTTTGTTGAAATGTGTAAATGATACAAAATTTGCCCGGGGTTTTTTACAGCAAAACCCACAAAAATTCTCTTGTAAAAAGCAATTGATATGTTAAAATTAAGGTTGGAAGCTTATACAGGCCTCCCGCTAAAATGTTGAAAGAGGTTTGCGAAGGCTTTTGCCGCACGGGGCAGGGGGGTTACAGCCGGCCCAGCCCCCGGCATAAACAAGAAAACAGCGGCCCACCAAAGCCGCCGACAATTCAAGGTTTTAGCGGGAGGTCAGTGTTTAGCGATGTCACAGCTTTTGATGATTGCCTCGGGCAAGGGTGGGGTAGGGAAATCGGCGACCGCCGTTTTTCTGGGCCGAGCCCTTGCTTTTCTGGAAAAATCAGTGCTTTTGGTCGAAACCGGCGCCGGACTTCGGGGGCTGGATTTTGTAGTTTCTCTCCAGAAGCGGGTGGTCTTCGATCTGGCCGATGTGCTGGATGGCGGCTGCCCCCCTGAGCAAGCGGTGGTGGCCGACAGCCATCAGGGCAACCTGCACCTGATTGCCGCCCCGGCCAACCCGGGTTTTGTGGCGAGTCAGGCCGCTCTGGGCGATTTTCTTGCCCTTTGCCGCAGACACTATGACCATGTGATTATCGACACCCCCGCCGGGTTGGGGGCCGACCTGACCCTGCCCGCACCCTTTTGCGACGCTGCCCTGCTGGTGACCACCCCCGACGCCGTTTCGGTGCGGGGTACGGCCAGCGCTTCGGCGGCGCTGTGGCAGGCCGGGCTGCAAAACCAGAGGCTGGTCATCAATCAGGTGCCCCGCATGCTGATGCGCTCCGGCACCATCGGCGATTTGGACGATGTGATTGACGGCACCGGGGTGCAGCTCATTGGGCTGGTGCCCGAGGACCAGGGGGTGAAGGCGGCGACCGCCGCAGCGGCGCCGCTGGGCCGCTGCCCCGCCAAGGTGGCTTTCGACAACATTGCCGCACGGGTTTGCGGCCGTTATGTGGAACTGATGCAGTTTTAGAGCGTTTGTGAGTAGAACGCTTGGCATACCCCGGCTCTTTACACCGAAAAAAAGTACCTGTTGCCCCGTAGAGGGCGGGTGTTTTGAATATTGATTATTTTCTAATTAACCGAAAGCGAGGATCCTTTATGAATATAGCTCTCATCGCACACGACTCTAAGAAAGAGCTGATGACCCAATTTTGCATCGCTTATTGCGGAGTGCTTTCGCGCCACAACCTCTGCGCCACCGCTACCACCGGCAAGCTGGTGGCCGAGGCCACCGGCCTTGAGATTTTTAAATTTATGGGAGGCTCACAGGGGGGCGACCAGCAGATTGCATCCAGAATTGCCTGCAATGAGATAGACCTGCTGATGTTCTTCCGCGACCCCATCAACGTCAAACCCGGCGAGCCGGATGAAGCCGGCCTGCTGCGGCTGTGCGACGTGCGCAACATCCCGGTGGCTACCAACATCGCCACCGCCGAAGCGCTGATACACGCCCTCGAGCGGGGCGACCTCGACTGGCGCGACATCGTCAACCCCAAACGCTGACCGGCCACGCCCAATTGGGGGCGAGGGCAGGCTGAAGCATTGCTGCACCGAAAAACATAATATACACCCATGGGGCGGCTTTTTGCCGCCCTTGTTTTGTTTGTGGGCTGCGGTAAGGGGACAGACCGCCGCACCGCCGGTTATGAGGTAATTTTCCTCCAGCTTGTTTTTGCTGATTTTTTGCCGCCGCAGGGGCAGCCCGCGGGCTGATTGATAGGAAGCGCAGGCGAGGCTTAGCTATATTAACAAAATAAAAATGCTATTATTACTGCATTTTGTACAAATGAAATTTGAATATTCGTCATAGTGGTGCTATATTAAGAAAGGTAAAATGAACACCCCGGAGGGATAGTCAGTGGCGAAATCAAGGCTTTATAAAGTGCTGTCAGATTTGAATGAATTGAAATGGAGTGTGGCTTTCAAAGGAATATTATGTGGGTTTGTTGTGGGGCTGTTGGCTGTTTTATATCGTTTGGGCGTTGAGCATGGCAGCGATACCGCTGTTAAGATATTTGCTTACCTGAAGCTGCACCCCTTACTGATATTGCCATGGATAGCGGCGGCTGTGGGCGTCGGCCTGTTTATCGCGTGGCTGATAAAGCTTCAGCCGATGGCCTCGGGCAGCGGCATTCCGCAGGTGGAGGGCCAGGTAATCTACGGCATGAAAATGAAATGGCGTTCGATTATTGCCGTGCGTTTTCTGGCCGGCATTTTTTCAGCCCTTTTTGGCCTGTCGCTGGGTCGCGAGGGCCCGACCATCCAAATTGGCGCTTCAGGCGGCCAGGCGGTGGCAAAAAAAATCAGCAAAAACAAGCTGGAGGAAAATTACCTCATAACCGGCGGTGCGGCGGCCGGGCTTGCCGCAGCCTTCAACGCCCCCCTCTCAGGCATCATCTTTGCGCTGGAGGAGGTTCACAGGAGCTTTTCGCCGCTTGTTCTCATTGCGGCAACAACCGCGTCGGTTATAGCCGATGTGGTTTCAAAATATTTTTTTGGGCTCAAGCCTGTTTTGGATTTTACCACGCTGCCATCGCTGCCGATGAGCCTCTACCTGTGGCTGCTGCCCTTGGGGGTTTTATCCGGGGCTGTCGGCGCGCTGTTGAATAAAACGCTTTTGGCGTCACAGTCGCTGTATAAAAAGCTGCCCGGTTTTTTGCGGCCGGTGATGGCGATACTGGTTGCGCTCCCGTTTGGGCTGCTCCTCCCGCAGGTGGTGGGCGGAGGACAAAATTTAGTCAGGATGTCTGAGGAAGCCAGAAGTGGCATCCTGCTGCTGCTCGTATTTGCCGCCTTTAAGATATTATTTACCTGCACAAGCTTTGGCAGCGGTATGCCGGGCGGAATTTTCATGCCGATACTTTCGGTCGGTGCGCTTTCCGGCAGCGTCCTTGGCCTGATCGCGGTACAGTTCGGTATGCCTGCCGAATATATTCCCGATTTCACCGTCTGCGCAATGGCCGGCACCCTGTCCGGCTCGGTGAAAGCGCCCATTACCGCGATACTGCTGACGGCCGAGATGTCCGGCTCCTTCATTCATCTGCTCCCGCTGGCCGCTTGCTCCTTTATTGCGCTCCTGCTATCCGATATGCTGAAGGTGGTGCCCATCTATGAGGTTCTGTTGGAGAGGATAGCCGGCCATAACCAAGAGCAGGTAGAAAGCGCCAAAGCCGGCAGCATTATCGAGATACCGGTTGAGCCGGGGAGCACGGTGGCCGATAAAATGATAAGAGAAATAGATTGGCCCCGGGGGGCGTTGGTTGCCGGAATCCATCGGGGCAATCAGGATATTGTTCCCAGCGGGAACACCAGGATAGCGTCGGGCGATTATCTTGTGATTTTATCCTCGGAATCTTCTTATGGAGATATGAGCCTCAACATCAGGGCGCTGTGCCACGAAAAATAGAAGCCATGGGTATGGCAGCCGAAAAGGCCTGACAACGACCATAAAACCCGATATACAGCAAAGCCCGCGTCACCTTGGTGACGCGGGCTTTTTATGTAACCAAATCGTCCTCGTCCGGCGCAAACAGCCGTACCACCGGCGGCTCCTCCTCCTCGAGGTACAGCCGTTCGGCCTCCTGCTGCGCCTGCTTGAGGCGCTCGATGGTGTCGGTGACGCTGTTGAAAAGATTTAGGTATAAGGCCTTATAGTTGGGCATAGTATCACCTCTGGATTTTCACCGATTGGTGAAAGGATAAATTGCATTATGCAACCAAATGGTATCTTTGTCAAGAGGTGATACAGATGTATTTCCAGAGACTTCGCGACCTGCGGGAAGATGCCGACAAAACACAAGATGAGATTGCTGAGATTCTCAATATGAAACGCACCGTATATTGGAGATATGAAACCGGCGAGCGGGAAATTCCGGTCTGGGCGGTCATCCAACTGGCAGATTACTATAAGACCAGCACCGATTATATTCTGGGGCGAACCAACAAGCGGTAAAAAAGTATAGGGGTGGTGCGGATGTATTTCCAACGGCTTCGTGACCTGCGGGAGGATGCGGACAAAACCCAGATAGAGATTGCCGACTTACTAAAGCTGAACCGGGAAGTCTATCGCCGCTATGAAACCGGCGAGCGGGAAATCCCGGTCTGGGCGGTTATTCAACTGGCGCAGTACTACAAGACCAGCGCCGACTACATTTTGGGGCTGACCAACAAGCGGTGAGCTAAGAACAGGGAAGAAACCCCATAGGGACGGATGTCATCCGCCTGTAAAACCACCCCGACCTTCGGCCACCCCTCCAAGGAGGGGAATTTGCCCGCCGTACGACCCCGTAGGGGCGGATAGCAACCGCCCGCGCGACCTTGCCTGCGGGCGGCTAATAGCCGCCCCTACAGCTACAGACACAAGAGAGCATCCGGGGCCGATGCTGACATGGCCCGCAAAGCCACCTCACCAAAGAGATGTGGATTGAAATATTGATGGTCTTTTAATTTGAGAAGGGCTATGTGCGTCACCTCCCTCGCGGGAGGTGTGGGTTGAAATACAGACTCGGTGCCCAGTTCCTTGACCTCATGAGAAGTCCCCCTTCTCGCAGGGGGCATGAAGAACGGTTACAGGGGGGCGGGGGGGGGGC
>JAEWWW010000065.1 GCA_023396215.1 Bacillota bacterium | reverse complement strand
CGGTGGAGGAATGCACCGGCCGCCGTTGGAGCCAGGAGGAGGTCGCCGGTCTCAAGCTGACCACCCGGGCGCTGGCGGCCATCGTGCTGCGCAACCGGGAGCGGGATAAGCTGGAAGAGTCCCACCGCATCACCGATATCATTTTACATAACGTCAACACCTGGGTGTATGTGGTGGACGCCGCCGATTTCAGCATCAAGTACATCAACAAGCGCATGGAGCTTGACCTCGCCAGCCCGGTGGAGCTGGGTCTGGCCTGCTACAAGGCGCTGCAGCGCGGGCAGAGCAAATGTACCGTCTGCCCGGTGCGGCAGCTGAGCGAAAGCTGCAACGTCAGCACGGTGGATAGCTACGACCCCCAGCGGGGCATCTGGTACTCGGCCACCGGCTCCAAGGTGCGGTGGGTGGATGGGTCTGAGGTCTACATCGTGGCGGTCAACGACATCGGCCAGCAAAAGAGCAAGGAGCTGAAGATACAAAAAACCGCCTTTTTTGACCCCGTGCTCAAGATAAAAAACCGGGCCGCGTTTGTAGAGGATTTCGACTCCCCCCGCCTACAGGGCAGCGAGCGCAAAAATGTGGGCGCGGTCATCATCTTTGACGTCAACGACTTTAAATACATCAACCAAACCTTCGGGCTTTCGGCGGGGGACGGCCTGCTGCGGCAGATTGCCTCCTACCTCACCTCTATCCCCAACACGCAGGGCAGGGTCTACCGCTATGGCGGCGACGAGTTTCTGCTGATACTCGAGGGCAGCGACGTGCGCCGCGCTGAGATGGTGGCGGCGACCATATCCAAGCGGTTTGAGCAGGTCTGGCGGGTGGACAGCAACGAATACTACTGCACCATCGCCATGGGCATCGCCCTTTACCCCGAGCACGGCGGCAGCTCTCAGGAGATGATTGGCACGCTGGATTTTGTGATTTCAGAGGCAAAATCCATCGGCCGGGGCAGCAACCAGACGGTCAGCTTTTACAATAAGCTGGGCGAACGGCTGCGCCGCAAGCATATGGTGATGGACGCCCTCAAGCAGGCGCTGAAGCAGGATGGGTTTGAGGTGCATTACCAGCCCATCTATTCGCCCGACGACCGCACCTTTACCAAGATGGAGGCCCTGCTGCGGCTCAAAACCGGGGGAGAGGTGATGTACCCCTCCGAGTTTATCCCGGTGGCCGAAGAAAGCGGCCTGATTAAAGAGATTGGGCTGGTGGTGCTGGATAAGGTGTGCGCCGCCATTGCCGAGCTGCTGGCGGCGGGGGTCGAGTTTAAAAACATCCATGTCAACATCTCGGCGGTGCAGCTGATGCAGGACGACTTTGCCGATCAGGCCATGGCCATCATCCACCGCCATGAAATCCCCCCGCATAAGCTGGAGTTTGAGATTACCGAAAGCGTGCTTTCCAGCTCGATTGAGCGGGTGCGTCAGGTGATATCCCAGCTGCTGCAGGAGGGGGTCGCCTTTGCCATCGACGACTTTGGCACCGGCTACTCCAACTTTACCTACATCTTTTCACTGCCCTTCAATATCCTGAAGTTTGATAAAACGGTGGTTTCCCAGCTGGAGGATAACGCCATCTCCAGCACCATCATCCGCAGCATTATCTCCAACTGCCACGAGTTTGGCATACGCACGGTGGCCGAGGGCATCGAAACCCTCCGGCAATACCGGCTGCTGCGCTCCTACGGGTGCGATTTTATGCAGGGCTACTTCTTTGCCAAGCCGGTGCCAGAGGAGCATCTGCGCCAATACTTCGGCGCAGAGCCGCTGCCCCCCGAGGAGGAGGAGCAGCCCGCCCCGCCTGTGGCCTGCGTCATGCAGCAGCCGCGGCAGCAGGGGCCCGCGGCAGCCCATGGGGCGGCGCAGAACCTTGAGGAAAGCCTGCCCGGCGGCATCTACCGCTGCAAAAACGACCTCTGCCGCACCGTGCTCAGCGCCAACAGCAGCCTGCTGGAGCTGCTGGGCTGCACCGAGCAGCAGCTGATGGAAGGCAACTGCGGCAGCTTCAGCGCGCTGATACACCCCGACGACCGCAAACGGGTGGCGCAGGAGCTGGCGCTGCAGCTGGGTCAGGGGCCGGTCTATGAGCTGGAATACCGCACCCTTTCATCAGAGGGGCGCATCTGCTGGCTGCTGGACCAGGGCCGCATGTTTGAAGACGGCAGCTACGGGCAGCACCTGCAGGGGGTTGTGGTGGATATCACCCGGCAGCGCAGCGTCCGGGATGAATATGAGTACATCTGCTTTCACGACCCGCTGACCGGGCTGTACAACCGCGCCTACTTTGAGCGGGAGATTGCCGCGCTGGCCAAGCTGCGGGGCATCCGTGTGGGGCTGATTTACTGCGATCTGGACGGCCTGAAGCTGATTAACGACAATCTGGGCCACGAGGTGGGCGATAAGCTGCTGATTTCGGCGGGGGATATCATCGCCAAGTCGGTGGAGCGGGAGGACATCGTCTGCCGCATGGGCGGCGACGAGTTTGCGGTTATCCTGATGGACTGCACCCAGCAAAAGCTGCTGGAAAAGATGGAGGCCATCCGCAGCAACGTCAGCCTGAACAACCAAAACCCCGACGCTTTGCCGGTGCGCATCTCCATCGGCAGCGCCAGCGCCGTCACCAACGAGGAAGGGCTGCTGGAGAAGCTGAGCATGATTGCCGACGGCAGCATGTACGAGGATAAACGCATCAACATCACCGCGGCCCGCAACTTTATCCTTAAGCGAATCACCCAACTTACCGATAAAAAGCTGTTGTAAAAGTGGCTCCGCCTGCAAAAAAGGCAATGCAAGATTGTCTGCTGCTGGGCGTGAGGGCAATACTAAGGGGGGCGCAGCCTCCCCCCTGAAAGCCCGCCAACTTTTTCGACAGGCCCGGCGCCCCGCCTGCAAAAAGGCGGGGCTTAGTTGTATAGTAAAACCACTCGCTAGGCGAGTGGTTGGGTAAAAGGCTTGTGCCGAAGATGAAGACAATAAAAACTCCCTTTGCTAAAATAGGAATGCGGTCTGCCAACTGCATAAAAAATAGCAAAGG
>JAEWWW010000062.1 GCA_023396215.1 Bacillota bacterium | reverse complement strand
AACGCTATCGTAGGCGGGCACAAAACATACTTAACCTCCTTGGATGTAAGAACCGTGGGCATCGGCGGCGGCAGCATGATTCAAATCAATAACGGCAAAATCGCAGAGGTAGGCCCCCGCAGCGTGCACATTGCGGGTATGGCATATGAGGTATACAGCAATCCGGAGGATATTATAGACCCTGTATTAAAATGCGTCCGTCCTTCAGAGGGCGACCCGGATTATGCTTATGTGGAGTGCTCTAACGGCAAACGCTTTGCCCTGTCTCTTTCCGGCGCGGCAAATATAGCTGGCTTTATCGGAGAGGACGACTACGCAAAAGGCAGCATAGAGGCCGCTAAAAAGGCATGGAAGCCCCTCGCGGATAAGATGGGAATATCGGTTGAGGAGGCAGCAAACCTTGCACTGAAGCTCTCTTCTGACAAGAATGCCGTTGTAGTTAAGTCTTTACTCGAAGACTATAACATGAACCCCTCGACCACCATCCTTATAGGAGGTGGCGGCGGGGCCTCCAGCGTAGTGCCTCATTTGGGAAAAGTTCTTGGACTGAAGCATAAGAATTCTCATAACGCGCCGGTTATTTCCACCATCGGCGTCGCCTTGGCAATGGTTCGGGATATGGTGGAAAGAACCATACCGAACCCTACCGACAGGGATATTTTGGATGTTCGCAGAGAAGCTGAGGAAAAAGCAATCGCAGCCGGCGCCGATCCTCTGTCCATTGAGATTTCTGTGGAGGTAGATGCATCTACCAACCTGGTCAGAGCCACCGCCATCGGTACCACAGAGCTGCGCTCCAAAGACCTGACACAGCGCAAGCTTAGTGTTGAAGAGCTGCGCAGTGTTGTCGCCGAAAACATCGGCGTTGCACCGCAGGATGTGATACTGACAGCCGAGAACGGCGTTATGTACGCAATGCAGTATAAAAAAGAGAACAAAAAGCTCTTTGGTCTGATTAAAAGCCATACAACGCCTACCAGAATTGTTGATGAGGAAGGGGTAATCCGACTGCAAAAGCAGAACGGCCATGTGGTGGTCTGCAGTGCAAGCAGGTGGGAGCAAAATCTGCCTGTCATGGTAGAAACCCACACCGATTACACCGACGGCAGCAAAAACCTTCCCAATATCTATGTCATTTTTGGCAAGCGCATCATCGATCTTTCCGGTCTTGAAAATGTAAGCAGAGTCATGTCTTTGGCAAGAATCGAGCTGGCAAAATGCAAGGACGAAGAAAAATTGATTTTGCTCTGCTCAGACAGAGCCGATTAGGAGAATTTACGTGCAAGATAACAGATTTCCCTTCCCTGACAGAGACAGCAGCCTGGATATCCTTCTGCGCGATCCATGCTTTGATAAAATCCCTCAGCATCGCGTCCAGGATATCTTTGATGATGCATGGATGGCGGGTATCACCGAGGCAAAAAGCTTTATTGACGAATATTGCCATGCTTTCTGTTTTGACATGTCCAGCATTTTAAAGGAATTCGGCTTTAAAATGATTCCGCAGGATATTGACTATGTGATGGGAAATGTGCGCTATTTTTGCGAATATCTTTCAGGTAAAAACACTATTTATGTTTATAACAAATCTGTGGCACTATGGGCCGAAACGCATCACATGGAATTTGCGATAGCAAGAAATATCATTCTTGCCCATGAATTTTTCCACTACCTTGAGGCCAATAAAATAGGCTGGATATCCAAACGCTGTACGGTACCGATGCTTAAGATTGGAAAAATATCTATTGGAAAAACCGGTATTTCAGCGCTCAGCGAGGTTGCCGCAAATTCTTTTGCAAACGCATACTACACAGCGTATATCGCCAGCCTGGGTCAAACGGATGATGTTTAATGAAGGCGCCTATTTCACACAAAAGGAGTAAGTCATGAGTATTATTACAATTGTCGGAGCCGGTATGATGGGTTCTGCAATGTGCTTCCCGGCGGCTGATAATGGCCATGAGGTTAGACTTGTAGGGATTCACAACAGAGTTTCCATAGATGAAGTTAAAAAGAGCGGCTATCACCCCATGCTCAAATGTCAGCTTCCTGCCGGTGTAAAAGCATACCATATAGATGGACTGAAAGAAGCCATGGAAGGCGCCGACCTGATTATCAGCGGGGTCAGCAGCTTTGGCGTAACCTGGTTTGAAGAGAATGTTTTGCCGCTGTTACCGGAAGGCACTCCCGTGCTGTCTGTCACCAAGGGGCTTGAAGCGCTGCCGGATGGCACTCTTGTTTCGTTCCCCGCCGCAATGACCGCGCGCGCCGGAAAAAAAGTCAGCATCAATGCCGTAGGCGGCCCGGTCATAAGCTTTGAACTTGCGGCCAGACAGCAAACCGAAATTGCATTTTGCGGCACCGATATTGAAACGCTGCGGAAACTGAGAAGCATGCTTCAGACTGATTATTACCATATCAGTGTTACTACCGATGTGGCGGGGCTTGAATGTGCTGTTGCAATGAAAAATGCTTATGCACTTGGGGTTTCCCTCGCCATTGGCCTGAATGAAAAATTATATGGCGAAGAAAGCTTGGAGCGGTACAACCCTCAGGCGGCTCTTTTTGTAGAAAGTACCAGAGAAGTCATGAAGCTTATGCAGCTTATAAATGCCCAAATGGAAACCCTGCCATTTTTCTCGGGTGACCTGTATGTAACCATCTTTGGAGGCCGCACCCGCAGAATAGGTGTGCTCTTGGGTAAGGGATATACCTACGAGGAGGCAAAGGATATTCTTGCGGGCGTCACCCTGGAATCTGTGGCAATTGCCACTATCGCAGCAAATGCTGTGCGCAAAATGGACGAACGCGGCGTGGCAAAAATATCTGACTTCCCACTGCTGATGCATATTGACGGCATTATTAACCATGGTGAAGCTGTGAATATTCCGTGGGCCGAATTTGAGAAAGACAGTACATACTAGAGGATAACAATTTATGAATAAAATTTCTTTTGATATACCAATAGCCCGCGAGAAGGATGTGGTCGTCATTGGCGGCGGATGTGCCGGTATAGCTGCCGCAGTATGCGCCGCACGGCGGGGCGCAAGCGTCCTTCTGGTGGATAAAAACGGTTTCCTTGGTGGTATGGCTACCGCGGGATTGGTCGGACCATTTATGACCTGCTATGACCCTGCCGGCGAGCATCAGGTTATAAAGGGAATCTTTGATGAGTTTGTGCAGCGTATGGCCCAAGAGAACGGCGCCATTCATCCCGAAAAAGTAGAAGCCGGAACCAGCTATTCCGGATACCGGGTACATGGACATTCACATTGCGGCCCCTTTGATGCCGAAAGCTTTAAGCGTGTTGCCGAGGATATGTGCATCGAAAGCGGAGTCGAACTTCTGTATAATGCCCTGTTAATTTCGTCCAGTATGAATGACGAGAGCAATCAGCTTGAAGGCGCAATCTTAGCGACAAAAGCCGGTCTTATGCAGGTCAATGCCAAGCTCTTTATTGACTGCACAGGCGATGCAGACCTCGCCTATGGCAGCGGAGTGCCCTTTGTTTATGGCGACCAGGCTGGGCAGACACAACCCGGTTCATTATTTTTTACTGTTCGCGGCGTGGATAAAGCGGAGCTGGAAAAGACCCGGGAAGAATCCGGCGATTTCAGAACTCTTTTCTTTCAAGATATCATAGGCAATGAAATAGCCTGTGGAAGGTATGGTGTGCTGCGGGATAAGCTTGCCGTGTATGAAAACCCCGACGGCACCTTCAGAGTCAATATGTCGAGAATTTTTCTGAAAGACGGCTGCGATCCCTTTGAGATCACAAATGCAAGTATCAAAGGCCGCCAACAAATTTCAGAGATTATTTCGCTTATGCGCAGGCTAATCCCGGGCTTCAAAAATGTTGAGCTTGTTGAATCCGCATCAATGTTAGGCTTGCGTGAAACACGCCGAATTCAGGGCAATTTTGTACTGACCGAAAGTGATATCAAAGAAAAACGCACCTTCGACGATGTGATTTTTTTATCCGGCAACTCAATAGACTTGCATTCCAAAGATGCCGTCAATTACCAACCCGCAACAGGCGACGCCTATCAAATACCTTACCGGATTTTGCTGCCAAAGAAAATTCGCAACCTTCTTGTAGCGGGAAGGTGCTGCTCATTGGACCGTGTCGCCTTAGCGGCTATACGTGTGATGCCGCCCGTTTTTGCAATGGGCCAGGCGGCGGGCACAGCAGCAGCCCTATGTGTTAAATTAGACGTTGACCCAGCCGATGTGCCTGTAAGTCAGCTTCAGGAGCACCTTTTGGAGGACGGCGCCGTACTTCAAAAACAGTTGGCAGTGCTCTAAACAAAAAGAAAAACGGTGAGGATGTTCCTCACCGTTTTTTGCAGCGGCAGCGAACCGAAGCACCGGTTGCCCTGAATAGATACAGGCGGGATGTATTGTCAATACATCCCGCCTGAAACATAACATTATGTTTTATGTACCTGCCAAAGCGCCAATATTGCATCGGCATTTTGGTATCTACATAAAGGTGTTGGTCGGAGTGGCGAGACTCGAACTCGCGGCCTCTTGGTCCCGAACCAAGCACGCTACCACCTGCGCTACACCCCGCTATCCAACTTTGCGCTTGCCGCCGGGGCACAGCCCCAACAGGCTTTTAAGGTAATGGTGAACCCCTACCAGAGTGATAGGGGTTTGCCATTTTTGGTTGCCCGACTAGGATTCGAACCCAGACAAACAGAGTCAGAGTCTGTCGTGCTACCGTTACACAATCGGGCAATTTCTTTCTATTCTTCTTAGAAGCGCCTAATCATTATATCTTGAAACAGGCCGTGTGTCAACACCTTCCAGCAATCTTTATGGGCGGTTTTAGCAAAAATATCCCCCTGCTTTTTGCCATTGGCCACAGGCGGTTTTTGTGGGTGTGCGGCAGGTTCGCGGCCCAGCGCGGCAAGCGGCCTTCTACCCCCGGCGCAGCCCCAAAAGCCGCCGGGCCGATACCTGCCGTATCCTTAATAAAAGCAAAACAAACGAATATTGAACACATTAATAAACTTTTTTGTTTGCTTTTTACAGCGGCCCAATCAAATATAATGAGGTCACAGGCTGATGAATGGGGTTATAATGCCCGCGCGCCTTTTAAATATGTCACGAAACCACAGAAGAAGGGAGGTTACCATGTGATTGACAAAACACTGGCTGAGTATCCGCTGCTGTTTCAGGATAACCGCATCGAGCGGTTCTACATAGGCGGCAAGCTGCTCAATGAATGGCGAAGGGAAGAGGCAGGCGAGGATTCACACCTGTGCGAGGAGCTGCTCGTGACCTCCATAGGCGCTATCTCTAAGGGAAAGGGGGAAAACTTTGCGGTCAGCCGAACGGCCGAGGAACAGGGGGCGCTCCTGCTCAGCGAGATTATCCGGGAATACCCCGAGCAGGTATTGGGGAAACGCTTTCACCAATACAACCCCTACCATTTGACAGTACTTGCGCGGGTGGGGGATACTAAGGTGAGGCTGGTGATGCAGTGCCACCCCAAGCGGGAGGACGCCAGAAGGTTCTTCGGGATGCATATGGGCAAAAGCGAGGCGTGGTACATTGCGGGCACCAGAGAGATTGCAGGCGAGGCCCTATGCGTAAACGCCGGTTTCAGGCCCCATGTGACAAGGGATTTGTGGCGTGAGCTGATACGGCGGCAGGATATCGACGGGATGCTGGGGTGCTTGCACCAGATACCGGTGCGGAAGGGACAAACCATTCTCATCCCGGCGGGGATGCCCCACTGCGTGGGCCCCGGGTGCCTCTATCTGGAGTACCACGAGTGCAACGACGTCACCATCCGCGTAGAGAGAAACATCAACCAGATGACCCTCAGCGATGAGGAGATGTATTTCGGACTAAGCGAGGAGGACGCCCTCGGCCTGTTTGACTACACGACCTATACCGGCGAGGGCATCGCGGAAAAGGTGGTCATGCGGGGGCGTGTTCTGGAGCAGCGGGAGGAGTATACCCTCTCCGATTTAATTACACAGGCGGATAACGACGGCTTCGGCATCCAGCTTGTCAGGCTTTGCGGAAGCTATACGCTGCCTGCCTTTGACGGGCACCGGATTGTGATACCGGTGGAAAACGACCTTAAGCTCCGGGTGGGGGAGAGGACCTTCGAGCTGGTTCAGGGGCATGCGGCCCTCATACCCGCGGCCTGTCAGGGCCTGCGGCTGGAGGGGAAGGACTGCAAGGTGACAATCGGCATCCCATTTATATCGGAAAGGGGGGAGGAAAGCTAGATGAAAATTGTAGGGGTTGCAGCATGCACAACCGGCATTGCCCATACCTATATCGCCAGAGAAAAGCTGGTGAAGAGCGCCCAGCTTCGCGGCCATCAAATTACCTGTGAAACGCAGGGCAGCATCGGTATCGAGGATGAGCTTGACCCAAAGGATATCGCGGAAGCGGACGTGGTTATCCTGGCGGTTGACGTGGCGATTGATAAAACAGAGCGCTTTGAGGGAAAGAAAGTTATCAAAATAGGGACTTCCACACTCATCAAAAATCCCATAGGCTTTATCCAGAAGGTTGAAAAAGTCATTCAGAAATAGGGAGGGTACGTTGTGAAGGACATCATTAACTTTAAACAACTGAAGCAGCACATACTGACGGGGATTTCTTACTTCATTCCGCTGGTGGTTGGCGCCGGTCTGACCATGGCAATCGGGCGTGCGCTGGCGGGGCAGTCGGTTGCCAATCTGGGCGAAAGCGGCCTCGGCTACTGGATGTTCCAGACCGGTTCGCTGGGTATGCAGATGATGGTGCCCATCCTGTGCGCTTACATCGCCTTTTCCATCAGCGGCAAGGTGGGTCTGGCGCCGGGCTTTATCATCGGCTGGCTGGCCCACAACATCACCACCGGCTTTATCGGCGGTATGGTGGGCGGTATTCTGGTGGGCGTCGTGGTAAACCTGTGCAAAAAATACATCAGGCTCCCCAAAACCATTGAGGCGTTAAAGGGTATGCTGGTGATACCGTTTCTGGCGACGGCGATATCCGGGCTGCTGATGTTTGCCGTCATCAAAGGGCCAATCGTCTGGCTGATGGCGCAGATGACCCAGTTTCTGGAGTCGCTTTCCTCCGGCTCAAAGTTCATCTACGGCGGTATGCTGGGTGCGATGGCAACCTTCGATTTTGGCGGCCCGGTTAACAAAACGGCGACAGCCTTTGTCAACGCGCTGTACGCGCAGGGCATCCGCGACGCCAAAACCGTGCAGATTATCGCCAGCATGATTCAGCCGCTGGGCGTTGCGCTTTCCTGCCTGCTCACCAGACATAAATATACCAGAGCGGAGCGGGAAACCTTGAAGGCCGCCTCGATTATGGGCTGCTTCATGATATCCGAGGGCGTCATCCCCATCGCCGCGCGGGACCTTGTGCGGGTGGTAGCTGCCTGTGTCTGCGGCGCGTTTGTGTCGGGCGGCATCTCGATGGTATGGGGCACTTCCTCCGAGCTGCTCAACGGCGGGTTTATCGCCTTCCCCTTCTTCTCGTCGCCAATACAGGGCCTTATCTCCCTTACAATCGGCGTGGTGGTCACGGCGGTGGTGCTTTCCATCATTAAAAAGCCGGTCACAGAAGCCGACGAAAACCGCGGCGAGGATTTGGGCAAAGAGCTGTCCGACGAGGATTTGGACGATATCCAAATCGAGATGATGTAAAACAGGAGACTTTATGTTATACAATTTAAAGGATATATTAACGGTCGCCAAAGAGAACCGCTTTGCGGTTGGCGCGTTTAACACCTCCGACCTTGCGCTGGTCAGGGCGGTGGTGGAGCAGGCGGAGGCGACCAATACGCCGGCAATACTCCAGTTTGCGCCGGGGGAGTTCAAATACGCCACCCCCCACTTTTTCAGGTATGTAACCGAACGGCTCAGGGCCAGCAAGGTGGCCTTCGCCCTGCATCTGGACCACGGCAAGACCATGGAGGAGTGCGTGGCCGCAATCCGGGCGGGGTTTACGTCGGTGATGTTCGACGGCTCGCTGCTGGATTTGGAGGAAAACAAGCGGCGCACCAGAGAGATTGTCCAGTTCGCCCACTGGCTGGATGTATCGGTGGAGGCCGAAATCGGAACCATCGGCATGGTGGACGGCTCTGACGAGGGCGGGGTCAGTCAGGTTACATATACCAACCCGGAAGAGGTGGTGGATTTTGTGGAGGCCACCGGCTGTGACGCCCTCGCAATAGCCATTGGGACAGCCCACGGCATCTACCCCAAGGGCTTAAAGCCCAGGCTGCAGCTTGAGCTGCTGGAGGAAATCAACAAGGTTGCATGGGTGCCGCTGGTGCTGCACGGCGGCAGCGATAACCCGGATGAGGAAATCCGCCGGGCCTGCGCAATCGGCATCCAGAAGGTCAACATATCCAGCGACATTAAGCAGGTTTTCTTTGCGCGGGCGCACGAGATTTACACCTCCACCGGCAACTTTATGCCGCCGCAGGTATTCAACCCCACCATTGAAACGGTGAAGCAGACGGTGCAGGCGAAGATGGATTTATTTGGCTCCACCGGAAAATCCTATCTGTGGTAAGATAAAACCCATAAGCGACGGTAACGGGAGTGAACAATGAAACAGGTAAAAGACAGCATTCTACTACACAATATTCTGTTGTTGCTCAGTGAAAATGAATACATCTCGGTCTCAAAAATCGGCTCAATCCTTGAGGCGAGCGAAAGCACGGTCCGCCGCAAGGTGGACGTGCTCAACGACGCCCTTAAGGAGTCGGGGTACGGGTGCATTCATAAATTCCCCCGCAAGGGCCTGCATCTGGTTGTAGAAAACAGCAACGCCATTCCCAAGCTGTTTTCCAGCTTCGGCTCCGGCGGAGTAACGACAGGCGAGCAGCAGATTGACCACTACCTGTTTCTCCTTCTATCCTCCAAAGACCAGCGGATGACCCTGAACGAGCTGAGCGAGCAGGTTTATGATTCAATCCCCGTGGTGAGAAAAAACCTGAAGATATGCGAAGAGTGGCTGGGGGGCTTTGAGCTGGGCCTGGATATCCGGAAAAATTACGGGGTTTCCCTCAGTGGAAGCGAAAAGAATATCCGGCTGGCCATCAAGCATCTGGTGCTGAACAACGACCTGTACAATATCGACGAGAGCATCGGCTTTTTTGCCAGAGGTCTGGATCTGGCCCTCCTGAAAAAATGCATCTTCACCATGAAGGGCAAGTGGAACCTGAAATTCGCCGAAGAATCCTTCAACTCGATGCTCATCTACACGGCGCTGGCGGTTGTCCGTTCCAAACACACCCGTTTGAACATCTCGGCGGCCGACCGCGAGGCCATCACCAAGTATGACGAGTACAGCTGGTCAAAGTCGCTGTTTCAGATGATTGAAGAAAAATTCTCGGTCGAAATCAGTGAAGAGGAGATTATCTATTTCTCTATTCAACTGCTGTGTTCCTATCTGATTCACGGCGACGGCGCGGAGGAGAATGTCGCCTATCAATACGACGAGCAGCTAAAGACCTTCGTCACCCATATCATTGCCGTGGTCAGCGAGGTGCTGAATATCGACCTGACCAGAGACAGCGAGCTTTATTACGGCCTGCTCAACCATATCCGCCCGGCCATTTTCCGGATGCGGTTTGACAGGCAGGCCACCAAGGCGATGAGCAAATTCATCAAGGAAGAATACAGGCAGATGTACCGGGTTTCGTGGGCTTTGTCGATTTTGTTCGAGGAGTATTACGGCATCAATATCTCCTCCACCGAGCTGAGCTACATCACCCTCTACTTTCAGGTGTCGCTGGAGCGGCTTTCCAGACCGGTCAAGCTGGCGCTGGTCACCGATTTGGGGATGGGGCTCAACCAGCTCTTCGCCAATAAGATAAGGGCGTCGATTCCCAAGGTGGAGCGCATCTCCATCATCTCGCTGCACGACTTTGACCGGTCGATGCTGGAGCAGTACGACTTAATCATAACAACATCAGATTTGAGCGTTACAGGCGAAAAAATCCTGCGCACCGGCTCTTTGATGACCGAAAAAGAGCTTGGCGACATTAAGCACAGGATTGACGTCCTGAATAATAAAAGGCTGAAAACCAAAATGAGGTTTGACCCCTCCTGCTATTACCTGTTTGACCCCCAGCTGATTTTTACCGGCGTCAGGGTCAGGGATAAGGAGGAGCTGCTGCGCATGCTGTCGGACAGGTTGGTTGAGCTTGGCTATGTCACAAAGGAATACCACGCCTCGATACTAAAGCGGGAGAAGACCGTTTCCACCTGCATCGGCAACGGCGTTGCCATCCCGCATGGCAATTCCGGGCTGGCCAATACCTCAAGGGTGGCTGTGGCAATCCTCGACCAGCCGGTCGCGTGGGATGCGGAAAATGAGGCCGATACGGTGTTTCTGCTGGCGTTCAAAATAAACAGCAAGGATGACTCCCGGCTCATACAGCTTTTTTATAAAGGGTTTCTGGAGCTGATAGAAACAGAAAGCAGCCTGAGCCATTTAAGAAGCTTAAAACGGGATGAGCTTTACCAATACCTAATTCAATAGAGGTGGATTATGCAGCTTAAAGATGTACTGGATGAAAGAATTATCCACATTGGCTTGGATGTGAAGGATAAGGACGACGCCTTAAACCTCATGTCACAGCTTTTGTATGAAAACGGTTATATTGACGACGCCGGCGGCTTTGTGAAGGACGTCTACCTGCGGGAAAAAGAGGGTGCCACCGGGATTGGCAACGGCATCGCAATTCCCCACGGGAAAAGCCAGAGCACCAAGCAGCCGGGGATTGCCATTGCGACGCTGCGAAAATCCATCGAGTGGGAAACCCTGGACGACGAGGAGATAGACACGATATTCCTGTTTTGCGTCGCCGACGACCAGGATTGCAACCGGAACCATATGCTGCTTCTCTCCAAGGTCGCCGCAAAGCTGGCGGACGATGAGCTGGTGCGGAAAATCCGCCGGGTGTCCTCCAAGGAGGAAATGATTTCTTATCTGACGGGGGAGAAGAAGTAAAGGCGACATTTGCGGTTTGTTCTCAAATACCAACAAAACAGTGAGAGCCTGCCCTTTCTTTAGGGCAGGCTCTTTGCGCATCTTTCAGCAGCCGGGATATCGTAACGTCCAGTCGCAGCTTAGGCCATTAAGCCTATTCCACCACGCTGCCTTCGACCACCAGACTATCGGGGTCAACCGCACCTCCGTAAACAGGGGCAAGGGTTTCCTGATAATTCTTATGGGGAAATTGCTATTGGCCCAGCGCCTTAATTCCATCGTTCAGCCAGTTCAGCAGCTCGGTGTTTCCTTTCTGCACTGCCGGGGCGATGGTATCCAGGCTTTCCAGGCTCTTAATGCCCGCCTTGAAGCCGGGGTTCTATATATTAAATATGCTCCCTCATTTGCCGCGCTTGTCGCCTCGCCCCCGACGTTTTTTGCCGCCTGCTTTTAACAAACTTGGGGCGGCAGTAACACTGCCGCCCCAAAGGAAAAGTCTATTTTACTGTTCTTACTGTGGCTGGTTATACTCCGCCCGCTTCAGCGGCTTGCCAGAAACTCTCTGACCATCTCGAGGGTGGGCATCGCCGGGATGCCGCCGCGCTTCTGCACGCAGAGCGAGGCGACGGCGTTGGCAAAGCCGGTGAAATCCTGCAATTGCGATGCGCCCAGCTCGCCGGGGCGCAGCCCGCTTGTGGCCAACTGGTAGAGGAACCCGCCCCAGAAGGCGTCGCCTGCGCCGGTGGTGTCCACCACCGTAACGTCGGGCACGGGAACCAGCGCGGATGCGCCTTTCACCGCGGCATAGGCGCCGTTGCGGCCGAGGGTGACCACCGCGCAGGAGGCCCCCCACTGCAAAAGACGTTTCGCGGCGGCTTCGGGCGAGGCCTCTCCGGTGAGCAGCCGGGTTTCTTCATCGCTGATTTTCACAATATTCACAAAATCCAAAACGCTGCGCATCTGCTCGGCGGCTTGGGCCTCGCTCTGCCAGAGCGGCGCGCGGTAGTTGGGGTCATAGGAGATGATGGCTCCGGCCTTTTGGGCGGTTTTAATTGCCGCGATTGTGGCCGAACGCGACGGCTCGTCGGTGAGCGAGAGGGAACCGAAGTGAAAAATCCTGCACGCCTCCAGCAGCTCGGTCTTCACCTCGTCGGCCGAAAGGCAGGTGTCCGCGCCGGGCTTGCGCGCAAAGGAAAACTTGCGCTCGCCCGTTTCAGACAGCTCAACAAACGCGAGGGTGGTAAACGCGTCCTTGGCGCTGATCAGCCCACTGGTGTCCACCCCTTTTTCTTCAAGGGTGCTGCGCAGAAAATCGCCGTGCATATCCCTGCCCACCTTGCCGATGAACGAGGTTTTAAGGCCAAGGTTGGCAAGCACGCACAACACGTTGGCGGGCGCGCCCCCCGGGTTCTGCTCAAACAGGCGCATGCCATATTCGCTTCTTCCACTGTAGGTAAAGTCAATCAGCAGCTCGCCTAACGCGACTATATCCAACATTCCATCACCCTCAAAAACATGAATTTTATGATACCGCTCCAAATCCTTATTCAAGATTTGCGTGGCGCATGAACATTTCATCGCCGGTTTGGCCCAGTTTTTCCATGAGCGCCATGACCACCGCGTCATAAACCAGCCAGCTTAGCTGCTCATAGGAGGAACCCATCGGCTGAATGGAGGCTGCTTGCTCGGTACCCCTGCGCACTTTGGGGGATGCGCCGGGCAGCAGAAGGACGACGTCGGCCAGCTTCGCCAGCGTCGACCCGCCGTCTATTGTGTTGAGGGCGACTCTCATTCCGCAGCTTTTGGCCTTTTCGGCGGCGGCAACCAGACTTTTGGTTTCGCCCGAGCCCGAGCCAATCAGCAGCAAATCGCCGGGGTATGTATGGGGCGCAGTTACGTCGCCCAGCACATGTACCTCTTTGCCCAGATGCATTAGCCGCATGGCAAATGCCCACATCGCCAGCCCGGACCGTCCGGCCCCGGCGGCATAGATTCTTTTGGCGGCGGCAATCTCCTCGGCATACCCTTCGAGCTGCCGGTGGTCAAGCTTTTCGGAGTGTTGTTTTAGCTCCTCCAAAATGCCCGCCAGATGATTCTTGATGCTCATTACCGTGCCCTCTGTATCTGGTTGTAGATGTTTTTGGCCTCCGCAGCCGGGTTGGCGGCCCACACAATCGCACCGCCCACAACGACAATGTCCGGCCGGTGGGCCAGATACTGCGACAGCGTCGCGGCGTTGACGCCGCCCGCCACCGAAACATGAGCCCTTCCTGCAATCGACTTGATTTGGATTAAATCCTGCAAGGGGGTGCGGCCCGAGAGCTGCTGGTCAATCCCCACATGCACGGCCACGATATCGGCTCCCAAAGCCTCCAGCGCGGGGAGGCTCTGTTCAAAGTCCTCCACGCAGAGCAGGTCGACCACAACCTGCCGCTGCCACGCCTTGGCCGTTTCGACAACCGCCCTGACGGTAGCCTCGTCGGCCACGCCGAGGACGGTGACATAATCGGCGCCGGCACGAAACGCGTAGGTCGCTTCGGTTCTTCCCCCATCCATGATTTTGGCATCACAGAGCAGTTCCTTATCCGGAAAGCGGCGCTTCATGGCGCGCACAGCCTCCATGCCGCATTCCAGTAAAAAAGGGGTGCCGATTTCGATGATGTCCACATAATCCGACAGCCCCTCCAGCAGCGTTACCGCCGCGTCGAGGGAGAGGTCGTCCAACGCCAACTGCAATTTCATATGGGTCCTCCGCTATACAAGCTGTTGGAGGTGCCCCTCGGGGAGAGGGTGTACCTGTGTTGGTTATAAAATACTGCTATTATATCAGTTCGCGGCTGGAAACTCCAGCCTTTTTTCCGCCGCACCGGGTGTGTAAGCTTTTATAAACCGGGACGGCAGGGAAGTAGCTCCCCGCCGTCCCTTCACCCAAAGTTTTAGGCTTTTGTACCGGTGCTATTTGAGCAGCGCCATACGGCCGGGGTCATTGGCGAATGCCGCTTTGGCGTTGTCCTTGGTAACCACGAGAGGAGGCAGCTCATAAACGCCGACTTCCTTCTTGCCGTTGTTTACCTGTGCGTTGGGCTCGGGCATGCCTTTGCCGGTCTGAAGCTGCTTGATGATGTCGATGGTCTTGTTGACCAGAACATCAGTCGGCTTGGCTACTGTCGAATACTGTCTGCCCGACCAAACCCACTCAACCGACTCATTCTCGGCGTCAAGGCCCGAAACGACGGGGATTTTCTGGCCGGCCTGCTCAGAGGCGGTGATGATGGCGCGGGCAATGCCGTCGTTGGGGGAGAGAACGCCGTGGATTTCCTTATCCGCATAGAAGCCGGAGAGCAGCGAGTCCATACGGGCCTGTGCCTTGGAGTTATCCCAATCCAGGGTGGCGCACTGGGTAAAGTCTTTCTGACCGGATACCACAACCAGGGTGCCGTCGTCAATCTTGGGCTGGAGCACTGGCATAGCGCCCTTGAAGAAGTTGGGAGCGTTGGGGTCGGCCGGGCCGCCGCCGAACAGCTCGATGTTGTAGGGGCCAGCGCCCTTGACTGCTGCCAGACCGTCCAGCAGGGCCTGACCCTGCAGCTCGCCGGTCTTGATGCTGCCGAACTGTACAACGCCGTCGATGCCGGTGGTGTTTTCCAGCAGGCGGTCATAACCGATGATGTAGATGCCGGCCGCAGCCGCTTCTTCCAGAACCGCGCCAAGCTGAGAGCCGTCCACAGGGCCTACAACGATGACCTTGGCCCCGTTCTGAATCATCGACTCAATCTGCTGTTGCTGCTGGGGAACCTTGTTGTCGGCGTGCTGCACGATGGGCTTAAAGCCGGCGGCCGCCAACTGGGTTTTGAACATTTCGTCGGCTTCTGCCCAGTTCTGGGTGCCGAGCCAGGGCAGCGCAACGCCGATGGTTGCGTCAGCCGGGAAGCCGGCTTCGTTGGATGTAACCGGAGCAGAGGACTCGGGGGCAGGCGCAGGAGCGGGTGCGGGTGCGGGAGCAGGCGTCTGCCCGCCGCAGCCAGTCAATGCCATTGCCAGAATAAGTGTCGCTGCAAGGAACAGGGATAACCTTTTTTTAAGCTGCATGTTAACCTCCTGTTTTTAAGTCTTTCGACTGTTATGTAAGGCCCAGCCAGCAGTCTTTCCAAACCCGCTGTCGGCAGGGTTACCTTCCTTGATGAACTTCCTCCTTGGATTGGCTCTCTTTCCCGGGGAATAGATGTGCAATGATAGAACGGCGGCCCTGCTGCTTGTTGTGCACGTCAAAGGCAACCGCGGCAAGCAGTACAAGACCCTTGATAACCTGTGTGCGGTCGGCGCCGACGCCCATGAGCATCAGCCCGGAGTTGAGCACCGCCATCACAAGACCGCCCACCATGGTGTTAAACACAGTGCCAACGCCGCCCGAGACAGCCGCGCCGCCGATGAAGACCGACGCGATGGCGTCCAGCTCCCAGCCGGTGCCGTCCGAAGGACCTGCCGCGGTGGAGCGGCCCACAAACATGATGCCGGCCAGCGCCGCGAGCATCGACATGTTCAGCATGGTGAGGAAGTAGGTTTTCTTCACATTGACGCCCGAAAGGGCAGCCGCGCTTTTATTACCGCCCACCGCATAGATGTGGCGGCCAAAGCGGGTGCGCTGGGTGATGGTGTGGTAAATGAGCACCAAAATCACCAGAATCAGGCCCGGTACCGGGAAGGAGGTTCCGGGGCGGCCGGTGCCGAAAATCCAGGTCAGGTAGCCGATGATCATACCCACCAGAACGATGCGAACCACCACCGGCCAGAGGGCCTCGGCTTGGCCGGTGAGCTTTTCGGCCCGCCGTCGCCTGCGCAGCTGCGAAAAGGCAAAGGCCGCGATTGCGATGATGCCCAGCAGCAGCGTCGAGTTGTTCATGCCGGTAATCGAGCGGCCCCACTCGGGCAGATGCCCCGCGCCGAATATCTTCAGCTCCGGCGGAGCGGGCACCGAGATGGATTTTGAAATCCAGATAACGCCGCCGCGGAAAATCATCATGCCGCCAAGGGTGGTGATGAAGCCGGGGATGCCCAGCTTGGAGAGCCAGAACCCCTGCCACGCGCCCGCCGCCGCGCCGATGGCGAGGCTGACAAGTACCGCAGCCCACCACGGCAGATGGAGGTCACGCGCCGCCAGCGCCATCATCATGCCCGAGAACCCGGCCACCGAGCCCACCGAAAGGTCAATCTGCCCGATGACGATGACCATCAGCATGCCGATGGCCAGCACCAGCACATAGGCGTTGCCCGATATCAGGTTCTGGAAGTTGGAGGAGGTAATCATCTTACCACCCGAGGCGATGTTGAAGATGATGGTGAGGGCGACCAGAGCAATAATCATGCTGTACTGCCGCAGACCGCCGCGGAATACCTGCTTAATGTATTTCATGCTGTGCTTCCATCCTTTCCTGAGCAGCTTCAGACCCCGAGGTATCGGTCATCATGCGCATGAGCTTTTCCTGACTGGCCTCGTTTTTATCCAGCACGCCGGTAACGCTGCCTTCAAAAATGGTGTATATCCTGTCCGCCATACCAAGCAGCTCGGGCAGCTCGGAGGAAATAATGACAACCGCTTTCCCCTGATCGGCAAGCTCATGAATCAGACGATAGATTTCATATTTGGCGCCCACGTCAATCCCGCGGGTGGGCTCGTCGAGGAGCAAAACCTCCGGCTCGGTAAACATCCACTTGCCCAGCACAACCTTCTGCTGGTTCCCACCGGATAGGGTGTTTACGCCGCGGTTTACGCTATCCGACTTGATGCCCAAAGATTGGCGGTATTTTTCTGAAACCTGAAACTCTTTATCCAGGTCCAGCAGCCTGCCCTGCAAAATAGCGCGTAGGTTGGCCGAAACGGTGGTCATGCGGATGTTATCCAGCAGGTTGAGGCCCAGAGTTTTACGGTCCTCAGGCAGGTAGGCGATGCCCTGACGGATGGCTGCATCCACAGAGGGGATGCGAACCTCCTTGCCCCTGACTTTAATGGTGCCGCCAAGGAGAACGCCGTAGTTGCGCCCAAAGATAGAGCGCATCAGCTCGGTTCTTCCCGCGCCCATCAGCCCCGCGATGCCGACAATCTCTCCGGCCCGTACAAAGAAGCTGGAGTTTTTGCACACCATCCGGCCGGGAATATTCGGGTCCTCCACACACCAGTCGGAAACCTCGAAGATGACCTCGCCGGGGTTGGATTCATGGGCAGGGTAGCGGTTTTCAATCGAGCGCCCCACCATCGAGCGGATGATGCGGTCCTCGTCCACCTGCCCCGCCTCCACAAAGTAGGTTTCCACGGTGCGGCCATCCCGCAGCACGGTGACGGCGTCGGCAATCTCGGCAATCTCGCCCAGCTTGTGCGAAATCATGATGCAGGTGATATCCCGGCTTTTCAGGCCGCGCATCAGGTTCAGCAGGTTTTCTGAATCCGCCTCGTTGAGCGCAGAGGTGGGCTCGTCAAGGATGAGCAGCTTAACATTTTTGGAGAGCGCCTTGGCGATTTCCACCAACTGCTGCTGTCCCACGCCCAGATGCTTAATCAGGGTATCGGGGTCGGCGCTGAGCCCCACCCGTTCCAGCAGCTCCACCGTGCGGTGCCGGGCGGTATCCCAGTCAATGAGGCCGTGGCGCACAATCTCGTTGCCCATAAAAATGTTTTCGGTAATCGAAAGCTCCGGAATCATGGTCAGCTCCTGATGGATGATGACGATACCGGCGTTTTCGGATTCCTTGATATCCCTGAAGGCAACCTCGCCGCCCATGTAAATGATTTTGCCATCGTAAGTACCGTGCGGATAAACCCCGGAGAGAACCTTCATCAGGGTTGATTTTCCGGCGCCATTCTCACCGCAGATGGCGTGAATGCTGCCCCGGTGTACCTCCAGCGTCACGTCGTCAAGGGCGCGCACACCCGGAAATACCTTGGTAATGCCTTGCATCTGTAGGATTAAAGGATGTTCCATAACCACACTCCCTGTGCGCCTGCGTGTTGGCAGGCAAATCATGAGCTACAATGCGATTTTCGCACAAAAGAAACTGCCTTAACCTCTGTACCGCCTGCGGGAAGTTACCTGCCCGCCTTGCCCTTGTTTGTCGCCGAAAACATGCTGGGCAGCTGCAGCACCTTGTTGGTGGCGATGGCGGCCGCGCCGTACAGGGTGGGGTCCACCTTCAGGCCGGATATTTTAATCTGTACCTTGGCCTGCAGCTCGGGGATGACGCGTTGCCTGACCACCCCCTGGATGATGGGCAGCAGCAAATCTCCCCCCTGTGAAACGATGTCGCCGATGACGATGATATCGGGGTTATAGCTGTTAATCAGGGTCACGCAGCCGTAACCGATGTACTCGGCGACCTCCCGCACAATCTCCCGGGCCTTTTGGTTGCCGGCGCGGGCAGCCTCAAAAACGGTGTTGCAGATGTCGCAGTTTTGCAAATCCTCCCGCGAGAGGCACTCCGGCGCGCGCTCCCGGGTCATCTTGAGTATCGCCGGGGCCGAGCAGTACATCTCAAGGCAGCCGTAGTTGCCGCATTCGCAGCGCGGGCCGTGTACGTCCACGCTCACATGCCCGATTTCGCTCGCGGCGCCCTGAGTGCCCAGCAGCAGGCTGCCGCACTCGATAATGCCGGAGCCCACGCCCTCGCCCACCAGCAGGTAGGCCAGCGTATGCAGCGGTTGGGGGTGGCCGCCGAACAGCCATTCCGCCAGTGCGCCCGCCTTGGCGTCGTGCTCTATGAAAACAGGCGTGTCAAACTCGTTCTTAAACTCCTTGATGAAGTTGATATCGTGCCAGGTGGGCATCTGGGTGACCACCGCGATGCGCCCTTCCTCCCGCAGGTACGGCCCCGGCAGCGCCAGACCGATGGATACCACGTTTTTGTATCGCTCCAGCATATCGTATATCTGCTTTTTCATAGCCGTAAGCACCGTCTGCCGGTCTGCGTCAAGGGCGTATTCGGTTGTGGTTTGGGTGTAGATTTTGCCCGAGATATCAAATACCCCCACCGAAAACATCTGCCTTGCAAACTTCACACCGATAATCTGGTGCTTATTGGCGTTGAGCCGAAGCCCGATAGAGCGGCGGTTGTCGCTGCCGGTGATAATCCCCACCTCGGCGACGATGCCCATCTCCATCAGCACTGCTACAATTTTGGTGATGGCCGCCTGTGTAAGGCCGGTCTGCCGGGCAAGGTCTGCCCGGGAGCAAACCTCCTGCTGCTGCAATATCCTTACAACAGCCGAGCGGTTCATCTCGGTTAAGTCACTGTTGTTGTTGCCTGTTGTTCCTCGCATCTTTGTTATGTTACCTCTTCCTATGTTGTAGTGAATATATTGCGTTAATCAATTAACTCTGTTTACACACTACCACCGAAATATCGTTACGTCAATTATTTTTCCGAAAAAAAATATTTTTTGTATCATTTAACAAGAAGTGTTTCTAAAGGTTGTAAAAAAATTCCTGATATTGGGGGCTGAAAACACAGGCGGATGTGACTGCCCTATGCAAAAGTATATGCATAAGCCAAAAAAAACTATGTGCGGCGTGAGGGGGCCGGGCGGCGGCCGGCGGGCTGGGGAACAGTGCGTTGCAAAAACTCTGGAGCGCTTTTGCAGCGCCGGGGCAGGGAGGCAAATAAAAACCGGCTAAAAAAGATGCCGCCTGCATCTTTTTTAGCCGGGCTTTTATGATATGATGAGAGAAACAGGCAAGCATCTGCCTGCGCAAAGGAGGGGGAGCCGTGAAAGGCTTTGAAAGAAGCGACCTGATGTTTTCTCTGTGCGGGCTTAACTGCGCCCTGTGCACCATGAAGCTGGATGGTTACTGCCCCGGCTGCGGGGGCGGCGCGGGCAATCAGGGCTGCGGCATTGCGCGGTGCAGCCTAAACCACGGCAATCCGGAGTACTGCTTTGAGTGCGGGGAATACCCCTGTGAGAAATATCATCATATCGACGCCTTCGACTCCTTTATTACCCACCGCAACCAGCTAAAGGATATGGAAAAAGCGCAGAAGATGGGTGTGCAGCAATACTCTGTCGAGCTGGAGGAAAAGGTCGGAATACTGCGGCACCTGCTTGCCAACTACAACGACGGGCGGCGCAAAAGCTTTTTCTGCATCGCTATCAATCTTTTGGAGCTGCAGGACATCTGGGATATCATGGCCCGGCTTGCGGCCGCGGAAGCCGCCGGCCCCCTGCCGCTAAAGGAAAAAGCGGTTGTTGCCGCCGGGCTGTTTCAGTCGGCCGCAGAGCAGCGGTCTATTGTGCTGAAGCTCAACAAAAAGCCCTCCAACAGCCAAAGGAATGTTCCTGTTTAACAAAGGGGATTTGCACTATGAATAAAATACATATGCGGGCAATCAGTGACGCCGATATGGCCCTGTTGGAAACATGGCTAAATCAAGATTATATATTGCAATGGTATCATGAACCCAGCGAATGGCTGCACGAAATAAACGAACGAAACGGCGGCTTTGCGTGGATAAGCCATTTTATCGTTATGGAGGATGAAACACCAATCGGGTTTTGCCAGTATTATGACTGCTATGATGCCAACGATATAGAGGATTGGTATCATGTGCCCCAACCCCGCGACACATTCAGCATTGACTATTTGATTGGGAATGAAGCCTGCTTAGGTAAGGGATATGGAAAAGCCATTGTAAAATTGCTGACCGATACCATTCGGGAAAAAGAAGGCGCAAAACAAATTATTGTCCAGCCCGAAAAGGAAAATAGCGCTTCCAACCACGTTCTGATAGCAAATGGATATGTATATGACCAGCAAAAAGAATACTACTGCAAATTGCTTCACTAGTATTGGTTGGGGAACAACATCATTGCTGGGTAGCGGCCCCTTTAAAAGCACCGCCCCGCGGCCATGTTGCAGCGAGAAAAAACGGCTTAAAACCATTGGTTTTAAGCCGTTTTTTAGCAGAGATAACCGAATCGGACTGCCTGTTTTCAGAATGGCTTACCTTAAGGATACAGGGCCTAGCCGCCCTGCACCGGCGCGCCGCACTCGGCACAGAACTTTTTGCCCGGGGCCACAACCTCTCCGCAGGCGGCACAGTGCAAGGGCTCCTCGGCGGCGGGGGCTTCCTCGGCGGGCTTGGGGGGAGCGAAGGGCGTGCCGCACTCGGGGCAGAACTTTTTGCCCAGAGGCACCGGCGCGCCGCAGCCCCCGCAGGGGGCGCTGTCTTCGGCGGCTGGCTGTGCGGGCCCGGCTGGTGCGGCGGCTTGGGGCGGCTCCTCCTTAATTTTCGCAATCTCCAGATGAAAGGCATGTATAGCCTCATTGCCCGCTTGGATGGCGGCGCAGCATTCCATGGCCTCGCCCTCCAACTGCTCTCCGGCCTCAAATTTTGCCCAGTAGAAATCTGCCAGCTTGGTCTTTTGAGCAGCAATTTTGCTTTTTTCTTCGCTGATTTTATTGTTGATTTTGGAAATCTCCAGCATATCGCTGGTTTTGTCCCTCAGTTTGTCAAAGAACGCCATGGTTGTTTCCACCTTTCATGTTGCCTTATTTTAAGTCTGCAAGAGCATAGGGGGAGGGGAGCGGCCTTCGCTTTTGCGGTTACTCGGTCAGCACGCTGCTAAACTGCATGAAGGTGCTGTAATTCAAAGCAAAGAATACGATTACCAGCAGCAGGGAAAGGCCGGCAAGCACCAGCACCGCGCGGCAATAGTTTTTTCTGGCGCGGTTGGTTTTAGAGCCGAAGGCCCACACGAAGGTGAGTATGACGCCTATGATTGGCACCGAAATCGCCAGCATGGTAAGTACATAGCCCATTACGCTCAGCTGTGTGTTGGGCCCCACAGGTTTGGCCATCACGGGGGCGACTGCCATGGGAACAGGTGCCACAACCTGCGGCGGGGTTGCCTGGGGTTGGGGCGCGGCCGGTTCGGGTATGCGGGAGCCGCAATCGGGGCAAAACTTGCCCTCCGCGTCCAGCTCTGCGCCGCAGACGGTACAGATTGTTTTTGTCATTCTACGCATCCTCCTCTTTCCTGCTATTCTTCCATCTGTGACACCGTTATGCTGAAGGCCCCGTCTGTGGAATACATGAGCATTACGCCAACGTCCTTGGCGTTTTTCGCCCCATAGGTCGTGCCGCTATCCGAAGTTATATGATAGGCATCCTCGGTAAAGTCCTTTTTAATTTCGGCCAGATAATCTGCAAAGTCTTTTTCAGCAGCCTCTTCAAGGCTGATAAACAGCGAACCATCCGCTTCCATCACCCCGGTAACCCTGCCGCCTTTGAATTCGGGAATACTTTTTGCCAGGTCGGATTTTGGCCATTCGCCCTCCCCGAAGGTGAATTGTTGGCCGTCCTCGCCCTTGATGACCATCTTGTCGCCGTCAATGTCAATGTCGCCGCCGGCGTCCTTGGCAATTTTCTTCAGGATTGCCTCGCCGGCTTTTTCCTCGAATTTTGCACTTATGCCGCACCCGGCAAGGGATAAGACCAGCGCAAGGGCCAACAGCCCGGATAAAAGCTTTTTCATCGTCTGCTCTCCTTCCAGTTATTTCAGTATGGTAAACTTGCCGATGAGGGGGAGCCGCTTGGCCTTGCCCCCAAACCCGTTGATAAGCCCCATGATGCCCAGCACCAGAACGCCAACGCCGAAAAACGGGAGCAGTATCCAGCCGATGATGGGGATGATGCCCAGAACCACGTTGCCGATGACGCCGACGATGAAGAGTATCAGCGACTGGTTGGCGTGGAACTTGGCGTAGCCCGAATCCGGGCAGGCGATGAGCGGCAGGAAGAAAAGCAGATACGCAAGCCCTGCCATGGTTTTGTTCTTTTCAATGTCCTCCGGGGTGTGGATGATTTGCTCTGTCATGATAATTACCTCCAAAATTTAAATTTTCTGTGTTTGAACAGCTGCCGATTATATAAAATGAATATTGCGCTACAGTTTGCCGCCGCCGCAGAAGAGGGTGCCGGGCGGGTTTTGCTCGCCGCAGGCGGGGCATTTTACCTTCTTAAATTGGGTCATAAGGCCCCAAAGCCCTTTCATCAGGCAGCCAAAGCCGCTTGGTAAATTACGTTTCTCCCCCTCCTGTTTCATTCAAATTGCGGTGCGCCGCAGCTGGTGCAGAACTGAGCCCCCTTTGCTACAGGGGAGCCGCACCGGGCGCAGACGAGGGGCATACAATCCACACACATCATTCGGTTCTCGTTAAAATGCTGGTCGCACACCCACCTGCGGCAGCCCTCACAGCGGTTGAAGTGGAGCCGCGCGTCCCGCGCCCCCAGCAGCAGAGCCTGCCTGGGGGTGTCACAGGCAATGGGCGGGGTGGTGTAGCCGTTGTCGCAGAGCGCGCAGAAGAAGGTCAGGCGGAATCCGGCTTCCTCCCGTACTGTCCGGCATTTGGCTGTAAAGCAGGGAACCGGCCTATCCATCGCCATCACCTCTGTTCCCCGGGCTCTGCCCCCTCGCGCTCTGCGGGGCGGCAAAGGGTACTCCCGGCTTTTTAAGGCCCGTATAACCCAGCCTCGCGGCGGGCCCGGCCGCGTTATCCGGCGGCCGCTTTTTTGGCCTGTTTTGCATCTTGCCACCCTCCCCCGCGCCCACGCAAAACCCTTGACTTGACTGGGGTTTATTGGTAATCTAAAATCGGTGAATCAATCAATGAATTCGGTTGCCTTCAGTGCTATCTTACGAAAAATATTACCTTCTGTAATCATCCCCGGGGTGATTGTCAAGGGAAAACAGGGGTGATTATAGGGGTGATTTTTTGTGTTTCACCCCATGCTCCGGGTTTGACCCGCGTCACAGCCTGTTTGCACAGCTGGGGCCCATGGCGATAAAAAGACTTCCGAACAACGTTTTGTAGAAGGGAAGCGCATTCTGATGAAAAAGAAGGGTATCGTGTGGGTGCTGCTGGCGGTGCTGCTCGCCGCCTCCGCCTGCGGGCAGGCGGGGCCCAGCCCCAAAAATCCTGTGACCGTCACCCTGTGGCACAACTTCGGCGGACAGATGCAGGCCACCATGGACGAGCAAATCGGGGAGTTTAACGCCACCGTCGGCAAGGAGAATGGGGTTGTCATCAACGTCACATCGATTTCCGGCTCGGCGGCCCTGCAGGAAAAGCTGACCATGATTGCCGCGGGTGACCCCGGCGCGCCCGAGATGCCGGATATCACCACCTGCTACCCGGCCACCGCCGCGGTGCTCAAAGAAAAGGGCCTGCTCGCGCCGCTGGATGAGCAGTTCACCGAAGCCGAGCTTGCGAATTACCTGCCCCGCTTTGTGGAGGAGGGCAGGCTGGACGACGGCAAGCTCTATGTGTTCCCCTTTGCAAAATCCACCGAGGTGCTTTTCCTCAACCAAACCCTGTTCGACCGGTTTTCTGCCGCCACCGGGGTAACGGCCAACGACCTTTCCACCTTTGAAGGGATATCCGACGCGGCCATGCGGTACCACCGCTGGACCGACGAGCAGACGCCGGAGGTTCCCGGCGACGGCAAAGCCTTCTACACCGCCGATTCCTTTTTCAATCTGGCGCAGGTGGGGATGCGGCAGATGGGCCGCCCCCTTTTTGACGGGGAGGCGCTCCGGCTGGATACGCCCGAGTTCCGGCGGCTCTGGGAGGTTGTCTTTGAGCCCTCGGTGAAGGGCGGCTACGCCGTCTACGACGGCTATTCCTCCGACCTTTCCAAAACGGGGGAGATTCTTTGCTCCACCGGCTCGACGGCGGGCATCCTTTTCTACGGCAACGAGATTACATACCCCGACAACACAAAGGAAACGGTGGAATACACCGTTTTGCCCTACCCGGTTTTTGAGGGCGGTAAAAAAACCGCCATCCAAAGGGGCGGCGGGCTGGCGGTGGCAAAAACCACCCCCGAGCGGGAAAAAGCCGCGGCCCTGTTCCTGAAATGGTTTACCGCCCCGGAACAGAACATGCGCTTTGTGGCCTCCACCGGATACCTGCCGGTGACCGGTCAGGCATTTACCGACCACATGGAAAAAGAGATTGCCGAGAACGGCAACCCCAATATCCGCAAGCTGCTCCGCACCGCCATCACGGTTCATAGCGAATACGATTTTTACACGCCGCCGGTGTCAGACAAACTCAACTCCATCAGCGGAAGTATGGAGGCCGGTTTCTTCGCCATAGCCAGGCAGCGGCGGGAGCGATATATGGAGAACCTTGCCACAATGGAGCCGGACGAGGCCTATGAGAAGGCTGCTGAAGGCGCTTTGATGGCATTTATTGCGGAACAACGGTAAAAAGGGGGCGGGCAGATGCCGAAGCAGGGGATGATACAGACTCTGAGAGCGTATCGCGAGGCTGTGCGTCACAGCGGGCAAAACGGCCTGCCCATGCGTTTGCGGCTGTTCCTTTTTCTGCTGCTTTTCCTCAACACCATCATGCTGGGCGTTCTGATGATTTTGTTTGCGGCCGGCGTATTCAGAGCGGGATTGCTGGAGCACAGGCCGGTTCTGGAGGGCGAGCTGACCCACATTTCGGGGGATATCTACCGCTCCTTTGGCGGCATTTCGGTGCAGGCGGTCAACCTGGCGGCCGAGCTTTCGGCAGGGGTAGAGCGCAACCTGAAGGAGCACGGCGGCTCGGCGGCAACCCTGCAGCAAAGGCCCGAGCTGCTGGAGCATCTTTTGGAGGAGGAGCTGGGCAGGCTCACCGGCGCCCTTGAAAAATCCCGCGGGAGCGGTGTTTTTCTGATGCTCAACGCCACGGTGAACCCCTCGCTGCCCGGCGGTAAAAACTCCCGCGCCTGCCTTTACCTGAAAAATATGGAGCCGAATATCGTAAGCGGCATGGCGGCAAACCTGCGCTTTCGCCTCGGCCCCATGACCATTGCAAGAAACAACGGCATCCACATCCTCCCCCAATGGCAGATGGAGCTGGACATCAGCGAAATGCCCTGCTTTGCCGGGGTGATGACCACCGGGGGCGCGGCGCGGCTGCCGCTTTCCCGCCTTTACCGCTGGAGCGAAGCGATAACCCTCTCGGGCAGCAGCGAGCGGATGATGCTCTGTATCGTGCCGCTGGTTGCGTCGGACGGCACGGTGTTTGGCGTTTGCGGGTTCGAGGTCAGCGAGATGCTCTTCAAGCTTTCCCACACCCCGCAATCCGAGAGCTACGACCACCTGTTCTGCCTGCTTTCACCGCTGGAGGACGACACGCTGCGGCTGTCACAGGCGCTCTTTGCAGGCAGCTTCGCCGCCGGGCCGGGCGCACCCGAGCACACCGAAATGAAAATCTTCTCGGACGCAGACGCCTTTTACAGCTACCGCCAGCAGGGCAAGGAGGATTACGCCGGGCTGCACCAGAAAATCTCCCTCTACCCGGTGGATTCGGCATACAGCGACGAGCAGTGGGCGGTGGCGCTGATGATGCCCGACGCGGGGCTCAGGGCACTGATTTCTTCGCGAACCCGCAACCTGATATTGGGGCTGCTGATACTGATGCTGGCCAACGTGGCTTTGGCGTCGTTTATCAGCCACCGCTATATCCGCCCGGTAACCGAGGCGCTGGAGCAGCTTAAGAATCCCGGCCCCGCCGCTAAAACCAAAATCCCCGAAATCGACGACCTGCTTGAGTTCCTTTCGGCGCAGGATGAGCTGCCTGCGGCAGGCGAGGCGCAGGAGCTTTCGGCACAGGAGCATTCCGCCCTTTACCTGAAGTTTGTAAAGAACATCAAGTCGCTTTCGGCCGCTGAAAAATTGGTTTTTGATTTATACGTACAGGGGCATACCGCAAAGGAAATCGCCGAGCTTCTCTGTCTTTCCATCAACACCATCAAAACCCACAACCGCCGCATCTATATGAAGCTGAACGTCACCTCCCGCAAGGAGCTGATGGTATATGTTCAGATGATGGAGGAGGCGGGCTGCGTCCATACCGGGAACCACTGATTTTCAGGCTGCCAATCCTCGTACCGCCCGCGTCATTTGCTAATATCCGCCCAACATGGTATACTATAATTGTAAAGTGAAGAAGGTAACCAGTGGAGATAACCATGAGAGGGGCGTACGCATATTTATAAAGTGGGGGATTACCTGTCGCACCCGGGCCACGGCGGCTGTACCATCCGTGAATTTTGCCACCGTGATTATGGCGGTCAAAGGACGTTGTATTTCGTGCTAACGCCGGAATGCGACCCAAGCACTACCATTATGGTCCCGGTGGATAAGGCAGATCAGATTGGGATTAAGGACATCATCTCTTTGGAGGAAGCCAATCATATTCTGGCATTCATGGGGGATGGAGAAGCAAGCTGGGACAGCAACGCGAAGCAGCGCAAGCAGGCCTACGAGGCGGCTGCCAAAAGCTCGGATTTATTCACCCTTGCCCGAATGGTGAAGGAACTGTTGGTGCAGGAAACAAAAGCGGTACTGGGCAGCTTCGAAAAGGAGCTTCTTCCTAAGGCGCAAAAACGGCTGTTTTCAGAGATTGCGCTGGCCAAAGGGCTGCGCTTTGAAGATACGGTGCGCATGGCCTGCCATGCCATCCAGTCATAATCTATAAAAAAAGAAATCCCCCGGCAAAGCCGGGGGATTTTTATTGTATAGTAAAACCACTCGCTAGGCGAGTGGTTGGGTAAAAGGCTTGTGCCGAAGATGAAGACAATAAAAACTCCCTTTGCTAAAATAGGAATGCGGTCTGCCAACTGCATAAAAAATAGCAAAGG
>JAEWWW010000015.1 GCA_023396215.1 Bacillota bacterium | reverse complement strand
CAACGGCGTGAATGAGGATGTGATGACCGTTGCGGTAAAGGCCACCCTCATCGCTGCGAAAAGCCTGTCCGAGGATACCGTCTACAAGCTGACCAAAGCCCTTTTCGACAATAAGGACGCCATCATGAACGGCCACGCAAAGGGCGCCGAGCTTGATATGAGCTATGCGGTCGAAGGCATCTCGGTGCCGTTTCATCCCGGTGCGGCAAAGTACTTTAAGGAAGTAGGCGCACTGTCATAACCGCCAAGCGGAAACATGTTTACATCGCAGCCGCAGTAATCGGGGTTATTGCGGCTGTCTTTCTTGCTTTTGGCCTATGCGAAGGGCAAACCACCCTGACACTGCGGGATGGCGATACCGGCAAGGTTTATGCCCGCTACCCCCTTTTGGATGGCGAGCGTTTTTCGGTGGAGTTCATCCACTCGGTGAACCGGTCGCCGGTTATTGATGTGTACGAGCTGCGCCCCGACGGCGTTTATGTGGTGGAAACAATATACTATGGCTTTGGCGCAGGGGTACAGACCGAGCTTTTGCCTGGGCAGACGCTTGCTTACGGGCAGGATGGCGCGATGATTGTTTCGGGCTTTGAGCAAAAAATCCCCCGGCTGTCCTACATAGTTGGCACAGTGTCTGACCATGTGCTGACCATCGGCGAACAAAGGGTCAGCCTGCGGGCGCTATGCGGAAAAAACAGTACGGTGGTTTTTATCCGCGAGCGCAAATTTGGGAAGGGAGGATAAGGACATTGTCCCTATTCGATAAAAAACAAAACGAGGAGCAACCGGTTTCCGGGGTGCAAAGCACAACCGAGGACAGCCACCTGACCGGCACTGCCGAAGACGTGCAGGCAATTATGGAAAAATATGACCGCGAGTCAAACACCCGCCGCTATAAGGGAGCGCCTCGCAAAGTGGTGCGTTACCTGCTGGCTGCCTTTTCGCTCTTTGCCGTCTATATCAACCTGTTTGCCAACTGGGAGGAACGCCTGCGGCGCGCCGCCTTTGTCGGGCTGGTGATTGCGCTGGTGTTCATCGTCTTTCCCGCAAAGAAACATTCCCAAGTCCGCCGCACCAACCATATTCCCTGGTATGATATCCTGCTGGCGGTGCTGGGCTCGGGCAGCTTCTTCTACTTTGTGGCAAACTTTCAGCAGATTATCCAGCGGGCCACCCGCATCACCGACCTGCAGATTGCCATCGGCGTGGTAGGCATCCTTGTGCTGGTGGAGGCCTGTCGCAGGGTGGTGGGCCTGCCCATTCTGGTGGTGGCGGGCAGCTTTGTGGTGTATGCCTTTGCCGCCGGCAACTCGCTTAAAACGGTCATCTACAACCTGTTTTATACCACGAGCGGCGTCATCGGAACCCCCATCGGCGTCTGCTCCACCTTCATTGTATTGTTCATCCTCTTTGGCTCGTTCTTAGAGAAAACCGGCATTTCAGATTTCTTTATTCAAACGGCCAACTCGGTTGCCGGAGCTTCCACCGGCGGCCCCGCAAAGGTTGCCGTTATCTCGTCGGCGCTGTGCGGCATGGTTTCGGGCAGCTCGGTGGCCAACACCGTTACCACCGGCAGCGTTACCATTCCCCTGATGAAAAGAACCGGCTATAGAGGCGAGTTTGCAGGCGCGGTAGAGGCAGCCGCCTCCACCGGTGGGCAGCTTATGCCCCCCATTATGGGCGCCGCGGCCTTTTTGATGGCCGAGATGGTGGGGGTACCCTACGCCACCATTGCTGTAAAAGCCATCCTCCCCGCGCTGCTCTACTTTATGGGCATCTTCATCATGGTGCATTTAGAGGCAAAAAGACTTGGCCTGAGGGGCCTCGATAAATCAGAGCTGCCGAAGTTTGGCCCTTTGGTGCTCAGCAAGGGCTACCTGCTGCTGCCGCTGGTCATGCTGATTTATATGATTCTAAACGGCTACACCATGTCGCGGGCGGCTATGTTTGCCACCCTTACCGCCATTGTGGTCAGCTTCTTTCGCAGAGATACCCGCATGACCCCCACAACCTTTATCGACGCCCTTGAAGCGGGCGCCCGCAGCACTCTTTCGGTTTCGGTGGCCTGCGCCATCGCCGGCATCATCGCCGGCGTGGTGACCATGACCGGCCTTGGGCAGATTTTGATTTCTTCCATTGTGGCAATCGCCGGCGACGTTACCATTATTGCGCTTGTGCTGACCATGATTACCTGTATCGTGCTGGGCATGGGCGTGCCCACCACCGCCAACTACATCATTATGGCAACCACCACAGCGCCGATTTTGGTCAACGGCATGGGCATCAACCCCATTGCGGCCCATATGTTTGTATTCTTCTTCGGCATTGTGGCCGATATCACCCCGCCGGTGGCGCTGGCGGCCTACGCAGGCTCGGCCATTGCACGTTCAAACCCCATGAAAACCGGCCTGAACGCCTCCCGCCTTGCCATCGCGGCCTTTATCGTGCCTTACATCTTTGCCCTGAACCCGGCGATGCTCTTCATTGATACCACCCCGCTTGAAATAGCCGGGATTATCTTCAGCTCCTGCATCGGCATCACCGGCGTTGCCTCCGGGCTGATAGGCTACCTCTTGGGGCCTATGCCCATGTGGCAGCGGTTGGCGGCGGCGGCCGGCGGCCTGCTGCTGATTATTCCGGGGCTGGTCAGCGACAGCGCCGGCCTGGGCCTGATAGGTTTGGTGGCGATGGCACAACTGCTCTCTAAACGGAGAAGCGCAGCCGCCTGACCAAGCAACCGGAACACCCGTTTCAATATCGCATCTAAAAACAGCCGGACGAAAGCTTTCGTCCGGCTGTTTTTCCCTTGTGGCTGCAATGCCCCTGTATGCCGGCCGCAGGCAAACCCGCGCGGCATTACACCCCGCCTTTCTTTTGCTGCGCCGCCTTAACCCGCCAGCGGGTAATCTCCTCAATCAGGTCGTAGGGCATCGGCTGTGCGTCAGGAAACTGAACCGCCCCTTTGGTGCTTTTGTAGCCCGATAGCTGCGGGGCAAAGTGCTCAATGGCCTCGGGGGAGGGGTAAAATCCGATATGCTGCTTTGCCGCCGCAAAATGCACCAGATTCTCCCCCTGCCAATAGGTGGGCATCCCCCAGCGAATGCGCTCCTGCGCCTCGGGGGCCACCCTGCGAATCACCTCTCGTATTTGGTTCATCACCGCCTGCCGCTGCGGCGGAAACTGGGCAATATACTGCTCTACCGTACTGATTTCCTTGTCTGCCATCTTTGCACCTCCCGCTTATACTCTGGCTCCAAATATCAAACCCATGCCCTTTGGCAGGGCTGATTGCTTGTTTGCAGGCGTTGCCCGGCGGTAAAACAAATACCGCGCAAGGGCTTCCTACCCCTGCCCTTACAATGGCGTGCCGTTCCCCAAATACCGCTCCACCCGGCACTGCTCATAAACCGCTTTCCCTATGAGGGTGATTGCCCTTTGGGGGCAACGGCTGATGCAGCGGTAGCACATGGTGCATCTGTCGCCGGGGAGGGGCCTGCCACCCTGCAGGGTGATATTTTTCATCGGGCACAACCGCAGGCACAGGCCGCAGTTTACGCAGGCAGCGCTGATTTTGAGCCGGTTGGAATAGCCCTGCGTTTTCCTGTAAAACCAAAGCCGCTGCCCCAACAAACCGGCCATGTGATAGAAAAACCCCAAGCCATCTTTTGGGTAGCTCCCGGCCTTAATCCCGGCTGAAACCGCTTCTATCTTTGCATCCGCCGCCAGCACAATCTGCCGGTTTTGCTCCAGCGGTTTTTTGAGCAGCCTGACATCGCATACCGAATCCGGCATGCGCAGATGCAGCCCGCCAAGAATGCTTGCCCCGTACCGCTTCAACAGCCTCGCCGCACAGCCTGCGCCATCCCCGCTGAAGGCGCCCATGGTCGCTACGCAGAAAACCTGTTTCCCACGCCAAAGGGCGGCATGGGTTTTGATGAAATCCCGCACCATCACCGGCGCGTTGGAAAACTGAACCGGATAGGCCAACAGGATAACATCATTCTCTTCAACAGCCTTGGCCGTGCCGGCACCCTCTATCGGAAGAGCCTGCGCCCCGCTGTCAAGAAGGTGAAGCAGCCTTTCTGTGCAGTATCTGGTATTGCCCGTGCCGCTTAAATAAATACCGACCACCTGTTACACCCGGCCCCCCAAATTTTTGATGCCAACCTTTCCTGTGGCGTTTTTGCCGGTAATTTTCACCACGTATCGGTCGGTCTCAGAAACGGTGACGGTGAATATGCCGGGTGTCAGGTTGTTCCCCGTATAGGGCTCGCTGCCGTTCTTTCCGCTGACTGCGAGGGCAATCTCGCCGCTTTCGCGGGCAACCTCAACCTGCAACACATCCCCCCGCTCTAAGGCTAGCTCACATTTGTTTTTTGCGCTCCACTCCGTAAAGTGCATTGTGAACTTCGCGCCGCCGGGGCTTTCAAGGATGATGATGCTGCCCTTTTCCGCGCTGCAAGCCGAGAGCGCAAGCATCGCGGCGATAAGCAGCACGCCCGAAAAAACAATAAGCTTTGTCTTTCTCATACCCTTCATGCCTCCCATCGGTTAAACCACAAAGGGTACAAACATTTTTGTGCTGTCCATATACTGCTTGTAAGCCCCGCCAAATTCTTCAATCATGTCCCTTTCTTCCCGTCTGGCAAGCCTTGTGTACATACGCACCATCACCGGGAACATGATAAGCAGAGGCAGGGTGGCCCACTCCACCATCATACCGAGAGAGAGCAGCAGCAAGCCGGTGTATTGCGGGTGCCGGATATACCGGTACACCCCCGTGGTTACAAGGGCGCCCTTGCCTCTTTCCTTTGACCAGTATCTTTTATAGATATTATACCAGCCGTTCAGGATAAGAAGCAAGGCAACAACAGCGCAGCCGATGTTGATATACATTCCAAGATACCCAATGGTGGGGAAGAGCGTATGCCCCCACAGAATGCCCTCCGGCAGGTTTCTGCCTATCACCCATGCAATCAGGTTCATGCTGAAGGGTATGCCGTGCATCTCAATGGCAAAGGCGATGACAAAGGCGATATAGGTCCCTCGCGGCTTTGTGTCCATCTTCTTATAAAATGGTACAAACAGAAGCACCAGACTGTATAGGACGATGAAAAACAATACCCCAAACCAATTGTGAAAATGACTTTCTAAGGTTTCTACCATGACCAAACCTCCATTAATGTTTGATATACACGCTTTCAAGGGCGTTGCCCATCAGCGGCACGTCGGTGATGCGGCTATCCTTCAGGGATAGCTTGTTTTGCGCCATAAGGCATTTGATAATGCTTAACTTTTCCGCCTCAGCCAGCGGCTCGCGAAAGATCAACATGCCGCCGGGCTTAAGACTTGTTTCCAAAGCGGGGATAACCTCTTTCAACCCGCTTTCTGAAATGTCGTGCAGAACAAAGTGGCAATAGACCACATCGAAACTCTCCTCCTCCAACGCGGTGGCTTCCGAGTGGAGGAAGTCGGCATTTTCGCAACCCCGCAGGGTTTTGCGGCAAGCCTTCAGCCACCGCTGTGAGATATCCAAACAGGTCAGGCGCCCGCAGGGCAGCCTTTTTGCTGCGTAGTGGGCAACCGTCCCCATGCCGCACCCAAAGTCCAGCACCTGCTCCCCTCCTTGCAGCGGCAGGCGGTCGGCAAAGGCTTTGTATACCGGCCTGCCATAAAGGAGAAACGCAAGTCTGGTCAGAAGCATTTCCAACCGGGCCGGTTCGTGGTTCATACATCCATCACCTCCCAATAAAATAGCTGTATTTCAGATCCATTGCCATCATAGCAACCGAACCTGAAATACAGCTAAACCAAACCTTAAATCCGTCTTAAATTGTGGGCAGCTCGAGCCTGAAGGTACAGCCCTCGCCGCCTTGGTGCAGCGTCAAATCTCCGCCGTGCGCCTCGGCAATTTTCTTCGCGATGGAAAGCCCAAGCCCGCTGCCGCCGGTTTTGAAGTTGCGGGAAGCATCGGCCCGAACAAAGGGCTTGAAGATATCCTGCGCAAGATGGGCCGGAATCCCCACCCCGTCGTCGCTGAAAGTGGTCACCGCCCGGTTGTTTTGCACCGTCAGGCTGACGGCGATGGTCGTGCCCCGGGAATTATACCGCACCGCGTTGCTGGCAAGGTTTTGAATGATGCGGCCAAACCGGTCTGCATCCAGCAGCACAAAAACGGGCTCCTCGGGGATGTCGAATTCATACGCAAAGTCTGCGTGCTCCAGCTGCGGCACAAGCTCGCCGCATATCTGCCGCAGCGTTTCGCAGAGGTCTGTTTTCACCGGCTTCAGCGCAAACTCGGGGCTATCCATCTGGGAAAGCTCAAACAGTTCGGTGAGCAGGTGGTTGGCTCTCTGGCTGTTTTGATAGATAACCCCCAGATACGCGCCGCGCTCCTGCTCGCTCATGCCTGACTTCTGCATGACGAGCTCCGCATAGCCCTGTATGCTTGCCATGGGGTTTTTCAGGTCATGGGATATATCCAAAACCAGCCGCCGCCTGTCCTCCTCCGACTTTTTTCGCAGGGATATCTCATGCTCAATCCGGGCGGCCATGTCGTTGAAGGTGTTTTGCAGCTCGGCAAATTCATTGTCCAGGCGCAAATCCACCCGCGCCGAATAGTCGCCCTCTCTGAGCAGCCTTGTGCCGTCGGTAAGCTTTTTTAGCGGCACGGTAATTTTTAAAGCGGTGATTCTGGAATAAATAATGGTAAGTATGGCAAGGAACAAAAGATAAATAAAAATAACCGTGGTAAAAACAAGGGCAGCCTTGCCAAAATCTCCGGTAGCGGCCTTTGTGTTTAGTATGAGATTAAAATCAATCCTGATGGAAGCGGGAAAGGTTACAATCAGCCAAAATTCACCCTGCGCATTGTACAGGATATCGTGGTGGTATAACGATTCCTTACTTTTGCTCTGTACCAAAAAATCCGTGAATTCGGCAGCGCTCAATTGTACTTTTCCAATCGTATCCTTGCCCTGCGAGTAAACCACACGGTATTCTTTATCAATAATCTGCACACTGCCGCCGCTTTGAACAACCGGGGCAGCGTCAATCTGCGTGTAGTCGTCCCGCATGACAGAGCTTGCGGGATATCTATTTTTTGCAAATGCATTTGAGGTAATTTTGCTGGCAAAGGACAGCAGCAAAATAGCAAGCGCCGTGGCCAGTATGGTCAGTAGGAACACCACCAGAAAGTTTAAGAGGAACTGGTTAGACAGCTTTCTTTTCATGGCTTGCCACCTATGTAATGAAGCTTGTACCCGATGCCGCGAATGGTTTTCAGGTACTGCGGCTTCTGCGGTTCCTCCTCAATACGGCTCCTGATGCGGCTGATGTGGACCATCACAGTGTTGTCGTCGTAATAAAACTCGTCATCCCACACCGCATGGTAAAGCTGCCGCTTGGTAAAAACCCGTTCCGGGTTTTCCATAAAATACAGAAGCAGCTTGTACTCCTTCGCGCCAAGCTCGATGGGAGTTCCGTCCTTAAAGGCGCAGCACTTTTCTTTGTCTATAGAGAGGTTGCCATACACAATGCGCGCGTCGGCTTTTTCCCTGATGGGCAGATATTCGTTGCTCCGGCGCAACTGCGCGCCCACCCGGGCCACCAGCTCGGCCACCGAAAAGGGCTTTGCGAGATAGTCGTCGGCGCCCAGACCCAGCCCCAGCACCTTATCCATATCGTCTGCCCTCGCGGTGAGAAAAATGACGGGGATGGTGCTGTGGTCCCGTATTTTGCGCAGCAGGTTAAAGCCGTCCATCACCGGCATCATAACGTCGAGGATGGCCAGATGAACCTCCTGCTCGGTCAGAATATCCCACGCTTCTTTTCCGTTCTGTGCCGTCACGGCGGTGTACCCGGCTTCCTCAAGACTGATTTTTATCAAGTTTCGGATATCCATCTCGTCGTCCGCAATGAGGATTGTCATATGGCGCTCCCCTCTCCTGATGCTGTCGCTGCTTTACGGCTTGGCTCGACTCTCCGGCTTGCCTTCAACCACAGGTCGGCGGGCTTTCCTGTCGCCCGGCAAAAAAGCTCTCCGCCAGCGCTGTAGCTATCCTGTTTTATCCTACTTCAGGCTGGTAAATATTGCAAGAGAATCTGCAATTAAAACTGCTTGGGGGTGCTCACGAAGTCCCCCTTGTGAAGAGTGTCAATCCTTTGACACTCTCAAAAGGGAACCCCCGCGGGAGTTCCCTTTCTTGCAATAATACATTCAGATTGCTTAGTTAAAGATAGCCGCGCCGGTCTCTTTGTCAAACAGATAGATATGGTTTACATCAATGGCAATCTTCAGTGTTTCGCCCATTTTGGCCGCAGTGCGGGCGGGAACCTTGGCGGTCAGCTTAACATCGCCATAATTCAGGTAGAGGTAAACCTCAGAACCCATCATTTCAGCCAGTTCAACCTGTGCTTCCAGTATTGCTGCATTCTCCGCTTCGGTGAAGATGGGCTCGTCATGCAGTGCCTCGGGGCGAACACCCAGCACCACAGGCTTGTCGAGCAGCTTGGCCATTGTCTCCGGTGACGCCTTGCTGGGCGGGACAGGAATCATGACGTTGCCGCAGATAAGGATGAAGTAAGCGCCATCCTTCTGCACAACCTGTGCGTCAATAAAGTTCATCTGGGGAGAGCCGATAAATCCGGCGACAAACATATTTGCGGGCTTGTCATAAACATTCTGGGGGGTATCCACCTGCTGCACAACGCCATCCTTCATAACCACAATGCGGTCGCCCATGGTCATGGCTTCTATCTGGTCGTGTGTTACATATATAAAGGTGGTGCCCAGGCTTTTATGTAACTTAGAAATCTCGGTGCGCATCTGGGAACGCAGCTTAGCGTCCAGATTAGAAAGGGGTTCGTCCAGCAGGAAGACCGCTGGGTCACGCACCATAGCACGGCCGAGGGCAACACGCTGGCGCTCACCGCCAGACAGCGCCTTGGGTTTACGCGAAAGCAGATGCTCAATGCTCAGCACCTTAGCGGCAGCTTCAACCTTTTGCTTGATTTCACTCTTGGGAACCTTGCGCAGCTCCAACCCAAAGGACATGTTTTTTTCCACCGTCATATGGGGGTACAAAGCATAGTTCTGGAAAACCATTGCGATGTCGCGCTCTTTGGGGGCCACATCGTTCACCAGACGGTCGCCGATATACATTTCGCCGTCGCTGATTTCTTCCAAACCGGCAATCATGCGCAGGGTGGTGGATTTACCGCAGCCCGAAGGGCCAACCAATACCACAAACTCCTTGTCGGCAATCTCGAGGTTCACATCGTTTACCGCATTTACCCCGCCGGGGTAACGCTTATACAGATGCTTCATTGTTATGCTTGCCATGGCAAAACCTCATCTCTTTATAGTAATTTATTGATATGTTGATTTATCTCCTCAATAGAGATACAATAATGATACCAGCCGTTTACAGGCAATACAATAGCAAAATGTTGATTGCAGGGGTAAGATAATGATACTAAAGCAGCTTGACCAACAAGCCCATTACATACCGGTTCCGGCGCCGCCTGCATTGGTGGCGCAAGAGGTTTTTCTGGCGGGTATCGGGCAGACCGACGGTATGCTTCCGCTTCCGCCAAAGGGATGCTTTTTACTGGCTGTTCCTGCCGCCGTTAAGATGGGCACAACACCCCTGCAGGGCATACTGTTGGGAAGCGGCGCACAGAGCATGCCCCGGCTTGGCAGCGAATACATCTACGCGGTGCTGGGGGGCAGGCTGGCGGAGGCTTTTCTCACTCCAGTTCTGGAAGAGCAGGAGGGCATGGTGCCGGCCATCGCGGCGGCCGAGCTTGCCCGACTGCTGCGCCAGAGCAAAAACGAGATTGAGCTGGGGCTTGCATTGGGCGGGTGCCGTGGCAGTGGGATTGCCTACCAACTGGTCATGGAGCTGGTTCGGGCTAACGAGGAGGCGCCCCGAAGGCCCTCTCTGGTGGAGCAGGCCATCGCCCTGATGGAAGAGAACTTTGCCCATCTCTATGGCGTCGAGGAACTGGCCCAGTCGCTGGAGGTCAGCAAAAGCCATCTCATCCGGGTGTTTTCGGCCGCTATGGGCATGACGCCGGGGCAGTATCTCACCCAAATACGCATCGAGAGGGTCAAGCTTCTTCTGCAGGCAGGGGGCTATTCCCACGAAGCGGTAGCGGCAATGACCGGTTTTTCAGGCGCCAACTATCTGTGCAAGGTGTTTCGCAAGCAGACAGGCATAACCCCCGGCCAGTACATGCAGCTTGTGGGCGGCAGCAAACAGGATAGCGGGGAGCTTCGGCAGCTGGAACAGTTGGAGGAGATACTATACCTGTAAACAAAACTGTCGGGGTCACCTTGGGCTTCCCTGCTTTGAATATTGTAAACCCGCCCGCTCCTAAAGGGAGCAGCCGTTTGGCTCAGCTTAGAAATCCCATTCGTCACGGAAGTATCCGCGGGTATCGGCGGTGCGCCCCTTTTCATCCATCACAGTAAAGCGCAGGTACCTGGCCTCATCAGGGATGACAAAATCACCGCTGGTCACCTGCCCGCCGTCTTTCCGGTATACATTTCGGGGGCTTTTGCTGCCAAGGTGCATAATGAGCTGTACCCCGCCTTCCGCTTCAAGGTGCGCTCTTTTGGTTTTTCCGTCTATCCAAAGCTGGGTGATTCTGGGGCCCATGGAAGCATAGAAATCGCCCTTTTCAAGAGCCTTTACCACCGAGGCGTAGTCAAACCTTTCAGGGTAAATCATGGTAAACGCACCGAAGGAGTCGGAGAGGAAATCATCCAATGGCTTTGAATTATGGTTATCGTCGCCGCCATGGCAGAATATGCGCTTTCCACGCCGCAGCATCATGTCGTACAGCATCTCGTTGTGCTCGTAACGGTTTTGCAGGTACGAGCAGTAGTTGCACATCTCTAAGCTAAAGCAGTTGTCATATGCAAGCACCTCGTTAAGGTCCTCCATCGACCAGCAGGGATGATTGTAGCTCACCAGATAATCATGCTCCACCGCCGTATCGATAAAACGCTGGATATACTCACGCTGGTAACGGCGGGGCTCGGTGCTGCCCACCTTTTCAAGGGCATCCTGCTGCTCGTCGGTTAAGTATTTGCAGTAATCATGGTTGTAGCACACCATTTTCAGGTTGTCGGGCTCGCGGGCAAAAAGGTTCAGGTGCACCTCGGGCAGGTACGAATTCGCCTTTGGTTCGCAACGGATGTAGGCTTCATAGGCGGTCAGCATTAAGAAGTCACTTTCGTTCATGCCGCTATGGTTATAGGGGGTTTCGTGGTCGGTAATGGCAAGTATGGAATAGCCGTTGTTTTTATACGCTTCTTTTAGCTGCTGCGGGGTGAGGTGGCCATCCGAAAGAGTGCTGTGGCAATGCAGATTGGCCTTGTACTGCTGTGTGCTTTTTGAAATAAATTCAACCATTCGTTTACACCTTCTAATTTGTTTGGAGCATTGTTTTCTGCTTTTGCAGTGTTTCTTGACATTAAATTTTTGATTTGATACGATATAGGCCAATGAACAGCATCACATGAGAAATGGGGTGAGGGTCGGTTGCGGGAACAACGGATAACAGTAATCATGGAGATACTTCACAAGAAGAAGTTCTGTACCATAGCTGAGCTGGCCCAAATCTTAGGCGTCAGTTCGTCCACCGTTCGCCGCGACCTGGCCGAGCTTTCCAGCCGTGAGATGGTTGTATGCAGCAAAAACGGCGTCATCCCCATATCCGAGATGCACTCTGACCCTTATATATCATTCAGGATAAATATACACGCTGAAGCCAAAAGCCTGATTGCCCGCGAAGCCGCAAAGCTGGTGAGCGATAACAACATCATCTTTCTCGATTCATCCTCCACCACGCTGTACATGGCCGACTACCTTGTATATAAAAGCAACCTGACTGTCATAACCAACAGCATCGCGGTAGCTTCAAAGCTGAGTGGCAGCAACATAAAGCTGATACTGATAGGCGGAAAATTCTCTGGCCGTTCCCATGCCTTTGCGGGCAGCATGGCTGAGGAATTTACCAGAAAATACAATTTCAATATTGCGTTTATGTCCAGCGTGGCAGTCACCAATCTGGGGTACGCTGCCGAAACAGTGCATAAAGCCGCCTCGATACGCCGCGTCGTGTTTTCCCACTCTGCCAAAAATGTCCTGCTATGCGACCGGTCGAAAATGAATCTGGACAGGGCCTTCAATATCGCACACATCGATGAGTTCGACTTCATCATCACCGACGACCCGGTTAGCCCTCAGAATACGCGGGCAACTGTGATACGCGTATAATAGCCATCGGAGGTATTGCATGTTTCAGGAAGAACGGCTTGTACAAATACTGTCTATTATAAATGAAAAAAAGTTCATAACGTCCGAGGAACTAAAAAATATCCTCTATGCCAGTCTTTCCACCGTTCGCCGTGACCTTGCCGAACTGGACCGCCGCGGGCTGATTATACGAAGCCATGGCGGGGCCATTGCAAAATCCGAAGTCGAAATAAGAAGCCCCCTTGCCATTGATACAGACCCATTGGCCGACCCCAAAGTGCTTATCGCAAAAAAGGCTGCCGAGCTGGTTGGTGATGGGGATGTCATATTTCTGGCTGCATCCAGTACCGTTTTACCAATAGCAACCTTTATTCGTGAAAAGAAAAACCTGACGGTGGTAACCAACAGTATTCAGGTCGTCGGTTTGCTTTCAGACAGCAGCCATGATATTTTTGGCAGCGGAGGCCTTTACATCGAACGAAACAGTGCCCTTTATAGCAATGATGCGGTAGAGTTTATCAACAGCTTCAATTACGACAAAGCCTTTTTCTCCTGCCACTCCATCTCTTCTGAAGGGATTGTTGGCTACAACTCTATCCAGCTTATACCCATTGTGAAGACGGCAATGCTCCGCGCAAAAAAGCGCATTTGTATGTTTACCGGCAATAAGATTAACAAACCCTCCCTGCGAAACGCCTTTACGGCAAGCAATATTGATTTGTTAATCACCGATGCGCAGGATGTCCCCAAAAATTTGGCTCAAAAGACAATACGAGTATAGCTTTCATGAAGGCCCGGTATGGTACATACCGGGCTTTGGCATGCTCTCACAACCGTGTGCATGGGCCGTCCAAGGGCTTTTTGAAAACGCCCTAGTCACGCAGCCAGCTATCGTGCTGTGTAACGACCTCATAATTCTTTTGGTCATCCATGCTGATGCGCACTACCCCGTCGTAGGAAGTGTTGTAATACAAAGCTTCATTATTTTTAAAGCGCTCATAAATACTCATGGAACTGATGTCGTCGCTCATGGCGACAACGTATTTAGGCGATACCGCCTTCACCCACCGAATGCTGTTTGATGTATCCAGCCCGTGGTGGTTCGCTTTTGCTATGTCAACATCCACCAGCTCGGGGTATTTTTCAAGCAGCTCTTTTTCTCTTCCCTGATAAAGGTCGCCGCAGCTGAGGTAGGTCGACTCACCATAGTCAAAGCGCAGGGCGAGAGAGGTATTGTTTACAAACTGGGTGCTGCGGTCGGGATAATCCTTCGGGTACTCAATCTCGTCGGGCGGGTTGAGCACTCTGACACGCACATGCTCCCCAAACTGAATTTCGTCGCCTTCCTGCAGATAGGTGGTGGGAATGTCGTGCTTCTCAAAATAAGCTTTGTAGTCCACATAGGTATTGGTCACATACTCCAGCTCTGTGCGGTAGTGCATGCCAATCTGGTGTTCCTTGGCGATCTGCACAATGCACCCGATGTGGTCGATATGAGGGTGGGACACAACCAGATGGTCAATCTTGCTGATACCCAAATCCTTTAGATACCCCAGCACCTGGTTGCCGCAGCTTACATTGCCGGAATCAATCAGCATGGTTTGTCCATCCGGAGAGATAAGCAGCGAGCAGTCGCCCGATTTATCGGTGTCGCTAGAGTGAAAGTCAAGCTGGAAGAAGTATATGGTAAACTTACCTTCTGGGGTATCGATAACCTCTGCATATCGGTCGGCCGGGGGTTGCTCTTGAGAATTCTGGCTCTGTGCGCCGCCGGGCTGCTGCTGCGGAAGATTGGCTGCCGGCTGTACCGCGCATCCAACCATAGAAACCACAACTGCTATTGCAAGAATAATCGCTAAAAGCTTGGCTTTCATCATAAAACTGCTCCTTTTATACGCAAAAAAGCTGCGGCCTGCCATTAGACCGCAGCTTTTTCTATTTCATCGCGGACTTAGAGTAGCCGGTCATCATATATTTTTGGAATATTAAGAACAGTACAATTACCGGAAGTATGGTGAGTACCGCGCCGGCCATTATCTGATGGTAGTTTGAAACCGCCTGCCCTGCAAAGGTGTTCTTAAGCTGGGCCAAACCTACCGTCAAGACGCGGCGAACCTCGTTCTTCGCGATAATCTTGGGCCAAAAATAAGAGTTCCAGCCGTTTGTAAAGGTAACCAGAGTTATGGTGAATATCGTCGCCTTACTCATGGGCAGCAGCACATACCAGATGGTGCCCAGTCTTCCAAGGCCGTCGATTTTACCCGCATCGATATAGCTGTTGTCAATCGACATAAAGGTGTTGCGCATCATGAATATGTAGTAAGCGGACACAGCCTCGGGGAGTATCAGCCCCAAAAACGTATCGGTCAAATTCCAGTTTGCGCACAGCATGTAGATGGGGATAAAGGTAACCTGGAGCGGTATCATCAAGGCGCCCAGTATGATGTAGAACATGGCGTCTCTGCCCTTGAAAGCACCCTTGGCAAAACCATAGGCCGCCAGCACGCCGGTGGTAACCTGCAGGAAGAGGATGCCTGCCGTCATGACGATTGTGTTCCAATAATACTTTAAAAAGTTTGCGCGGTTAAGAACATAAAGATAGTTTTCGGGGTGGAAGCTTCTGGGGAATAAGGTAGGAATGAGAAGCTGCGCTTCCTCCGCCGATTTGAGCGATGTGACAATCATCCAGTAGATCGGGAACAGCATTATCATCGTAACGATGACGGCAAGTATCGGCTGAAGCACGCCCCAAACCTTTGAGCTTCCTATCATCTTGCGGTTTTCAACTCGAAGTTCTTTTTCCATTTCATGCCACCCCGTTATGAATCGTAAGTAATTTTGTTGTTAGATACTTTCATGGTGGCAACAGTGATGACCAACAATATTACGAAGAACATAACTGCCGCCGTCGCCGCGCGGTCCATTCTAAAGTCGACCATCGCATAGCGATAAATTAAGTATACAAACACTTCGGTTGCACGGGATGGTCCACCTTCAGTAAGAATATCAACCGACTGAAAGACCTTCATCGAGGCAAGGAATGTGGTTACCAGCAAAAATAGAGTTGTGGGAGACAGCAGCGGCAACGTAATGCGGAAGAACTGCTGCGCAGGGCTCGCGCCGTCCAGAGAAGCCGCCTCATAATAGTCCCTTGAAATACTCATCATTGCGGCAAGATAAATCATCATACCGTAACCGATGACGCGCCATCCGGTCAGCATCAAAACCGAGAAAAGAGCGGTGCTCTTCTGGTTGAGCCAGTCAACCGGCGTAAGCTGAATAAGCTTAAACATATAGTTCACTACGCCGTATTCGGTATTCAGCAGCCACAAAAAGATAACAGCCGCCGAAGACATTGCCACATATTTGGGCATGAAAACCAAGGCTCTCATGACGCCAAAGCCCTTGCTCATACGGTTGAACAGCAATGCAAACAGCATTCCGCCCACAATGGTGACAGCCAGTTCACCAAGAGAATAAAGGAAGGTCACCTCAAGGGAGTTCCACAGGTATTTGGCGCCTGTGCCGGCAAACAGCCATTTCCAGTTTTTGAACCCAACATAAGAAAATTCGTCGCTTAGTAAGTTCCAGTCAGTAAAGCTGATATCTACAAGCTTGCATATTGGATAGTATGTAAAACACAAAAGCAGCACCAGCGCTGGAACAACAAACAGAAAGTCGCAGATAGCGCCTTTGGTTTTTGGCTTTATCATGGGTTTCCCAGTCATAGCGAATTGTCCTTTCGAGTAATTGCCTTTGATAGAACTTGGGCGCAACAAACAATATGTTGCACCCAAGTGGCAATCTAATCTTACCTGCTGAAAAAATTAATTATTTGCTATCCTCAAGGATTTCATTAATCTCTTCGACCATATCGTCGGACTTAGCGTTGACGTCAGCCTGTTCCGCCATCATTTCGTTCATGTAGTTCTTCCATGTGGTAGCAAGCTGAGCCCATGCCGCATGCTGGATGCGGGGCTTGATGAGGTCAAGGTTATCAAAAACAGCCTTGAACTCGGGCTTTACAGTCAGGAACTCTTTGCCTTCATCGGTCAACAGAACAGAGTTACGGGTAGGTGTGTAACCGGTGCCTATTGCCCACTTCATGTTAACTTCTTTGCCGCAGAGGTACTGCAGGAATACCCATGCAGCATTTTTGGTTTTCTGGTCAACCTTGGAGGGAATGCCCAGAACGCAGCCGCCAACTTCGGAGTTTTTAGAGCCGGTGGTGCTTGCGGGGTACCAAGCCATGCCTACCTCAAACTTGCAGTTGGTAACATAGTTGTTGTACAGAGAAGAGGTGTGCAGTACGCTGAAGGTTTTGCCGTCGTAGAAGCTCTGGCGCATATTGGCAGAAGCGTCCTTACCAAATGCCCAAGATGCTACGCCGTCTTTGCACCACTGCTGCATCTTGGCAGTAACAGCCTTGGCGGTGTCGCTGTTCAGGTCGCAGGTGTTGTCTTCGTTGATAATCTTAACGCCCTCGTTGAGGTACAGGGTTTCAAAGTACCACTGGTCCCAACCGGGGATGATGGTGCCTACGCCGCCCGAAGCCTTGGCAGCATCCTTGAGGAATGCGTCAAAGTCGGTGATAACGGTGGGAACCGAGATATTGGCCTGCTTGGCCATATCCTTATTGTAGTAGATAATCTGGGTGGAATGCAGGAAAGGCAACGAAACCTGCTTGTCGCCGTACTTTGCAGACTCCAGAAGGCCGATGGCAAAGTCGTCTACGTCGTACTTGGTAGCTGCGATGTAGGGGGTGAGATCCTCGTAAACGCCGTTAGCGCCGTAGCTTGCAACATAGTCAGTGTTGGCAACTACCACACCGGGCAGGCCGGAGCCGGCTGCGTGAGCGGCTACAAGAGCCTCGTTGATTTCGGTATAGCTGCCAATGTATTGCGCTTCAACGGTAATCATGTCCTGAGATTTGTTAAAATTCTCAACAATCTCGGCAACCAGCCCATCATACTGGGTTTCAAGTGCATGCCACCAGGTGATGGTGATGGGTTCAGTAACAGCGTACTGGGCGGCCGGGTCGGGTGCAGCTTCTGAGGAGGAGCCAGAAGAAGGGGCCGGGGCCGGGGATGACGGACCGCCACACGCTGTCATTGCAAGTACCATAGAAGCAGCTAAGAAAATTGCTAAAAGCCTTTTCATAAATCTCTCCCTTTCGTTCCTAAACACATAATTTTAGGCATTCAGACAAACTCACGTCGGTCTTTGCGCCAGGTATAAATCACAAGCGCAAATATTGAGGCTAATCATTCAACCATTGCAAAAACATCCAACTGTACTCTTGGCCCATTGGCAATTTGCAACAATTTAATCAATCTCCGCTCACCTCAATTTGCACATTATGACATAGAACAGTATAAGCTACTTGCGCGTTTTTTGCAACACATGCCCGATAAATTGATTTTATCTCAATTTAAATCACGCCAATATACATTTTATTAAATAATCACCTATGTTTTTTGTTTATTATCACATTCTTTTGGAGCATTGTGACATTCAACTTTGATTGCTATTGAGAATTATCCTTCAAGCATGCTACAATCAGTTCGTTTTTAGTCATGTTGCTGCCAACCGCAGGGAAGGATATTATATTATGAATACTATTAAAATCGACAAAAAGAATGTTAAGCTGATTGCACACCGGGGACTGAGCGGTTTGGAAAAGGAAAATAGCAACGCAGCTTTTGTGGCGGCATGCAACCGCAGCTACTTTGGCGTTGAAACCGACGTGCACCGCACCGCGGATGGGCATTTTGTGTTGTTTCACGACGATGACACCGAACGCATATGTGTCGATTCGGTGGTGGTAGAAAACACCACCTATCAAACCCTCACCCGCCTGCAGCTTACCGATATCGACGGCAACCACGGCCGCCGCGACCTGATTATCCCAGACCTTGCCGATTACATTAAGATTTGCAAAAAGTATAAAAAGGACTGTGTGCTGGAGCTAAAAAACGCCTTTACGCCCGAGGATATTAAAAAGATTGTTGAGATTTTCGCCAATATAGGCTATCTGGAGCAGGTTATCTTTATCTCATTTGATTTGCCTAACCTTCAGGTGCTGCGCAGCCTGCTGCCAGACCAGCGCATTCAATATCTGCTGAATGAATATGACGAGAATACCATAGAAATTCTTAAAAAAAACAAGCTTGACCTGGATATCAGGTACAGCGCCCTCACCCCCGAAATCATAGCCGAGGTGCATAATGCCGGCATTGAAGTGAACTGCTGGACAGTGGATGACCCGGAGCACGCAAAGGCGCTGATTGCCGCCGGGGTGGATTATATTACCACCAATATATTAGAGTAGTGCTGGCAGCCAAACAGATTTTTACCTGTGCCGCACTCCCCTGCTGAAAGCCCCCTGCAAAGCAGCCGACCCGCAAAAATAGAGATTGCAAGCCTCTCCCCCTGACGTAGGATACCAACTGCGACAGGGGGAATTTGTATAAAAGGCTTCGCCGCCGCCCCGGAGGCCGGGTGTCCTCTGCCGTCAAAAAATCCATCCTGCAACCATATTCAGTTCTGCAACTACCAATCCATTCAACCAAAGAATAAACTGACGCCCTATAAAAAAGCGTCAGTTTGCGTAGCTTGAAAATATTCTCCACAGTTTTCATTTCGTAGGGTTCAGCGCATATGCTATGGCCTTTGTTAAACCGTTATGTAAAGCTATAACGTATGAAATCAATCAGTTGTTCCTTGTTGGGCGCCGAATGAAGCACAAACATAGCATAGAAGCCGTCTGCATCTTTGATATTATTATCCCGAACAAAGCGGCTGCCGCTCATATCCAGCCCCCAGGCGGCGGTTTGACCATCCGCATTGGTTGAGTATAAAAGTGCGTCGGGGGAAATCTTCTCCAATAAGTCTGCCGGCAGCAGTTCGTTAAAATCAATCATCGATACCTTTTCAGCATAATGCTGAAATACCGGCAACGAGGTTATCACAAAATCCAACTCAGACGTGGCGATATAGGCTATAATCTTCCCATTGCTGGCAGCTGTATAGTCGGTGGCTCCACCATCAAGGTCGATGTAGAGCACATCATCGAAGATAACACGTTGGTTTTTATCCAGCGTCAGCCCCGATGTATAGTCGTCGGTTATGGCTCCGGCATCAAAAAGGCCGTAGTCATCATTGGTAAAAAAGCCCTGCAGCACTATTTCACGCTGGCTTTGATAAACGGCGTCCGCTACATAGGAACCAATAAACAGCAGCGCGATAAAGCCAAAAATCCAAAAACGGTAGTAATATAAAATATATTCAGCCCTTTTACCAAAGCTCATGGGCGCGAGCTTTTCCGCCTCGGTATGCCACCATTTTTTTAGTCTTGAAACCATCTTCATTTGTAATCTCCTATAGTAAAAGGCTCGGGAGAGTATCCGCCGGCACTTTTCTTTTATATGGTCAATGGCTATAATTATATAATATTAACTTTAGCAAATAAAGAGGTAAATACTATGAGCAACATATTTAACCCCGAAAATAAATTTTGGAACTTCATCTCAAAAATTACCGATGTGTTTTGCATCAGCATACTGTGGATCATTTGCTCGCTCCCCATCATCACAGCGGGGGCGGCCCATGCTGCCCTGCACCGCTTTTCGCTCAACCTGGTAAACGATACCGAAAGCACGGTACTGCGCGGGTTTTTCTCGGCCTTTAAAACCAACTTTAAAAAAGCCACCTTCATCTGGCTCATTCAGGTTGCGGCCGGACTGTTTCTTGGGTATGACTGCTTTCTGGCCTGGCAGTATTACGTCAGAAACGGCAGTATGGGGGCTATGCTGGTGTTGGGCGTAATATGCTGTGTAACATTAATCTTCTTAATGATGTCCATCTACATCTATCCCCTGCTGGTCACCTTCGACTTCGGGATAAAAAAGCTTTTTCGGGATAGCATCATCATCTCGCTGGCTAACCTGTGGCACACCATAACCATTATGTTGATATGGGTTGCCGCAGCAGCAGGCATCTTCTACTTTTCCGGTGCATTTTTTATTTTGGTGGGGTTGGCGGTTTTCTTCTCCTCCTATTTTGTAAGGGCTGTATTTTTAAAATACGCAGAGGAGGGAGAGGCTTAGTCTATCTGGCGGCCAAGGGTTCATGTTGCACATATCACGATTTTCCGAAACACTATCATAAAACAAAAAAGGCGCAGATGTCAAAAATCAGTAGTACTGGGAGCTATGATTATGAGTCAAAAAAGCAGCGGCCAAGACAAATTCAAAGCGGCATTTTGGGGCCTGAAGCTTGCGTGGCAAATTGACAAGGTTATGCTTTTAGGCTGGACATTCATTAGCATTACATTGGCCGTTCTTCCAGCCATTGCTTTACAATATAACCGCATCATTATAGCCGAACTATCGGCATTTCTTTCAACCGGCAACGGAGCTTATGCAGCCGTTGTACCAGGCATCATCATGATGGGGGTTATTCTTACGGTTGCCGGCCTTTCGGCAAGGCTCAACGACGATTTTTTATACATGGTAATGTATGATTCCTTCTATCTGGGTCTTGAAGAAGTCATGATGGACAGCGCCCAGCAGATTGAAATGACCGAGTTTGCAAAAAAGGATGTCCGCGACGAGTATTTTGCCGCCATTACCCGGTGCGGCTCATTGACCGATTTAACAAGCTCAGGCTGCGCATTCCTGGCGAAAATGGCAACCATTGTTTCTCTGCTGGCAGTAGCGGTTGCGGTTTCGCCAGTTATTTTTGCGGTTACTATTCTTTACGTGCTGCTCATTTTATGGATTAACGCGAGGTTTTCCGGTAACATACGAACCTCGTGGAAAGACATGCGGGAAATGCTTAGAAAAGCCGATTACTTTGAAAAGCTGCCTCGGGATGGAGATACTGCCAAGGAGGTTCGGGTATTTGATTCATCCAGACTAATCATGCACAAATGGGAGCAGGCTTATCACGAGATAGAAAAGGCGAACTTAAAGCGTGATAAGGGAATGGCAAGGATATCGCTTTACAGCAAGCTGGGGTTCTATGGCTTTATGTCTGCTGTATTGGTATTTGCCATCTTCAGCCTACAGGCAGGCAGAATGGATACCGCCCTTGTTCTGATGATTTATACCCTCTGCCTTAACCTTACCGATTCGGTTGGAGCCATCTCCCAGAGTTATCAGCGCCTGGATTATGGGCTATATGGACTGGATATTCAGAGAAAGATGTTTGAAAAATACTTCAAGAAGGACGAACCAAAAGGCTTTGCCGAGCCTCTTGATAAAGAAATATGCTTTGAAGCACACAACCTGAGCTTTGAATATTCAGAGGGCAAACAAGTATTACATAATCTGAATTTTACAATAAAGACCGGAGAAACAGTGGCTTTGGTCGGTCAGAATGGCTGCGGCAAAACCACATTGGTCAAGCTTTTATTGGGGCTGTATCAGCCAACGTCGGGTGAGGTTCTCTTTTATGGGCGCAAGCACAAGGAGTATCAAAAAAACTATCTGATTGGCAAAATCGGCGCTTTTTTTTCAGGATTTTTATCTTTTCCACCTTTCATTGGCCGAGAATGTGGGGCTGGGTAATGTTGCCGATATGGAGAATGAGGCATTAATTGTGGATGCCATTCGCAAAGGGGGAGCCTCAAAACTGATTGGTAAGCTCAAGTATGGGCTTCTGACCTTGCTGGGGAAACAGGTATCAAAAGAAGGCGCTATTCTATCCGGCGGCGAGGGGCAGCGCGTAGCGGTTTCCAGAACACATATGAGCGACAAGGACATTCTCATTTTCGATGAGCCGGCCTCTATGCTGGACCCCATTGCTGAGATGGAGCAATTCTTTAGTATTAAAAAGAAGCTGAGCGGCCGCACTGCTGTCTTGGTCAGTCATCGCATTGGTTTTGCGCGGCTGGCTGATAGAATTATAGTCATACAGAATGGTGCGTTGGTGGAAGACGGGACCCATGAGCAGCTCATACAGAAAGACGGCGTATACGCCACCCTTTTTAATGAGCAGGCACAGTGGTATAAGGCTACCCCAAATACTCAGGAGGCGCTGATATGATGAAGCTGCAAGAAAACTCCATCAACGAACTGCTGTCAATTGCTTACCGTGCTTTGAAGGTCAGCCTTAAAACCAAAAGCAAAGCTTCCCTATTTGTCACTTTAATCGGTTTTCCCATGGCGCTTATGCCATTGGCTGTTTCGGTTAGCCTTGGGAGGTTTACCGACCATATTCAAAGCTTCTCTCAGCAGAAAGGCAGTCTGCAAACTGTCTTGCTATCGCTGCTGGTATTAATCACATTGTATGTGCTGCAAGCGATATACACCTATCAATCTGACTATTACAGTGCGGCTGATAAGCATAGCACCGCAAAGTATATCAAGAAAACAATGATTGATTGTACCGCCCACGTGGAATATAAGTACATCGATAACGCCGGTGATTTTAGAGAAAAGCTGGCTTTTGCCGAGATGTTTGGCGGTGAACGGGTGGCCCAAAGTATGCAGCAACTGATGCTGATACTTCGCCAGTTTATCACCTTTGCATCTATCGTATATGCGCTTTCGGCCATTAACCTGTGGATTGTTGTTATTCTTCTGATAACCTGCGTTCCGGCAATCATTTTGTCGATGCTGCAAAAGGATGAGGTCTACCGTGAAAAGGCCAAAAGTATGAATGCCGCCGCTATGTCTGTGCACCTGTTCTATATTGCATCAGGCGCCAACGAACGTTGCCGCTCTATGAATGATATGCGGTTTTGCGGGGCGTTTCCGTGGATAAAAAACCGTTGGCGAGAGGTTTCTGAGGGGTATTTAAGAGAGAAAAAGTTTCTTAGCAGGAAGCACCTGATTTACAACTCAATTGCCGATCTACTGCGAAACGGCGTGTTTATCGGTGTACTTTTAATTTCGGCCAAAGGAATTTATGAGAACCCTCAGCTGGGGCTCGGTTCATTTATGCTGATTCTAACCCTTTCCGGGCAGCTACAGACCTCAACAACCCGTGTGTTCGCCGGGGTAGCCAATTTTATTGGCGACCATAAATATATGCGTGATTATTTTGAGCTAAGCGATACCCCCACAGAAGAAATCGATGATAGTGAGCCGGCGCCGAAAAACTTTGACATTACATTTGAGCATGTCAGCTTTGGCTACCCAAACTCCACCCGCCTGGCGCTAAAAGATGTGAACATCACCATCAACCAAGGAGAGCGAATCGCCATTGTCGGAGAGAACGGGTCGGGCAAATCCACCTTCATCAGCTTGTTATGCGGCTTATACAACCCTGATAGCGGTTCGGTTAGCGTGGGCAGAAAAGAGGTTAAAAACCATCTGGGCGGCGTTCGCAAGGCGTTGTCGGTGGCTTATCAGAACTTTGGCCGGTATGAAGCCACCATTCGGGAAAATGTCACCGTTTCTGATATAGAGAAAAAAACGACCGATGAAGAAATCAATAAAATGATTAAGCTTGCCGATGGCAATGCGGTGGTAGATACGCAGAAGCAGGGTTTAGACGAAGAGGTTGGCAGCTTCAGCAAAACCGGCAATGATTTATCGGGTGGTCAGTGGCAAAAGCTTGCCATTGCCCGTGCGTTGTACCGGGACCAGGCAAAAATCATGATTTTGGACGAGCCTACCTCCGCCCTTGACCCAATAGCTGAAGCGCATCTTTATGCCGATTTCTCCCAATTAACAGCCGATAAAACCACCATTTTAATATCACACCGGCTTGGTGTTACCTCTTTGGTAGACAGAATTTTGGTCTTTGAAGATGGTCAGATTGTTGAAGATGGAACCCATGAGCAGCTTCTGGAACTGAACGGAAGGTATCGCCAAATGTATGAGGCTCAGGTTCAGTGGTATAGATAGAATATCTTATTTCTTCTATCATTTGCTTACATCTATGAGGGTGACAGGAGCGTTGTCAGGGCAACAGCGGAGAAAACCGACATCAAGAGGGAGTAATGCGAGCGGATAACCCTCCCGCAGGCAGCGAATCCAAATAAAAAAACACCCCAGCGGGGTGTTTTTTTATTTGTAATGCTTTGACTATCTGGATGACACACCGCCGCAGGCATCAAACCGCGAAAAAGTGGTAGCGCTTAAGCGGGAGAACAGGCGGTGCGCTTGCAAGCCGCCCGACCGCAAGCACGTGCTTTTTTTGCGGAAGAGGAGGAGCAAGGCAGCGGGCGGATGACTTTCTTTTGGAAAAAGGAAGTCGGAGCAAAGCGAACTTTGCTCCGACGTGGCGGAGAGAGTGGGATTCGAACCCACGGCTCTTGCGAGTCACTGGTTTTCAAGACCAGCTCCTTAAACCGCTCGGACATCTCTCCTCATACGCCCGGGGCGCTCACATATCATAGCATACCGGGCGGTTTAACGTCAATAGAATCCGAGGGGTTTTGGGGGCCTTGCCCGAATAACGGCTCCCCCTCCGCAGCGCCTTTACACCCCAAGGGGGACGCCTCTCAGGCTTGCTTCAGCTCTATCCGCACCGCCGTTATCTGCACCGGGTAGCTCTCGCGAATCTCCGGCAGCGCCTCAATCTCCACCGTCTGCCCCACCATCGGGTCAAAGGAGAGCTTCAATGTTTTGTCAAAACCAACGTTGGCCTTGTCAAAGCCCACGTCGTCGCTTGTTGTCACCATAATGCTGTTCTCCTGCACGCTTTCAATGACGGCGGTAAACACAATGTTCTCCTTTTTCGGGGCACAGCCCGCCAGCAGAATAAGCGCGGCCAAAAGGACAAAAAGCGCCTTTTTCATTTTGTATCCTCACCTCCTTTAACAATACCATTTTATTTTTGCGGGGTTGGGCTCATCCGCCACCGCAATAGCGGCAAGGGCGGCCTCCATTTTGGCGCACTCTTCGGCGGCAATTTGGTCGTAAGCCTCCGGCTTTTCACCCAGACCCACCCGGTCGTAGGCGATGGCCGCGGCGCCGTAAAAGGCTATCCCCAGCGAATGGGTGGCGACATGCACCACCGAAGCCGCCTGACCCACCGCCCGTATCGCCGCTTGGGCCACGGGGTTGCCCTCGGCTTCCCGGGCTGCCGTGTGGGCCTCTAAAATCCGCTGTTTCACGGCGGGCAGCTTAAGCTCCCCCGCCAGCCAGCCATTTGCGGCCTCTAAAGCCAGTCTGCCGCGCAGGTCGCCCGGATATGCCCTTTCGTAAATCGGCAAAATTTCCCTCTGTGCATAATCGATGCACCAGCGGGCGATGGTAGCCTTGCTTTGGGTTTCAATGAGCCGCATCAGCGAGAGGATATAGGGGGAATCCGCCTTGCCCAGCATCTTTCTAACCTTTGCCATCCTGTCATCCTCCTCTATAAGCCGGGGGTTGTATCGGCCAGCGCCCAGCCATGGTCGCCGTGGTATATCATCTGTTTTGTCATGCCACCGTCGATGCAGATGTTTTCTCCTGTGATAAAGCCCGCCTGCCCGGAGCAGAGAAAAAGCGCCATGCCGGCGATATCCAGCGGGTTGCCCACCCGCCCGGCAGGGTGCTGCGCCGCATCCGCGCCGCTGTACCGGGTGCCGCTGGTGTCAATCCACCCGGGCGAGATAGCGTTGACCCGCACACGCCCCGCAAGGCTCACCGCCATGGCGTGGGTCAGCGCCGCGATTCCGCCCTTAGCGGCGGTATAGCTTTCGGTTTGGGGCTGGCTCATGCGGTCGCGGCTGGAGGAGATATTCACCACCGAAGCCCCCGGGGCAAAATGGGGCAAAAACAGCTTGGTGAGGTAAAAGGGCGCCGTTACTCCCACCCGCAAGGCGTAGTTAAACTCCTCAAAGCTACACTGCTCGATGCCCCGCATCAGCGGCAGCGCGTTGTTAATCAGGTAATCCACATGGCCGTGGTCGGCCACCACCCTGCCCGCAAAACGGCGCAGGGTTTCTTCATCGCCAACGTCGCCCACAAAGTAGGGGTTGTCCTTAATATCGATGATGCAGACGGCGGTCCCCGCTTTAGCAAACTCCTCGCCGATGCATCTGCCGATGCCCGAAGCGCCGCCGGTGACCACCGCAACCTTGCCTGTAAAGTTCATTTCGTTTCCTCCGTTTGCAGCCACTGTGCCACCTGTTCCTCCGGCGCCTCCATGCGGGCAGCCACCTGCCGGGTGCTCATGCCGCTATGCTGAAAGCGGCGGGCCACCGCGGCCATCTCCTCCCCCATCTCGACGATGTGCCCATCCGGGTCATAGAAGCGCACCACCCGCTGCCCCCAGCGGTGTTCCTTGAGGGGGTGGAGATAGCGAATCTCCGGCCACTGCTCCAGCCGCCGCAGAAACGCCCCCATATCCACCTCCTCAAAATAAAGCTCGCCTGCGTGGTGGGGCAGGGTGATCTCTTCCTCCGGGCGGTAAATAAACCCGCTCCAGCTCTCGGCCGTCTGCAGTGACAGCCCGCCGGAGAGGGCCACATTCGCGCCGTAATCGGCAGCGACCGAAAGCCCCAGCAGGCCGCGGTAAAAATCCAACGAGCGCCGCATATCCCGCACCACCAATAAGCTGCCCTGAAATTTCATCCGCTCACCTCATTCTCTTGTGCGCCAACCGCATACTGCCGGGTGTAGGTCAGCCTGCTCCCTATCCGTTCCGACAGCATCAGGCTGACGGTGTCGGCCTTGGCTGTAAAAGGGGCCTCCAGAAGGCTGTCGGGGTCAATGTTTTGCTGTAAAGTTACCTGCCTTGCCAGAGTAATGTGGGGCGAAAACGGGCGGTTTTCCAGCGCAAAGCCCTTGCCGCGCAGGCTGCCGCTCAGTTCCTTTTGCAGCCGGGCCAGCGGCTGATTCGGCTCCAGCCCCAGCCACCAGATGTCGCCCCCCTCGCGGCGAAAGCGCCCCGCGTGGCTGAAGGTCAGCCGCATGGCCGGCACGGTGAGGCCGTCCATCGCCTCGCGGATAGCAGATACCCGGCCGGGGGCGACCTCGCCCAAAAAAGCCAGCGTCAGGTGCAGGTTGTCGGGGTGCGAAAAGCTCCCGCGGCCCAGCTCCTTCAGGCGGCGCTGCACCACAAGGATACGCTCTTTGGTCTGCGGGTCAAAGTTGATGGCGAGAAACAGCCGCATGGCCGGGCCTCCTTCCCTCTGTCTTTAGATGGTAATGCCGTTGCAGTGGTCGACCTCGTGCCGGATAATCTGGGTGCCGCATCAGCGGGATGGTCAGGCCCAGTTGCATTGTTCTTGCTCCCAAAATGCTGTTTATTTGAACCTTAGTATATCAAATAGACCCGCCTGTGTGAACAGCACAGGCGGGTCTTCTTGTGAACAATATAAAAAAAAACAAAAAATAAATGGCAAATTTGGTTGGCCCCGCCGCTGTAGATTTGATGGTTGGCTCAAACAAATAAATCGTCATAGCCGATTTCAAGCACCATCCTCAGCGCTTTTAACTCATCCGGGTATAGGTGGCGCTGCCCAACCTCTATTTTTGCCAGTGCGCTTCTGGTAATATCGCACCCGGCTACCTGTAGCTTGGCGGATAGCTGCTCCTGCGTCAAGCCTCTTGATTGCCTGAGCGCGCCAATATTTCTCCCAATGGCTTTGCTGTACTCGTAATTCATAGCCAATACCTCACTGCACTTATTCAGGTGCAACTACCTATTGATTCTACAAGCTACTTATGCTATTATTGCACTAATATAGTGCATCGGGAGAATCTTTATGCCGGATTATAAAGAAATGTATTTAAAAATATTTCGTGCCGCCGAACAGGCGGCCAGCATCTTAATCGCCGCCCAACAGGAGTGTGAGGAGCTATATATTTCCTCACCGGAGCCGCTGCTCCAGCTCATCAACCCATCGGCAGAAAAAAGCGGGAGTACGGATTTGGAATAACGCCAAATCCACACTCCCGCTTTTCATGTTGCCCGTATACCTTCCCACATCAGAACAGCGATAGCTGCTCCGCGGGGCTATCCAGATGGCTCAGATAGTCAAACACCGTCTGCGCGCCATACAGCACGCGGTTTTCCCTGCAAAAATCCTTCACCAGCCTGCCCAGCTCCTTCCCCCTTGGGCTGTGAATGCCGTAAGCAGAGCCAAAGGCACGCATATACTGCTGCTTCATGCCGGGGAAGTGCTGGTCCAGCTTTTTATAAAAGTATTCCCTGTTGCCGCTGCGCAAGGTCATTCCGATGCCGAAGGTGATGATGCCGTGTACCCCCGCCTGCCCACAATAGTCCAGCAGTCCCCGGATGTTTTCCTCGGTGTCGTTGAGGAAGGGCAAAATCGGCGTCAGCCAGACCACGGCAGGTATCCCCGCCTTTTGCAGCTCCTTTAACACCTCGAAGCGGCGGCGGGTGGTTGCCACATTGGGCTCCAGAATGCGGCAGAGCGCCTCGTCACAGGTGGTCAGGGTCATCTGCACCACGCATTTTGCCTTGCGGTGGATGCTCTGCAGCAGTTCGATATCCCGCAAAACCAGATCGGATTTGGTAATCACCGTAACACCAAAGCCATAACGCTCGATGATTTCAAGGCATTGCCGGGTGAGCTGCTCGGTTTGCTCAAGGGGCAGGTAGGGGTCGCTCATGGCCCCGGTACCAATCATGCAGGGGCCGCGCTTTTTGCGCAGGGCGGCCTCCAGCAGTTGGGGGGCGTTGCTTTTTACCTCCACATCCTCAAAGGTGTGGGTCATGCCATAGCACTCGCTGCGGGAGTCGCAGTAGATGCAGCCATGTGTGCAGCCCCGGTAGAGGTTCATCCCGTTTTTGGGCGAGAGGATCGACTTGGCTTCCTTATAATGCATAGGCCCGCCTCACCTCTTTGCCCTGACCCGCAGAGCTATCAGCGCCTGCACATCCCGCAAAACCTCCGGCGAGGTAACCGCAATCATCAGCCAGCGCCCGCCGTTAAAGGGCTTGGCGCCCCAGTACAGACTGCGCAGGTATTCGGTGCAGGAGGCCAGCAGCAGCTCGGCCTCGATGGCTTCCCGGCTGCCGATAGAAACAAGGCAGGTAAAAAAGCCCTGCGCGGGGTAGAGGGTGCAGAGGGCGCGCCCACCCTTTCTGTACTTAAGGTTCCAGCCGGGCGCGCCGGAGCAGACGCTGTACTCCAAAATGGGTGAAACACCGTAGGCGCTTTCCAGATGGGCGCGCAGCTCCCCCCACTGGGGGCTGCCGATGTAGTCCGATATTTGGGATAATTCCGGCCGGTTTGCCTGGGGGTAAAGCTGGCTCCAATTCATCTTTGGGCACCTCTCCTTCCCGGCGGATATTCCACCGCGCAACCGCTGCAAACGCCATCCTGCAGCGAGAGAACCCCGCCGCAGGCAGGGCAGCGATAAGCCTGCCGCTGCCGCGCCATAAAAGCCTGTACCCCATGCTCCCCCACGTCAAGGCCGTTTGCAACCGGGCTGGCCCCATAGCGGGCACGGTAGCTCTTATCCAGCGCCCTGATGTACTTGCAGGGGAACTGCTCACAGGCCAGACAGTGGGCAAGGCCCTTTTCCTCCACACAGTATTTGATGCGGCATTTTCGGCAATGCGCCGGCTTTGCGTCATCCTCCCCACGGCACCCGGGGCAGGGCTTTTTGCCCAGATGCTTGTAGCATACGGTGCAGTTTACGCCGCAGGGCGCAAACATATCCTGCGTAAAATCCGCCTGTGGCATCGATTAACACCCGCTCCCGTTTACCGCGCTCTCCACCGCTTGAGGCTGGGGAAGAACTGCCGCATCATCTGCCTTGCCTGCTCCGCATCCATGCCGGGGTTGTGCTCCACCATGGGCGGCACGCAGATTTCAATCATCTCTTCCATGGTGCCGCCGAAGGTAAACTCGCCTTTGTCATAGCAGTACTGGCAGTAGTCGGCGCTTTTGCCGCCGTCGGCTTCGATGCCGTAAAGCGTGTCGGTATCCCCCATAGGCATACCGCAGCTTTGGCAAAATTTCTGGTTGATATTGTTCATCCTGTCGTCCTCCTTTGTTTTAGTAACCTCATTCTAACAAACAAAAGCTGACAACAGCCTGTCATGTTTCGTGATGCCCCGCAATCCGGCGGGCATATTCCGCCAACTGCTGTCGCAGGCCCAGGGGCTCCAGCACCTCCAAATCGGTGCCGAAGGAGAAAAGATAGCCTATCACCCAGCTATCCGGAGGAAAGTCGGCTTCTACCAAAAAGCCGCCCTCCGGCTGGGGTGTGACGTTGTGGCGGTCAAACTCATCGTAAACGCGAAAGGCCAGCCGTTGGGCCAGCCGCAGCTTGAGATGCACCGTGGAAAAAGGCGGTTCCTCCGCCTCCAGCGGCGGTATCTCCCCCTCATAGTCCTCATAAAAGGCCTCCCCGGTGAGCATCAGGTCGATAATCCGCCCGATTTTAAAGAGGCGAAAGTCCCCGGCGCGCAGGCAAAAGGCTTGCAGATACCAGTGCTTGTCCTTGTAAATCAGCTTGAGGGGGTGTACCCTGCGCTCGGTCATCGCTCCCGATGCGCCACAATAGGTGAGCGCCAACACCCGCCTGCCAAGGATGGCGTTTTTCAGCAGCTCAAACCGGGCGGCGTCTGTCTTGCCCATGCCCCAGCGGGAAAAATCCACCTCAATCCAGTTATGGGGCGGCCTTTGAAATGCCGCGCCCATCTTGCTCAGAAGCTGCTCTACATTCTGGTCGGCCGCTTTCAGGCTTTGCACAGCAAAGAGCAGTTGGTTTTGCTCCTCGTCGGTGAGGAGGGTTTTATCAAAGGTGTAGCCCGGCAACAGTGAGATGCCGCCCCCCTTGCCCGCCGAAGCGTAGATGGGCACCCCCGCCATCGAGAGGGTTTCCACATCCCGGTAGATGGTGCGCACCGATACCTCCAGCGCCCGGGCAAGCTCCGGCGCGGTCATGCTTCTTTTTTCCAGCAGCAGATAAAGCAGCCGAAACAGACGGTCGTTTTTCAGGGGGCCCACCTCCCGCCGTTCTTGAGATAGCTTCAGTATAACACAAAACCCTGACAAACGCATGTCAGGGTTTCTGTGGATAGGCAGGTTTAGGGAAGATGGAGAAATCACCCTCTCCCCCACGCCTGTATCGGGATGTCAAAGGGATTATTTCTGCACGGCCTCGAGGCGCATGGTGAGCGCATCATAGGGCTTGGTAAAGACGCGGCAGAGGATGCCGTTGACAATCAGGGCGACGCCCGACCAGAAAAACCAGCGGTCTACCCCCACCGCCTCGCTGACCGGCCCGGCCAGCAGCAGGCCAATCGGCATGGCCAGCGTCATGACGGTCATCATCAGAGAAAACACCTTGCCCATCATCTCGGGCGGAACGCTCTCCTGCACATAGGCCATGATTGGCACATTGATGAAGGTGCCGGTAGCCCCCATAAAAAAGCAGCATACGGCGAAAATCCAAAAGCCGCTGACCGGCAGCGCCCCGCTCACAAGGGTGGCGGCGCCCAACAGTCCGATGGACAGCGACGCCATGAGAAAGCGGTTTTTCATGCCTCCCGAAACCCCCATAACGGTGGACGAAACCAGCAGCCCGGCGGCGAATGTGAACTCAACAACGCTGCAGTGCCAGGCCTCCCCCATGAAGTGGGTACGCACCAGCAGGGGGAACAAAGACCCCAGCGGCATATAGAGAATGGTCATCAGCATCATGGGGCCAAACACCGCCATCAGGGGCTTGTTGGTGCGCATAACCCGCAGACCGTCCTTCATATCCGTTAGCACATGCAGCTTCTCCCCAGTGCGCGGGATATCGGGGATTTTGACAAACAGCAGGCAGACAATGGCGAACAAAGCGCCGAAGATATCAATCAGCATAATACCGGCAACCGGCATCATGGTCATCAGCGCCGCGCCGAGAACCGGGCCAAGCATAGCGGAAATGGAGTTGATAAGGTTGCCCCAGCCCCCTGCCTTGGTGAGCATTTCGGTTGGCACCAACATGGGGATAGCGGCCTGCATGGCCGGCCCGTGAAAGGTGTTGCCCAACCCCCGCAGAAAGAGGATGATATAGAGAAACCACACCGGCGGGGTTTCCACCAGCAGGAAGGCGGCCCCCAAAATGACGCTGCTCAGCGCCACCAGCCCGTCAGCGGCAATCATAACGGTGCGGCGGTTGTAGCGGTCAATCCACACCCCCGCAAAGGGGCCTATGATCATGTTTGGTATGAATGTGATGACCGTCGCAATGGTCAGGGTGATGGCGGATTCGGTTTGTATCGTCATCCACCAGATGACCGCGAACTGCACGGCGGCAGAGCCCAGCAGCGAAAAAGCCTGCCCGGCATAGATGGTGGCAAATTGTTTTTTCCAGCTTCTATCCATTACAAATCTCCTCATAAATAAAATAAACGGACAGCGCAAATAAGCGGTGTCCGTGCAAAAAGGCGTCATTTTACAAGGGGAATGGCTAAGGCAGCATATATCCCTGCAAAACTCTGTCTTTTAGCACAACAAACAAGCCCCCAAAGAGGGCCAACCATGCCAAAAACAAATTTACAGGAATGCAGACTGCATAAAAGCGCCTCGTTTCTTAGAGTACCACAAGAATAGCATACCTTTTCTGCTTTTTCAATATCCTTGGGGGGTTGCGCCATTTACCAACGTCGCTTGGCTGCCCAGCCGGGCGGAGACGGGGTGAGGCGCATTCTCTCTCCGCCAAAGCATGCCCACGTTTATATATGCATATTTATTCATGTTTTGGCTGCATTATTTACCTGAACCCAAGCGGCATTATGGGGGCCTGTGTCGGTATTACAACGCTTAGAAAAACAAAAGGTATCGGGGCGTTTGAGCCTTATATTGCGGATAGTCGTCACCGAAAGCATAGGGAAGGAACTGCTCCTCCTCCAAAATCTGAAGGTGCAGCAGCACAATGGCCGCCGCTCCTGCTGCCAGCATCACCAGATTGGGCAGCGCCAGAAAGGTGCCGATGTAAAGCAGATCGAAGCCGACGAAGGCAGGGTTTCGGCTGAAGCGGTAGACGCCTCTGGTTACCATGGCGGTTTTCTGGCTTTCATCCACACCGGCCCGCCAGCTATCCCGCATGGTGATAACCGCCAGAACAAAGAACACCACACCCAGAGCCGCCGCCACATTGCCTGCAATGCGAAGCGGGCGGGGCAGGGCCACCGGCCCCCATATATTCGGTGAAAAAAACGCCGGCAAACTGAATGACCGCCGTACCGTAGGTGGCGGCCGGCAGCAAGGTTTCAATGGCCCGGGTACGCCGGGGCTTGATCCCTTTCGCCAGGCGGTCGGTGCGAATACCCTGCCTGCGCAGAAGAAGCTGCTTGGCAAAGTAAGCGGCGTAGAATGCTGTGAGGCAAATAAAAACATCAATCTGAATAATCATACAAGCCTCCCGAAAATAGAAAAGCCCATAAAGCTATAGGCAAATTCGGATTCAGCCCTGAAACGCGGGCAGAAAAACGTGTCCTTTGTACAAGGCTAAGAGCGCGTCTCTATCCAGCTTCAAGCTGGTGAAGCCATTGGCGAAAACAGATATTTCCGCGTACTCTTTCCCACCGGAAGGGAGGGGGCGTGTGTGGGGGAACCGTAGGTTCCTACCGCACGTCGAGTGAACTGCGTAAAATGCAGTGAACGGATACCCCACCCGCAGGTGAGTCTCCGCCAAATAAAAAACACCCCTTGCGAGGTGCTTTTTATTTGGCGGAGAGAAAGGGATTCGAACCCTTGCCCGGCGCAAACCGGCTACCGCATTTCGAGTGCGGACCCTTCGACCACTTGGGTATCTCTCCATATTCAGTTTTGCCCCATTTTACAGGAGCGGCAAAGGCGCCGACAGCGCGCCACACCCTGCCTTGTTGTATGGATCGCAGTCTGCCGTAACCATGCAGCAGATGCGAAAATCATTATAGCAGAGCCGGCCGGGATAGTCAACAGCCCGTCCGCTCTTGCAGATAAAAAACAGTCGCCCCGCCACCGATGGTGCGGTGCCCTGTTTAGAGAAAACAGGCGGGTTTCTCTCTGAAACCCGCCTGTTGTTCCTTTTGCCAGATGTAACTGGGCCAGCGTGCAGCCAGAAGCCTGCCGCCGCCTTTTAGGCCGCTGTTTCCAGCGCATGGGTAGCCTTGAGCAGCACCGCGCCCATGATGGCCGCACCCGCAGTGGTAATGATAATCTCGGGCCCCATATAGCCGATGTTGTAGCCAAAGGAGAAAGCGACCGCGCCAAAGCCATCATCCAGCAGCGAGCCCCACAGCAGAAAGCCGGAGACAAAATGGCAGACGAAACGGGCCACCGTGGCGATGAAAGCCCCGATGGTGAGGGCGGCCACATCGCTTTTCAGCTTGCCCCGCAGCAAGCCTGCAAGCCCCAGCACGCCGTAGGCCAGCAGATAATCCAGCACAATGGCACCAAAAAAGGTCATGAGCGAAACGCCCCGCAGGCCGTCCATGCCAATCACCAGCTGCAGCGCCCCATGCACAAAGCCGGTGAACAGCCCCCACTTAACGCCGTATTTGTAGGCGATGAGGCAGATGGGCAGCATCGAAAACAGCGTCACCGAGCCGCCGTTGAGCCACGGACCGGTGATAGAAAGCATGGGCAGAGAAAGAACGGTGGCAATGGCGATCATCAGTGCGCTCTCCACCATGCGGCGGGTTTTTTTAGCTTGTGTCATAACAATCACTCCTCTAGTTTTCAGACAAAAATAAAACACCGTATGGATATCCATACGGTGAAAACGGCAAAAGCACTTTTTCCTACGCTGGCATTATCCAGATCAGGTTAAAGGGTTAGAAATATCTGTAGGATTTCCTCTCAGCCGAGCTCACTCAGCACCCCGTATTCATTTGTCTGTCTTAATCATATTGCAGTTTGTCCAAAAAGTCAAGAGCAAGTTTATCGCTATCCACAGGTTTTTCCTCCTGCTCCTGTGCCAGATAGCGGGCCGCTTTTTCCACCAGCTCTACCACCGCAAAGCCCATCTTGTAGGCAGGGCGGGCGTTGAGGTTGCGTATCTCCGCCTCCTCGGGGGGCTGGGCCTGCTCGTTCTGGTCAGCCAGCGCCGCCGGGATACACATGGGCGGGTACATCACGCACCACCAGTTCTTCCCCTTCCCCTCGCCGATGGTCAGTTGCACCGCGTCGTATTCCCCGGCGGGCAGCGTTACATCGTCATATACCCGGGTGGTGAAGTAGAGGCGGGCGACCTGCCCCCGCACCTGATAGGACCGCCCCCAGGCGGCAAGCTCCTGCTGGGCGATGGCCACAATCTCATCCATGTTGTCGCGGGCAGCCTCCAGCGCCTCGCCGCCGTTGTGGGCCGATAAAAACAGCCCGTCGGTTTCGGCAAGGATTTTATCCCGCACCGCCAGCTTGAGCTGCTGGTCGTCCCTGCTGTCGGAGTTGGCCAGAATATGCAGCCGCACAACCCCCTGGCGCAGGTGGTCGCTATCCCGGGCAAAGCCGGTAAGCGGTGTAATCAGCAGAGCCAAAATCAGCCCCGCCAACAATGTAAACTCAAATCTACGCAAAGCAAAACCGTCCTTTCCTGGGTGTCTACCCGGAATATGGACGGTTGTTTACCATATTATACCATTCCTCTAAAGTTTTATTGCCTGTACACACCGCCTGCGGCTCTCATATGAGGACACGTGCCCCCTCCGCCACCGGGTGGGCCACCGTTACAAAGGCGGCCTGATGGCGCAGCGCTTCGGCTGCCTTCTGGGCCTGATGGGCTTTTTCAAACAGCCCAAATACCGACGTGCCGCTGCCGCTCATCGAGGCCCCCAGCGCGCCATGCTCCAGCAGCAGCGCCTTAAGCCGCTCCACCTGCGGCGCCCGGCAAGCCTGCTCCAGCACGTTGCAGAGGCAATTGGCCGCCTCGGCCAGCGCCCCGTTCTCGAGGGCGGCAACCAGCCGCTGGGTGTGGGGTATCTTATCCGAACCCATCCTGTCATAAGCGGCGAAGCATTCGGCGGTTTTTGCCCCCAAAGGGGGCTTTGCAATGACAATGGCACAGTCGGGCAGAGGAGATAAGGGGGTGAATATCTCGCCGATTCCCTCGGCCAGCATGGTGCCGCCCACGATGCCAAAAGGTACGTCCGCGCCCAGCGTGACCCCCAACCGGCAGAGATCCTCGGTCTGCAGCCCGGCACGACAGAGGCTGTTAAGCCCCACCAGCACCCCCGCCGCGTCGGCGCTGGCGCTGCCCAGCCCCCCTTCGGTGGGGATATCGCACTGCACGGCAATCTCCACCCCCTGCACCGGCAGGCCGGTATAGGCAAAAAAGGCGGCCGCCGCCCGATGGCAAAGCCCCGCCTCCCCGGAGGGAATATCCGAGCGGCTGTACCGCACGCCGATGCGTCCGCTGTCATTCAGCGCAACCGAAACGGTATCATACAGCCCCACCGATTGCATCACCGTCTTTAGAAAATGGTAGCCGTCCTCCCGCCTGCCCACAATATCCAGCGTCAGGTTAATCTTTGCGGGGATAGCCACCGTTACACTTTTTGGCATCGCTCCAACTCCCTTCCCTTGTGCAGGCGCCGGTATACAACCATCAGCCGGCATTTGCCCGCCGCATGCGGCCTGAAACGCACCTACCAGCCAAACAGCCCCAGCCGCTTGATATCCACCGCCTTCACCGGGCACATCTCGTGGCAGCAGTAGCACCGTATGCAGCCGCTGTAGTCGATGACCGCCTTGCCGCCGGTGATTTGGATGACATGGGCGGGGCAGCTTTCGGCGCACCGCCCGCAGCCGATGCAGCTTTTGCGCAGAATGCAGGGGTGAGGCGCCAGCCGCTTGGCCAACGCCCCCACCGGGCGGCGCAAAAAAGCGGGAATATGCCCTGTAAAATCCAGACTTTTGGAGCGGGGCTGCTGATAATCGGGGATGGGCGCAAAGGCCGCCACATCTCCCGCCAGCGGAATCCGCTCCGGGTCGCTAGGGCAGAGCTCCCTCTCGATGGCGGCGCGCATCATCGGCACCTGCATGGGGCTAAGCCCGATGAGCTGGCAGAGCCGCAGATCCAGCCCGTAGATATCCTGCGAGGCAAAGGTGAGCCCCACATGGCGCAGGCTGCCTCCCGAGGGGCCGTCCCCCTCCATGGCGGTGACGGCGTCCACAAAGGTCACGACCGGGGCCACCGTCTGGCAAAGGTCCACCAGCATGCACCCAAAATCCCGCTGGTCGGGGAACCGAAAATGCAGCTCGGGCTTTTGCAACCCCGGCACGCAGCCAAAGAGGTTTTTCACCCCCGCCGAAAGGCCGGTCATGGCATGGGTTTTCAGCTTGCAGATATTGACCACCACATCGGCCTGTGCCACCGGGGCGATGATGTCAAACCCGGTGCAGAGGTCGCTTTGCGGGGCGGCGAGGTGGGTGCTGCCGGTAGCGAGGCTCACCTTCACCCCATGGCTTTCGGCAAGCTGGGCCATGCCGCTGGCGGCATAAACCGCCCTGAGCCGCTGGGGGGTAAAGGGGCCGCCGGGGCTGTCGGCAATGGTGATATCGCTGACCCCCAGCGCCTGCAGCCGCCGGATAATCGCCCCCATCAGGGCCGGGTGGGTGGTCACACCCTGCTCCGGCTTCGCGTTGGTCAGCAGGTTGGGCTTGAGCACCACCCGCATCCCCGGCGCAAAGAGGCTATCCAGCCCCAACTGTTCAAAATGACGGGCAACAGCCCCGGACATGGCGTCGGGGCTGTAGTCTTCTGTATCAATGACCGATACCGGTTTCAACTGCATCATCTCTGTTATAAGGTTTTCAGGAAGGCCTCTATGCGCTTGAGAGCCTCCACAATATGGTCGATGGAGTAGGAGTAGGAGATGCGCACATAGCCCTCCCCGCTGTCGCCAAAGGCGGTACCCGGCACAACCGCTACCTTCTGGCTGTAAAGCAGCCGCTCACAAAACTCCTCTGAGCTCAGCCCGGTGGATTTGATGGAGGGGAAGACATAAAACGCCCCCTGCGGGTCAAAGCAGCGAAGCCCGATGCGGTTAAGGCTATCCACCAGCAGGCCCCGGCGCATGTTGTATTCCACCGCCATCCGCTCTATCTCTGCATCGCAGCCTTCCTTAAGCGCCTCTACCGCCGCATACTGGCTGGTGGTGGGGGCGCACATGATGGCGTATTGATGTATCTTGGTCATCTGGGCGATAATCGGCTCAGGCCCGGCGGCATAACCCAGCCGCCAGCCGGTCATGGCATAGGCCTTGGAAAAGCCGTTGACCACGATGGTGCGCTCCCACATACCGTCGATAGAGGCAAAGGAAACATGCCGTCCCTCGTAGGTCAGCTCGGCGTAGATTTCATCCGAAAGCACCATGATGCTGGTACCCCGCAGCACCTCCGCAATCTCTTCGAGGTGCTCGCGGCGCATCACCGCCCCGGTGGGGTTGTTGGGGAAAGGCAGCACCAGCAGCTTGGTTTTGGGAGTGATGGCCTCCCGCAGCTCCTGCGCCGTCAGGCGAAAGCTGTTTTCCGCCTTGGTGGCAATGGGTCTGGCCACCCCGCCCGTCAGGGTGGTGATGGGGCTGTAGCAGACAAAGGAGGGCTCGGGGATGAGCACCTCGTCCCCCTGGTCGATGATGGCGCGGACGCAGAGGTCGATGGCCTCGGAGCCACCCACCGTTACCAGCACCTGATTTTTCGGCTGATACGCAAGGTCAAAGCGCCGCTTTAAATAGGTGCAAATCTCCTGCTTGAGGGGCATCAGGCCCGCGTTGGCGGTATACCATGTGCGGCCTTTTTCCAGCGAATCGATGCCCGCGCGGCGAATGATATAGGGGGTTTTAAAATCCGGCTCGCCAACCCCCAGCGAGATTACGTTTTCCATTTCGGCGGCGATATCAAAAAACCTGCGGATACCCGAGGGCTTCAGACCGGTCACCTTGGAGGAAAGTATATCCTGATAATTCATCACAGGTTGGTGACCTCCCTCCCGTCACCGTCGTCGCCGAAGACGGTCACGCCCCGCTCTTTATATTTGCGCAGCACAAAGTGGGTCGAGGTGGATTCCACCGAATCCAGCGGGGCCAGCCGGCGCGCCACAAACATGGCCACATCCTTAAAGCTTGTGCTGCTCACCGTCAGCGCAAGGTCATAGCCGCCGCTCATAAGGTAAAGGGTTTCAACCTCCTCAAACTGGGCGATGCGATGGGCAATCTCATCAAAGCCCATGCCGCTTTTGGGGGTCACCTTCAGCTCGATGCGGGCCACACAGAGGTCACGGTCGGTTTTTTCCCAGTCAATCAGGGCCTTGTACCCCAAAATGACGCCGTCCCTTTGGTACTGCTCTATCTGGGCCTCTACCTGCTCCTTGGTGCTGCCCAGCATTGCTGCCATCTGCTCGGTAGAGAGTCTGGCGTTCTTCTCCAGCAATGTAAGTAATCCGTCCATAGTACCCCTCCTGTATTGGCGCATCGCGGCGCCTGAAATCTTATTTTGGGCGGGCTTTGCCGCCCAAATCTTCTTCGGTACATTATAGCTCATTCCCCCATTGGCTGTAAAGGGAGGTTGTGAGAAATAACAGGATGCGCCACCCGGTTTTGGGGCGGCGCAAAGGCCCCGGATATTCTCCGGGGCCTTTGAGGGTGTCAGAGAATTGACACCCTCCACGAGGGGGATTTCGTGTCCTTGCAAAACCTTACGGTTTTGCGTCCAGCCGTCCCCCTCGTGAACACCCCCAAGCAAAACTGTCCGCTCCCCCGCAGACAGTTTTAAAAGAATTGCTCCGGCGGCGCATGTCCGCCTGCGCAATATTATTTTGCGCGCTACTTTTTTGACAGGCTGAAAAGCCCCGGAAAATATCCGGGGCTTTTATATAACGTATTGAATTATTCGATTGGCTTCATCACCCGCATGGCGTTAAGCACCGCAATCAGGGCGACGCCCACGTCGCCAAAGACCGCTTCCCACATGGTGGCCATGCCCACCGCCCCCAGCAGCAGGATAACCCCCTTGACTGCCAGTGCGAAGATGACATTTTGCCAGACGATGCTTCTGGTGCGGCGGGCGATGCGGATAGCCGCGGCCAGCTTGGAGGGCTCGTCGGTCATCAGCACCACGTCGGCCGCTTCGATGGCGGCATCCGACCCAACACCGCCCATGGCGACGCCCACGTCGGCACGAGCCAGCACCGGCGCGTCGTTGATGCCGTCGCCCACAAAAATCAGGCTGCCCTTGGTGGTCTTCTGCCGCTCCGCTTCCTCCAGCCTTTCCACCTTCTGGTGGGGCAGCAGCTCGCTGTATACCTTGTCGATGCCCAGCTCCTGACCGACGCTCTGAGCCACCCTGCGGTTGTCTCCGGTGAGCATCACCAGCTGCCTGACTCCCAGCTCCTTCAGGGCCTTGATGGCGCCGGCGCTGTCCTCTTTAATCCGGTCTGCAATCAGGATATAGCCCTTCCAGCTTCCGTCCTCCGCCAGATACACGACGGTGCCCGGCCGTTCGGGCTTTTGGTAAGCCACCCCCTGTTGGTCCATCAGCTTGCTGTTGCCCGCCAGCACCGTTCTGCCCTCGAATGTGATCCGCAGGCCCTGCCCGGCTATCTCCTCATAGTCGGCAATGCTGCCCCGGTCAAGCTCCTTGCCATACGCCTTCTGGATAGACGCCGCGATGGGGTGGTTGGAGTATCCTTCGGCGTGGGCCGCCAGCCTCAGCAGCTCCTCCTGCGAAACCCCTTCGGCCCCCACAACCTCCGCTACCTGAAACACCCCTTGGGTCAGGGTGCCGGTTTTGTCAAACACCACGGTATCCACCTGTGCCAGCGCCTCAAGGTAGTTACCGCCCTTAACCAGTATCCCATTGCGCGAGGCGCCGCCGATGCCGCCGAAAAAGCTCAGCGGGATAGAGATGACCAGCGCGCAGGGGCAGGAAACCACGAGGAAAACCAGCGCGCGGCGCAGCCATTCGCCAAAGACGGCCCCCGGCAGCACCAGTGGCGGGATGACCGCCAGCGCCGCGGCGGCAAAGACCACCGCCGGGGTGTAGTAGCGCGCAAACTTGGTGATAAAATTCTCGATATGCGCTTTTTTACTGCCGGCGTTCTGCACAAGGTCGAGGATTTTCGCCACGGTAGATTCCCCAAACACCTTGGTGACCCGGATGTTCAGCAGCCCGCTTTTGTTCACCGAGCCGGAAAGCACCTCGCTGCCGGGCTCCACCTGCCGGGGCAGCGATTCCCCGGTCAGCGCCGAGGTATCCAGCGCCGAGCTGCCCTCCAGCACCACGCCGTCCAGCGGTATCTTTTCGCCGGGGCGCACCACAATCACCGCTCCGGGGGCTACGCTTTCGGGGGCAACCTTGCGCAACTGCCCATCCACCATCAGATTGGCATAGTCGGGACGGATATCCATAAGCGCGGCGATGGATTTACGGGAGCGGTTGACCGCCATATCCTGAAACAGCTCGCCCACCTGATAAAACAGCATCACCGCAACGCCCTCTGCAAACTCGCCGATGGCGAAGGCCCCAATGGTGGCGATGCTCATGAGAAAGTTTTCGTCAAAGACCTGACCCCGAAGGATGTTTCTGCCCGCCCGCAGCAGCACCTCGCCACCGATGAGCAGGTAAGCCATCAGATAGAGGCCCAGCGACCAGCCAAAGGGCAGCGGCACCAGCACGGCCGCCGCAAAGATAACCGCCCCGGAAACCAACCCTATCTGCTCTTTAAAGCCCTCTTCGCCGCCGTGGTCGTGGCTGTGGCCATGGTCGTGGCCATCATCATCGTGATGCTGCTGTTTGCCGCCTGCGTCGCCGCAGCAGCCGTCGGTGCAGCCCATTGCAGCCTCCTGCCGCGGCTGTACGGCCCCGCGGGCGGGCAGTACCCTGACCCCCGCTTCGTGCTTTTGTGCCGCCGCCTGCAGCCGCTGCACCAGCTCCCGGCTTTGCCCGTCAGTTTCTATGTACAGTGTTTTGGTTACAAAGTTGATGGCTGCCGAGGATATCCCCTCCAGCCCCGCTATCTCGCTTTCAATTTGAGAGGCGCAGTGGGCGCAGCCCAGCCCCTCCAGCAGGTACTCCTGTCGTTGTACCCCCATGATGTGCATACTCCCTTTCTGTGTTGCAGGCCCGGCGGCTACTCCGAAATATGCGCCATGCCCTGATCAAAAATGTTTTTAATATGGTCGTCGTCCAGCGAGTAATAAACCACCTTGCCCTCTTTGCGGAACTTCACCAGCCTTGCCTGCTTAAGCACCCGCAGCTGGTGCGAGATGGCCGACTGGGTCATGCCCAGCAGCGCCGAGATATCGCAGACGCACATCTCCGCTTCAAACAGGGCGCACAGGATTTTTACCCGGGTGGTATCGCCAAATACCTTAAACAGCTCGGCAAGGTCGTAAAGCAGCTCCTCCTGCGGCATCTGCTGCCGCACCTGATTTACCGTTGCCTCGTGTATCACATCACAGTCGCAGCGGTCAATCTCGCTTCTGTTGCCTCCCATGTGATTCACTCCTCTCGTTATTGTCATCTGAACACTTGAATATATGAGTAACTGTTCATATGTTATACTTAAATTATAGCCCGCGCCTGCCGGGCTGTCAAGCTTTTGTTTTTAAAAAATGGTGGATTTTATCAGAAATCTCGCGCTTTTTAAATACTTATAGTATATTCATGTCGAAATATATCAAAACAATCTGTTTTTCGCCTTTATTCCCTCCCCAAACTCCCGCTCCAATTGGTGGCGCGTAAAGCCCCGGAGCTTTCGCCGAAGCTCCCGCCACCGCCAGGGCGGCAGCGGTTTTTCACACACCGCATCACGAAAATAGGGTCGCTTACCGACCGAAGCCGCCGTAGGCCGCTGTCGAACCGGCTCACAAGCTATTACAATATGTATATTTTAGCATGAATATAGCAAAAACAGCAGGGGCCGCGGGTGCCGCCTCTGCTGTTTAGAGCAACAATCAGATCAGGTACTGTAAAGCCCTACCCCTTTACTACCGGCGTGGTGTAATCGCTGCCGCAGGGGCGGGGTTGGGGCAGCGCCAGCACATACAAATCGGTGGAAGCTGCCTCAAGGCGGGCCAGCCGTCGGCAATCGCCATCCTTCTGCTCCAAACGGGCGAGGGAGGTGGATACCGGCAGGGCGCAGCTTTGCTTCAGCCTCGCCAGCACCTCGCCGCCCCGCTGGTTAAAACCCAGCACCCGGATGTAGGGCGGCGGCCGGCGGGTCATCCCCTTTTCGATGCCCAGATAGGCCGAAAGCACCACCCGCCGCAGCCGGGCGAGGGTGTAGCGCTTGGTTTTACAGAGGGCCAATACCTCCTCCAGCGTGCAGCCGCTGCGCACCGCCTGGTACAGGCGGTTTTCAAGCCCCTCCGAGATATCGGGCAGCGCGGCCAGTTGCGCTTTATCCATCCTGCGCAGCGTGGAAAGAATACCCACCTCCAGCCGTGCCAGCTTTGTGGGAGCCAGCCCCTCCTGCAGGGCGCGGCGCAGCACCGCTGCCGAGGCGGCGGGCATAAAGGCGGCGGCCTCTTCCACCTCCCCCTGCCGAATGAGCCTGCGCAGCAGCGAGGCCGACGCAAACTGCCCGCCGGGGCTGTGGCTGTCGTGCCCCGCCCCCTGCCGCCCCACCGTCTGTGGGCTTATGAGATATCCCCCCACCCTGAGCTGGCGCAGGTACTCGATGCCCAGTATGTTGTTGGGCTGAGAAAAAAGCGCCGCCACCTGCTGGCTGTACACCTGCTCTACCGCCTGCTGGCGCGCTCTGGCAAAGGTAATGCCCTGCCCCAGCAGCCCCGGCAGCAGGGCGTCCACCGCGGGGTCGTCCACCGCGGCGGCAGCGGCCGCCAATGCCTCGATGCTGCCGCTCTCGCTGCCAAAGCAGAGGGTGTCGACACAGCCCATCGCCCCCAGCAGCTCCACCCCGCCGTAGGCAAACCGCTGGGCGGTGGCGCAGGCATAGGGCAGCGGCAGCTCGACCACCAGGTCGGCCCCGCAGCCGAGAGCGGCTTCTGCCCGCAGCTGCTTGGGCAGCAGGGCGGGCGCGCCCCGCTGCAAAAAGTTGCCCCCCATCACCGCCACCACATGGGTGGCGCCCATGCCGCGCGCCGCGGCTATCTGGTACTGGTGACCGTTGTGAAAGGGGTTGTATTCTGCAATGATTCCTGCAATTTTCATGCTGTTCCCCTTGAATTTGATGGTATTATGTAATATTATAAATTAGTATGGTTATCTGTCAAGAAAAAAACAATATGATCGTTTTTCAGACGGCCCCCAGAGAAGAAAAATCAACAAACGCATGGAGGATACAAATGAAGGTTCTAGTCATTAACGCCGGCAGCTCATCGCTGAAATATCAACTAATCGACATGGAAAGCGAAACAGCCATTGCCAAGGGCATCTGTGAGCGGATTGGCATCGGCGGTAAAATCACCCACAAGACCAGCGACGGCCGCGAGGTTTCTTATGAGGTAAACTTCCCCACCCATAAGGAAGCCTTTGAGGAGCTGACCAAGGTGCTGACCAGCGGCGAGGCCGCGGTAATCGGCAGTCTGGAGGAAATCAACGCCATCGGCCACCGCGTGGTGCATGGTGGAGAAAAATACACCGAGTCGGTACTCATCAACGAAGAGGTTCTGGATGTCATCGCCGAGGTTTCTGACCTTGCCCCCCTGCATAACCCCCCTATTCTGGAGGCTATCAAGGCTTGCCGCAAGGTATTTGCCGAAAGCGTGCCCCAGGTTGCGGTCTTTGACACCGCTTTTCACCAGACAGTGCCCAAGGAGGCATACATCTTCCCCATTCCTTACGAGTATTATGAGAAGTACCATATCAGGAGATACGGCTACCACGGCACCAGCCACCGCTTTGTATCGGCCCGCCTTGCCAAGCTGCTGAACAAGTCTCTTTCGGAGCTTAAAATCATCACCTGCCATCTGGGCAACGGCTCTTCGATTACCGCCATCGACGGCGGCCGCTCGGTGGATACCACCATGGGCTTCACCCCGCTGGACGGCCTGATTATGGGCACCCGCTCCGGCTGCATCGACCCCTCGATCGTTGGGTTCCTCGCTGAAAAAGAGAATCTGAGCGCCCAGCAGATTGTGGATATCCTCAACAAAAAGTCGGGCTATCTGGGGCTTTCGGGCATCACCAGCGACCAGCGCGACCTGCGCACCGCCGCAGCCGAGGGCAACCAGCGCGCCAAGCTGGCGACCGATATCCAGCAGTATCAGATTAGAAAATACATCGGCGCTTATGCGGCGGCCATGGGCGGCGTAGACGCTGTGGTCTTCACCGGCGGCATCGGCGAAAACGACACCGAAGTGCGCGAGCAGGCCTGCAAAAACATGGAGTATATGGGCATCATCTTTGACGCTGAGGCCAACAAAATCAGAGGCAAAGAGGTGCGGATCTCCACAGACGACTCCCGCGTGCAGGTTTGGGCTATCCCCACCAACGAGGAGCTGCTCATCGCCCGCGACACCAAGGAGATTGTCAGCGGCAAATAAACCGCTCTGCACTAAAATGCAACTGGGGGTATGGATACCCCCAGTAAGATAAATGAAAGCAGCCTGTTAAAAAGGCAGGTTAAAAAAATATATCGCGCAGGCGGAGCGATACCGCTAAAACTGCCCCCGGTGGAGGGGGCAGTTTTGCTTGGGGGTGCCCACGAGGGGGATGGCTGGACGCAAAACCCACAGGTTTTGCACAGGACACGAAGTCCCCCTTGTGAAGGGTGTCAATTCTTTGACACCCTCAAATGAAGCAGCCTGCCCCGCAAAGGGCAGGCTGCTTCATTTATTACTCTCTCACTTCGGTTGCTTCTGTATCTCTGAAAAGGAGGGATACGCACCACAGGCCTGCCAGCGCTACCAGCGTGTAGACTATGCGGCTGAGCATCGCCCCCTGTCCCCCGAATAACCATGCTACTAAATCGAACTGGAACAGGCCGATAAGCCCCCAGTTGAGCGCGCCGATGATTATAAGGACGAGAGCTGTTTTATCCAACATTTTTACAACTCCTTGATGAAAAAATGGATGTCCATCTATCATGTTGACGGGCAGGGCGACGGTTTATAGGCGCGGCCTGCCCCGAAATGCGCTGCATTTCATGTTTATTATTTGTTTTGTCACAGAAATTATACAATTGAAATCATACGCCTGAAAAATTGTAATTTTTAAATGCGGCTGAAAAAATGTTTGACCCGGCGGCGCCGGTTTAAATCAGCCCAAACATGGCAAGCCCGATGGTATTGATGGCAAGGTTGGCGCAGAGATGCACCATCCACGAGGGGTAGATGCTGCCGCCCAGCCCGTCCAGCAGGTTGAAGAACACCCCGGCCAGACAGAGCCCCGCAATGGCGGCCGCAAACAGCAGCGGTGAAAACCACCCCGACAAAATGGCCAGATGGTACAGGGCAAAGGCCAGCGCCGAAAACAGGTGGGCCGCTTTGGCAGGCAACTGCTTTTTTAAGGTTAAAAAGGCAAACCCGCGAAAGAAAAACTCCTCCAGCAGGGAGTTTATCACCGAGATATACAGCGCTACATAGATGAAGTTGCTACCGGTCACCCCGAGGGTGCCTCCCAACTGGGCGGCGATGTGGTCGAGGTCAATCAGCGGGCGCAGCAGCCCATAGGCCCCCAATATCAGCAGGTAAACCGCCGCGCCCACCACCGCCCACCGGAGCAGCTGCTTCTTTTGGCGGGGGCGAAAGATGCCTGCCAGCAGGCCGGCACGCCCGCCCGGCACCGGGCAGAGCAGCGGCAGCCCGCCAAAGACCAGCAGCTTGAGCAGCGACTTAGTGAAGTAAACAGGGTGCTGCCAGACCTCCACCCCATACATCAGCAGGCAGCCCAGCGCCACCATGCCGATGATAAAGGCCGGTGTTGCTTTTTGCTTCATGGCGGCACCCCCTTGCGATAAAAATATTTTTTGGCTGATGGCATATCCGCCGCCCCGCAGCGACAGGATGCTGCGGGATGGTTGATTATATTGTTGCGCACAAACCCCAAATGATACGCCCAAAAGCAAAACCCGCCGGGGCGCTCTCTGCCCGGCGGGATAAATCTTGTTACGACTGCGGCTCTTCCTGTGCTTTCTGTTCCTCTTCGCGGGCAAGCTGCTGCTTTTCCTTGGTGCTCTTGATGACCTTGAGCCGTGAGAAATCCTCACGTTCTTTTTCTTCAAGGGCGGAGGTAATGAAGCGGCTGCTGGCCTCGAAACGGGGAATGATGATGTTTTTCAGTGCGTTGGCGCGGCCCTGCGTCTTTTTGATGGCGTGGGCAAGCCGGTAGATGCTGTTTTCAATCTCGGCTATCCGCGCGGTGAGCATCTTGACCTTGTGAAAGCTGAGGTAAGCGTTATCCAACTGCGAGTTGGTGCCCTCCAGGCTGTAGGCAAAGGAGGGTTCTTCGTTGGCGTTCAGGGTCACGGTGGGCAGCTCCACCCCCATGACGCTGCGAAACTCGATGTTCAGACCTTCCTCCACCGGCACCGACTTGGCAACCTCTTCACAGATGCCAAGGGTGATGTTGGCCTTTTGCAGCGCAAAGTAGGCCCGGTTGTAGGTTTTGTCTATCTCTTCGTTAATCGCCTTGGCCCGGTCGATGAGCAGCATCAGCTCACGCACAAGGATATTGCGCTTGCGGTCCAGCAGGTCGTAGCCCATTCGGGCCAGCTGCAGCGATTTTCTGACCTGTATCAGGTTGCCCTTGGTGGGAAACAGGTTGGCGTCATGACCGGCCATATGAAGCGTTCCTTCCTTTCACCATAGTTTGGGGCACAAAACGTCTGTGCAAAGCAACAGCCGTTTTGCGCGTCAGCCGCCATCCCCGCCGCGGGCGCGGCACGGGCGTTGGCGCGTTGCTCACGCTATTGCCCTCTCAGCATCCCGGTCTCGCCGGGGCGGTAAAATTTGTCCAGCAGGGCGTCGTCCAGGCGGTCCAGCTCCTCCCTGGGCAGGGTGGAAAGCAGCCGCCAGCCCAAATCCAGTGTCTGCTCGATGGTACGGTTTTCCTCAAAACCCTGTGCCACAAAGTGGCGCTCAAAGAGCTGACCAAACTCCAGCAGCTGCTTGTCGGTGGGGCTGAGCTCCTCTTCGCCGATAACCGACGCAAGGGCTCTGGCATCCTGCACCCGCGCGTAGCAGGCGAACAGCTGGTTGGAAAGCGCCGAGTGGTCGGCCCGGGTGTAGCCTTCGCCGATGCCGTCCTTCATCAGACGCGAAAGAGAGGGCAGCACCGAAATGGGCGGGTAGATGCCCATCTGGTCGAGGCTGCGGTCAAGCACAATCTGGCCCTCGGTGATATAGCCGGTGAGGTCGGGCACCGGATGGGTGATGTCGTCGTTGGGCATGGTGAGGATGGGTATCTGGGTCACCGAGCCGTTTCTGCCGTTGACCACGCCCGCCCGTTCATAGAGCGAGGCCAGGTCGGAGTAAAGGTAGCCGGGGTAGCCCTTTCTGCCGGGAATCTCGCCCTTGGAGGAGGAGAACTCGCGCAGCGCCTCGGCATAGGAGGTCATGTCGGTCAGGATAACCAGAACATGCATGTTCTGCTCATAGGCCAGATACTCCGCCACCGTCAATGCGCAGCGGGGGGTCAAAATTCTCTCGATAATCGGGTCGTTGGAAAGGTTGAGGAACATGACCACGTTTTTCAGCACGCCGGATTTTTCAAAGCTGCTGCGGAAGTAGTCGGCCACGTCGTTTTTAACGCCCATGGCGGCAAAGACCACGCAGAAGTTCTGCTCGTCGCTGCCGGTGATCTGGGCCTGACGCACAATCTGCACCGCCAGCTTGTTGTGCTGCATACCCGAACCCGAGAATATGGGCAGCTTCTGCCCGCGGATGAGGGTTGCCAGCGCATCGATGGTGGAGATACCGGTGCGGATGTAGTTTCTGGGGTAGCTGCGGGAAACCGGGTTGAGCGGCTTGCCGTTGATATCGCCGTAGCGCTCGGCAAATATCTCGCCCAGACCGTCTACCGGGCGGCCGCTGCCGCTGAGAATGCGGCCGAGAATCTCTTTGGAAAGAGGAATCTCCATCGGCTTGCCAACCATTTTGGTTCTGGTATTGGTCAGCGAAAGGCCACGGGTGCCTTCAAACACCTGAATGACCACCCGCTTGCCCTCGATGTGCACCACCCGCCCCATGCGGGTAGTGCCGTCCTCCAGCACCAACTCGACCATCTCTTCAAAACTTGCGTTTGGGATATTATCCAGCACCACAAGGGGGCCGTTGATTTCTTTGAGTCCTACAAACTGAACGCTCACCGTTACAGTCCCCCTTTCTTAAGCCTTTGGAACATGAACTTTGCCAAGTTCCATATCGATTGCAACCCGGTACTGGTCAAACAGCTCCGGCTTGTCGTTGGGGATGTCATATTTCATCTTGATGAGCTTTTCCAGCAGGCCGGTTTCCACAATGGCGCCGATGGGTACGCCGCCCGCAATCAGGCTCTTTGCTCGCTCATACAGATAGAGGATGACGTCCATCATCTGCAGCTGTTTTTCCAGCGGCACATAGGTGTCGTCCTTGTGGTAGGCATTCTGCTGCAAAAAGCCCACGCGGATAACCCGGCTGACCTCGATAATCAGCTTCTGGTCGTCGGGCAGCACATCCGAGCCGATGAGCTTGACAATCTCCATCAGCTTGCTTTCCTCATGCAGCAGGGTCATAATGCCCTGACGCCGCTTGATAAAGCTGGGGTCCACCGTTTCCTTGTACCACTGGGTCAGGTCGTCCATATATTCGCTGTAGCTGGTGGTCCAGTTAATGGCGGGGTAATGGCGGGCGTAGGCCAGCGATTTGTCCAGCGTCCAGAAGCAGCGGACAAACCGCTTGGTATTCTGGGTAACCGGCTCGGAGAAGTCGGCGCCCTGCGGCGAAACTGCCCCGATGATGGAAACCGAGCCCTCCTGCCCGTTGAGGGCATGCACATAGCCGGCGCGCTCGTAAAACTCGGAAAGGCGGGACGGCAGGTAGGCGGGGAAGCCCTCCTCGGCGGGCATCTCTTCAAGGCGGCCCGAAATCTCGCGCAGCGCCTCGGCCCAGCGGGAGGTGGAATCCGCCATGATGGCCACATGGTAGCCCATGTCGCGGTAGTATTCGGCCAGCGTAATGCCGGTATAGATAGAAGCCTCGCGGGCAGCCACCGGCATGTTGGAGGTGTTTGCAATCAGCACGGTGCGGTCGGTGAGGGCCTTCTGGCTCTTGGGGTCAATCAGGTGGCTGAACTCCTCCAGCACCTGTGTCATCTCGTTGCCGCGCTCGCCGCAGCCCACATAGACGATGATATCGGCATCGCACCATTTGGCCAGCTGGTGCTGGGTCATGGTTTTGCCGGTGCCGAAGCCGCCGGGCACGGCGGCGGTGCCGCCCTTGGCGATGGGGAAAAGCGAGTCGATAACCCGCTGCCCGGTAATCAGCGGCCTCGAAAGGGGCAGCCGGTCGCCCACCGGGCGGGCGGTACGGATAGGCCATCTCTGGCAGAGGGTCAACTCATGCACGGCGCCGTCGGCATCCTCCAGCTTGAGGATAACGTCGTTCACCCCATAGCTGCCCGAGGTAGCCGCCCAAACCACCTTGCCCGAAAGGGCGGGCGGGGTCATGCAGCGGTGCTCAATCAGCGGGGTTTCGGGGCAGGTGGCGTAAACCTGCCCGCCGGCCAGCTGCTCGCCCTCTTTGGCGGTGACGGTCACCTGCCAGCGGCGGTTCTCATCCAGCGAGGAAACGTTCAGGCCGACATCGATAAACGCCCCCGACATCTGCTCGATGTCCTTCAAAGGGCGCTGAATACCGTCGAAGATATTGGAAAGTATCCCCGGGCCCAGCGTGGCGCTGATGGGGCTGCCGGATGAAGCCACAGGCTCGCCCGGGCGCAGGCCGGTGGTTACCTCATACACCTGAATGGTGGTGAAGTGGTCGTTTATGGCGATAACCTCGCCAATCAGCCGCTTTTCACCGACGTATACCATCTCCAGCATCGAGAAATCCTTGGTATCCTTTACGGTGACAACCGGCCCGTTTATAGAATAAATCACGTTTTTGTTATTCAAATCGTTCACCTCGGTGTTTCACAAAATGGTGCAGGCAGCGCATCCTGATACCGTTTTCGCGCTTTTGTAAAAGCGAAAGCCGGTATCGCCTGTTAAAGCAGAGGCCGAAAAGCCATGGGGCGAGGGGTAAGGCAGGCAAAGCCAGGCCCCCGTTTTGCAGCCCGGCTGCTTTACCGGCAGCCTGCAAGCATTACTGTATCGTCAGCCCCGAATGGGAATAGAACCAGGGGCGCTGCTCCTCGAGGCGTGCATCCAATGTTTCATCCACAAAGAAGCCGGCATCGTAGTTCATCAGCTTGATACCGCCGATTTTGATGGTTTCATCGGTTTCGACCCGACAGCCGCCAAAAATCTCGGTCAGTTGGGGCAGCAGCGGCCCGTCGGCCGGGCGCACCGAAACAACCCCGCCGGGCTGGGGATAATCCCCCGCCAGCCTGCGGGCTGTCTCCAGCAGCTGTGTTGTGTAGGCCTCGGTGCCTGCATACTCCACCAGCCGCTGGCGCGCCTGTGCAAAAACCTCGCGGGTCAGCTCTTCGCGGCGCAGCAGCAACTGTTGGTGATACTGGTTTTCGGTGCGGGAAATCCGCAGGGCGGAAGAGCTTGTAATATCGGCAATCTCATCCTGTATCTTGCCGTAAAGCTCGTTGAGCACCTTGGTTTCCACATTTTCTATCTCGCGGTTTTTATAGTCATCGGCCTGCTTGCGCAGCTCTTTGCTTTTTTGCTCGGCCTGCGCCATTACCGACTTTTCTATCAGAGCAAAGCGCTCTTCGTTTTTTACCATGCTCTCACCTCTTGGGCCTGTTGACACTATCTGAATTCTACCGATTTTGAGCGCGTTTTGTGCCAGACAAGGCAAGTTTTTGCAGGAATACCGGCCGTATTCCGGGAAAAAGGAACGCAGTGCGGCGCAAAACGCACCAAAGGATGGGCTACTGGCAGCAGCGCCGGCAGACCCTAGATGTTGATGCCCACGGCGTCACGCACATAGCGGGTGATGGAATTTGAAAGCTTGCCCGCGCCGTGACGGTCGGTGACCTCCACAATGAGAGGCCGCTTGCTGTGTAGCTTCATGTCATAGATCACGTCAGGGCAGAGCTCCATCAGCTTGGCTGTAACAAGCACCACACCGATGTCGGGGTTGGCACATGCCTCGCGCAGTTCTTTTTCAACTGCAACGGCGGTGTGCACCACCACGCCCTCAATACCGGCAAGGCGCATACCCACATAGGTATCAATATTATCGCTGATTAAATAAAACCGCATGGGCGTTCCTCCTTGGCTCGGGCCGGGGTATCTTGGCCGCTTGGGCGCGGCCCGCTGTTTTTACAGCTTGTTGATGATAAGAATCGAGATCAGCAGACCGTAGATGGCGATACCTTCGCCCAGAACCACGAAGATGATGGCCTTACCGAAAGCCTTGGGGTCTTCGCTGAAGGCGCCGATGGCGGCGGGGGCGGCGGCGGCAACGGCGATGCCCGAACCCACGCAGGAAAGCCCGGTTACCAGCGCGGCGGCAATGAAGCCCATGCCTGCGCCGGTGGAGATGCCAGCGGCAGCGGCGGCGGTGGCGACCGCTTCCTCAGCGGCGGCGAAGATGGTCAGGTCGGCCAGCGGGGCCACAATCATGATGAGCATCAGGCCAAAGAAAGCGCAGAGGTGAAAAACAACCTTATTTTTGGCCTTCTGGCCGGTGGTGATGCCCTGATAAACAGGCACAAGGGGCATAGCCAGCAGGACTACGGCAGCCAGCGGTGCAAGAAAGAAAACAACATTTGACATAAATTTGACCTCCGTTTGCGGAACGTGCCGCATAATCTTTAATAATAAGTGTCAGGGCGTTTTCAGGTAGCCCCCGGTAAGGGTTGTCGGCTTACGATGCCTGTTCGGGCACGCAGCGGGCAATCACAGGCTCAAAGGGTTTGCCATCGCCGTCAAAGAAGCGGCTGAATATCTCGTAGAACTCCAGGCGAAGCACCTGTATGCCCACGATAAGCCCCTCAAGGGCCATAACAAAAAGGTTGCCGATGATGATAACCACAGGGCTTGCTCCCTTGGAAACCATCTCTGAGAGGGTAAATACCACCGCCATCATGCCGGCGTGGCTCAAAATAAAGCCGCCCACGCGCAGGAAGGACATGGTGTTTGAAACAAAGCTGAGCAGAACCTCGAACATCTCGAAGAAGCTTTCTACAATGAAGCCGCCCACCCCTTCGTGGAAGAGGTCTTTTTTGCCGGCCACCAGCCTGCCAAGAGGCTCTTTGCAGAAGATAATCACCAGCGGCAGGGCGATAAAGGCGATGTTGTAGACGGGAGAGAATACCTTGATATCCAGCATCATGCCCCCAACAACCCCAAAGACCACCGCGCCGTAAAAGATGAGGCCGGCCAGCCCGTTGTTGGAGAAAATTGCCCGCTCCCAATTTTTTCGCTTGATGCCAACCAGGATGTTCATGAAAATCGAAAGCATGATAATGGTGATGCCCATGCCCACCGCGCCCAACAGAATGATGTTGGTGGTGGAGGGAGCCATAATGTGTATCGGCTTTTCGGCGAAGCCCATGGCATGGAACATGGGGTCAAAGAGATGCTCAAACCCAAAGACCGAGCCGTAGGCCACCCCAAAGACGGCGGAGGAAAAGCCCATCCGTATCATAATCCGGCCAAGCTCCATCCCCTTTTTCTTGAACATAAACCAGCCCAGCAGCGAGATGAGCAGCCCCTGCCCAACGTCGCCAAACATGATGCCAAACAGCAGGGTGTAGGTGATGGCCACCAGCGGAGTGGGGTCAATGTCCTTGTAGGAGGGCATGCCGTACATGGTGACATACATCTCGTAGGGCTTTGCAAAGCGGCTGTTTTTCAGCAGCACCGGCGGGCTGAGCCGCGGGTCTGCATCAGCCGGGTTGAGGGTCACCTTGACGTCCAGCCCATCAAAATGCTTGAGGAAGGCTTTCTCTTCCTTTTTAGGGATAAAGCCCACAATGGAAAAATCGGCGGAATGCACCGTGACAAACCGGCGCAGCTCAGTAGCCTGCAGCTTCATGTTAAAGACCGACTCGAGGTATTTGATATCGGCCTGGGTGTGCTGCAGCTGTTCGCCCTGTCGGGCCGCCAGCTGGGCAATTTCACCCTGCACGCGGGTAAGCTCCTGCTTTTGAAGCTCAAGCTGGGTGGTTACAAACTCCAGCGAGCTTTTGGGGGTGCCCCGTGCGTAGCCGGGGATGCGCAGCCGCTCAAAAAAGAGCGACGCGAAGAGAGGGTCAATCTCCTCCTTGTAGGCTGCCGAGGTGATGTACATACACCAGTGGTAGTCCTTATCCGACTCAAAGGAAAAGAAGAGAAACGGCCTGTCCTTATAAAAATCCAGCTTATTATAGCTATCCACCGGCAGCCGCCCAAAGCGTATCTTCAGATACTCGCAGGCAAACAGCTCGTCAAACTTAATATCAAGCATCATCAGGTGCTTGAGGTGGCCCACCGTCTGCTGGTGGCTCAGGATGGTCTGCTCCAACGCCTTTCTCTGCTCGGTCAGCGCGTTGACCTTACTTTCCATCTCGTCGACGTATTTTTCCACATCCTGCAACCGCAGCGCGCAGCTTGTCGAGGGCGGCGTGTCCAGCTTAACCCCTATGGCCTTCGCAATGTCGGCAGCCCTTACGGCAAGGGCGGTGTAGGGGTTTTCTTCTCTCAGGGCGGTCAGGCCGCCGCTGCTTTCACCCAGCTCGGCAGATTGCTCGGGGTGAAAGGAGGAAGAATAGGTGCAGCGCAGCAGAGCCTCATCCAGATATTTGGCTTCCCCTGCAATGTTTACAAGGGTCATCTTTGCGATTCCCATGGGCATCTCCTTTGCAGTGCCGTGCAGGCAGCCGCCCGCACCGGCACGAGTCGTTCTTTTAAAACCTGTGTTACCATACAGGCGCTTACATAATAAGCATTTGGCTGATTTCCTGCTGGGTAAGCGAGTAGCGTATCCCCTCGATGATATTGGTGAGGTTTTGCAGCTCGATATCCAACTGCATCAGCAGCGCAACCATCACCACCGGGGTAGAGGTGGAAAACCGGATGCTGCGCCTGCTGGTTTTATAGTTGTTCCACTCCACCATGCTCTCGATAAGACCCAGGTCCTCGTTGACGCGGCTGAGGTCATACCGGGTGGTTTCGATGGCCTCGGCCATCTGCTGGGGGGTCTGCGCCTCCAAAAGCAGCTCGATGCTGCGGGTAGAGGGGCTGTCGAAGGGCAGCAGATGGGCGCGGATGTAGGCGCTGTCGGTTTTGAAAAACCGCTTTAGACGGTAAGCGCTGGAGAGGTTGTAGGCGTCTATCTGCAGGATAAACAGCCTGCGCAGCTCCTCCCGGCTGGCCCCTGAAAACTGCTTTTCAATCAGGTCCAGCACCCGCTTGTAATAGTCGGTCAGCAGCGCCGTTTCACAGCCCTGCACATTGATGGGCTCACCCGGCCCGGGGGGCGGCAACCGTTTTAAAATGGCGTGGTAGCGGGTACCCTCCACCACCTTAAGAACCTCGTCGTAGCTTTTGGTCTCGGCCAGCGCGCGCAGGCTGAAGCTGGCATGCTCTATCAGGTAGCTGGGCAGCGAAAGGATAAAGGGCTCGGCGCTGCCGGTGTTGAGCAGCCGCAAAGCGACGATAATCTGGTCCAGCTCGCTGCGGAATATCAGGTACTGGTAAAAGTTTTCTTCCCGCGCAAAAGTGTACCGCAGCAGCCGGATGTAGCGGTGAAAACGATCGCGCTGCAGCAAAAGCTCCAACTGGCCCCGGTGCACCGTATGCTCCTCGATGGCGCTCAGCGCCCGGCTGTAGTGGGTTTGGTGTTTAAGAAAGGCGGCCACATCGGCCACCGAGGACTTGCGTACCAGCTCGCTGTAATCCTGCGGCTTGAGGTTTTGCCCGAACATCGCCCGGGCCTTGGTCATAATTACCTTTTCAGAGTAGCCTTTAAGCAAAGGTTATTCACCTGCCAATACATCTATCAAAAATCTGCTGTATCAGTTCCTCCCGATGGCTCTGGTAGTACTGCTCCAACTGCTGTTCCATCCGGCCATAGCGTTCTTTCATCTCGGCGGTGGTCTTTGCCGAGAACGCCTGCTCCTGCTCCTGCACCTTCTGGATGCGGTTGCGCGCCCGCTGGGCATAGTTGTCCTTCAGCTCGCCGATATCCTTGGCCAAATTGTTCATGGTCGAGTTGAGATAGCGGTCGGCCTCTTCCACCATATTGCGAGCGTTCTTATCCAGCTCAATCAATCTGTTAATCTGTTCGTTCATCTTCCAACCTCCTGCCTGAGCGACTTGTGGGCATCCCTCGGAGTTAAAGCGCTAACCCTAATAATATACCCAACCCCTACTATTTTCAATAGCTAAAATACATCGAAATATCCCCAAAATGGCCATTGATTTGTGAGGGTTTGTTACACAAATATCATTATAGAACAATATTTCATTTTTTGCAAACTACGTTAAGCCTCCGCCGCTTTTCCGTGAAAAGCGGCGGAGGCTGCTATACTTACTGAAAATATGACATTGAAAGGCTAGTTTTTCAGGCTGTGCAGCGGCGCGGGGATATGCCCGCCCCTGCCGATGAACCGGGCGGCCGACCGCTGGTTGACAGGCATAATGGGGCCGCTGCCCAGCAGGCCGCCGAACTCCAGCTCTTCGCCCGGCTGCTTGCCGATGGCCGGTATCAGCCGCACGGCGGTGGTCTTTTGGTTCACCATGCCGATGGCCGCTTCGTCGGCGATGATGGCGGCAATCGTTTCGGGGGTGGTTTCGCCGGGGATGACAATCATATCAAGCCCCACCGAGCAGACGGCGGTCATCGCCTCCAGCTTTTCGATGGTCAGCGCGCCGCAGCGGGCGGCCTCAATCATACCCGCGTCCTCGCTGACCGGGATAAAGGCGCCCGACAGCCCGCCCACCGAGGAGGAAGCCATCACGCCGCCCTTTTTCACCGCGTCGTTGAGCAGCGCCAGCGCAGCGGTGGTGCCCGGCCCGCCGCAGCGTTCCAGACCGATTTCCTCCAGAATATGGGCCACCGAATCGCCCACCGCCGGGGTGGGCGCGAGCGAAAGGTCTACGATACCGAAGGGAACCCCCAGCCTGCGGGAGGCCTCGGCCCCCACCAGCTGGCCCATGCGGGTGATTTTAAAGGCGGTTTTTTTAATCAGGTCGGCAACCTCGCTGATGTTGATATCCCCCGCCTTGGCCAGCGCCGCCCGCACCACGCCGGGGCCCGAAACCCCCACGTTGATGACGCAATCCGGCTCGCCGGGGCCGTGAAACGCCCCCGCCATAAAGGGGTTATCCTCGGGCGCGTTGCAAAACACCACCAGCTTGGCCGCCCCGATGCACTCGCGGTCGGCGGTGAGGCGGGCGGCGTCCTTAATGACCTGCCCCATCAGCTTGACGGCGTCCAGATTGATGCCCGCTTTGGTGGAGCCGATGTTCACCGACGAGCAGACCTGATCGGTGACCGACAACGCGCGGGGAATAGACTCTATCAGCGCAAGGTCGCCGGCAGCAAAGCCCTTATGTACCAGCGCAGAATAACCGCCGATGAAGTTGACCCCCACCGCTTTTGAAACCTTATCCAGCGTCAGGGCATACTCCACCGGGTCGCCACCCGAGGCGGCAACCAGCATGGCGATGGGTGTAACCGAGATGCGCTTGTTGATGATGGGGATGCCGTACTGCTTTTCGATGGCCTCGCCGGTGGAAACCAAATCCTTTGCAAGGCGGCTGATTTTTTCATACACCTTTTCGCAGGAACGCCCTATATCGCTGTCGGCGCAGTCCAGCAGGGATATGCCCATGGTGATGGTGCGGATGTCCAGCTTTTCGTCCTGTATCATCCGTATTGTTTCTAAAATATCGCTATTGTTCAGCAAGGTTGAGTTTCATTCCTTTCAATGCCAGAGTGATAAAAGATAGTGGACGGCTTGTCGGCAACCTGCTCAGATGCGGTGCATCGAGTTGAAGATATCCTCGTGCATCACATGAATTTTCAGCCCCATCTCTTCGCCTTCGGCCGCAAGGCTGTCGGCCAGCTGGGTAAAATCGCAGGTGAGCGAGGAGATATCCACCAGCATAATCATGGCGAACAAATCCTGCAAAACCGATTGGTTGACCTCGATGATATTGGCGTTGACACGGGCACATTCGGCGGAAACCTTCGCGAGGATTCCCACCATATCCCGCCCGATGACGGTGATGACAGCTTTCATTGTTGCAACCTCCAAATGTATTGTTTATAATATGGGTCTTTGGCCCCTCAGGCTGTTGAAAAAGTCGCCGGGACGTAAAATGATTACGCCATTTTACTTGCTTCGTTGGCAGCACTCGCAAATTGCGGTCACATATATTAAATATGCTCCCTTATTTGCCGCCCCGCCCCTACCGAGTTTTCGCCGCCTGACCGTTTTTTGGTACGCTCCGGGCTTTTCCGTTTTTAAAGCTCGATGCGCTCCAGCTCCTCTATCAACTGGGTGGGGTTCATATCGGAAGGCAGGTGGATTGCCGCCCTCGAAAGGTTCACATCGCAGAGGATGGCGCTGTCGGGCGAGCTGCTGCGCTTGTACTGGCCCTTGAAGAACCGCTCGAGGAACAGCCGCAGCCGCTCCTTCAGCTCGGCCGGGGCATACACTCCCGTAAAGGCGGTACAGGCGTAGGCAAGGATTTTTGAGGGGCGCATCCGGTAGCGCACAAGGTAGTACAGGAAGAAATCGTGTATCTCGTAGGGGCCCAGCACCTCCTCGGTGCGTTGCACCACCCTGCCCTGCGCATCGGGGGGCAGCAGCTCGGGGCTGATGGGGCGGGCCAATATCTCGTATAGAATATCCGACAGGCCGGGGAAAAAGTCGGTGCGGGCAAGCTGCCCCACAATCCCCCGCACCATGGTTTTGGTCAGGCAGTCGTTCACATTATAAAAGCCCATATGGTCGCCGCCGTAGGTGCTCCAGCCCAGCGCAATCTCGGAAAGGCAGACGGTGCCCACCACCATGCCGCCCCGCTTGTTGGCGAGGTCCTGCAAAATCTGCATCCGCTCGCGCACCTGCGCGTTTTCATAGACAACGTCCCGCTGGGCGGGGTCGTGGCCGATATCCTTAAAATGCTGCAAAACCGCCGGGGCAATGGCTATCTCGAGGCTTTCGGCCCCAAGGCTTTCCATGAGGGTCAAGGCGCTCCACAGGGTGCCGTCGGTGGTACCGAAGCCCGGCATGGTGACCCCCACCAGATGGCTGCGGGGCAGCCCCAGCATATCCAGCGCGCGGGCACAGACCAGCGTCGCGAGGGCGGAATCCATCCCTCCTGAAACCCCCACCACCACACGGGTGAGCCCCACGTTGCGCAGCCGGTGGCTCAGGGCCAGCGCCTGCATCTCGAACAGCTCTTCGTACAGGGGGGTGGGGTCCTCGCCGCGCAGGTAGGGGTTGGGCGAAACCGGACGCAGCAGCGTCTGCTTGGGCGGCACCGGGGCGCTTTGGTAAAAGACCTGCGGGCGCTCTTTATCCACAAGGCGTGCGCTGATAATATCATTATCCAGGTCGCAGAGCGAAACGGTATTGTCGGCGGCAAAGTCGCCGCACAGCTTTTGACCGCACTCATACACCGCTGTAAAGCCCCGATACAGGTAAGGTGCAGAGCTGGCCCCCGGCCCGCCGCAAGCGGCGGCCACCGCGCAGCCCCAGCTTCCCGAGGCGATGCGCAGGGCGTCCTGCGCGTCGGCAAGATAGCCCGCCGTGGCGGGCGCAAAGCCCGGCACCAGCACCAGCCCGGCGCCGCAGCCCTCCAAAAGATGCATATAGCGGGGCAGCGCCGCAGGGTCGCAGGGCAGCACGCAGAACCGCAACTGGCCGCAGCCAAAAACGGTGGAGGGCGGCAGCAGACCCGCGGGGCAGAGCTGCTCCAGCCATGGGACGGGGCTCTGCTGCGCCGCCACCGTACCCACCAGATGCCCCCGGTGCAGCACGGCGCAGCCCGAAACGGTTCGCCCACCGTCGCCGGCGGGCAGCCCCACAATGATAAAGCTTTCGATATCCTGTGTCAGCATACATAGCTGCCCCAGCGCGGAGCGGCAGGCGTCCTTGAGCCAGCGGTTATCAAACAGGCTGCCGCAGTCGGGGCCGCAGAGGGCCAGTTGGGGCAGCAGGATGATATCGGCGGGGTTTTCCTTGAGCTGCTCAAGGCAGGACTGAATCTCGCCCAAAGAAAGGTCGGGGTTGCCGGTGTGCACCCTGTTGACTGCCGCAGCAATTCGGATAATCGAATTCATCGCTGACCGTTCCTTTCCGTTTTGGTGGCGCGGCAGGCTTTGCGCGCTGCCTTAAGCCGTCTTTTGCCATGCAACCGGGGTTTCCATGGTGCATTTTATCTAGTGATATGTTATCATAACTATGCAAGAGTGTAAATTAGGGCTTGATTAAAAATAGAGGAAGCGGAGTATTTTTCGCAAGCGGCAGATGTCGCCGCCTGTAGAAAAAGACAAGTTTCTGATTTTTTGAACAGCCCCTGGAACCTGTTTATATATTTTGTTGCATGCATAGGAGATGAAACCATGTATACAAACCGCTTTGACAGCCACATGCATTCGGCCAACTCCCACGACGCATTTGAACCGGTAACCGCCCTCTGCCACAGCGCCATCGAGCAGGGCCTGCTGGGCATCTGCATCACCGACCACTGCGAATGCAACTTTTATGAGAAGCTGGGTTGCGGCGCCCGCATCAAGCAATCGATGCTCGACGCCCAGCAGGCCCGCGAAGAGTTTGCAGGCAAGCTGGTAATCTCCCGCGGGGTCGAGCTGGGACAGGCTCTGGAAAACGAGGCTGCCGCCAGGGAGGTGCTGGCGCTGGCCGATTATGACTTTGTACTGGGCTCGCTGCACAACAATCTGGGACAAACAGACTTTTTTTATCTGAATTACAGCGACCCCGCCATTGTGGTGCGCGACCTGATGCAGCAGCACTATATCGAGCTGCAGCAGCTTGCCGCCTCGGAGTATTGCGACGTGCTGGCCCACCTGACCTACCCCCTGCGTTACATCTGGGGCAAACACCGCATCCCGGTGCGGATGGAGGATTATCAGGAGCTGATTGACGAGGTGCTGCGCACGGCGGCCCAAACCGGTAAGGGGATGGAGATAAACACCTCGGGGCTGCGGCAGGGCATGGGCATCACCCTGCCCTCGGTGAAATACATCAAGCGCTTTCGTGAGTTTGGGGGCGAGATTGTCACCATCGGCAGCGACGCCCACCGGAGCGAGCATGTGGGCTTTGCTCTCGACGCGGGGATGGAGGTTCTCAAGGAGGCGGGCTTCAAATATGTGTCCTTTTTCCGGGAGCGCAAGCCGGTGATGTTCCGGCTGATATAGCCTATAAACCAGTATAACCCGCCCCGGCGCAATTACTGCCCGCCGCGGCGGGTTTCTTTTTTGGCCTGCGGTAAAGAGCCCTCCTTCTCCGAAAGCCCGCTCTATCCCCCGCCCTTGCATTCCGGCGGCTGGGGTAGTACAGTAAGGAGAGAAAGCCGCCCGGCGTTTGCAGAAAGGATTGTGGAAGGATGAAAAGAACGATTGCCCTGGTTTTAGCGCTGCTGCTCCTGACCGCCTGCGGCGGCGGGGGGAATCTCCCCGGGGGAACCGCCCCTGAGCCGCCCTCCGGCGGGGAGGCCAGCCTCCCGGAAGCCTCGGGCAGCGAGAGCGAGGCCCCGGAAGAGCCGCCGGCTGCTGCGGAAATCGCCCTGCCTTTGCAGCCCTTCGCGGATGTGCGGGCCATCCCCGGGCAGGAGCAGCGCTTTGCCCCGGGCGATTTCAGCCCCGAGCATCTGATGACCTTTACCTTCAACCAAGGCACCGTTTTTTCCGGCAGCGAGGCGCAGGCCATGCGGATATTGGACGACGCCAAAAACCCCGGCCTCGGTGTGCGGGGGCTGCACCGGCAGGGCATCACCGGCAAGGGGGTCAATGTCGCCATTATCGACCAGCACCTGCTGCTGAATCACCCTGAGTTCACCGGCAAAATTGCAGACTATCACGATACCGGCTGCGATACCCCCGAGAGCAGTGGCTCGATGCACGCCCCGGCGGTCACCAGCCTGCTGGTGGGCGAAAGCATCGGCACCGCCCCCGGCGCAAGGGTCTACTACGCGGCTGTACCCTCCTGGCTGCGCGACAGCAAATACTACGCCGACGCCCTGCACTGGGTGGTGGAGCAAAACCGCCTGCTGCCTGCCGATGAGAAGATTCGCGTGGTTTCCATCTCGGCGGCGCCCTCGGGCATGGGCAGCCCCTTTGAGAAAAACCATGAGCTTTATGACGAGGCGGTGGCCTTGGCCCAGAGCGAGGGCATCCTTGTGCTGGATTGCCGCGAGGACGACCACACAGGCTTTATTGCGGCCGCCTACTATGACCCCCAAGACCCCGAAAATGTGAAGGCCGTCACCTCCGGCTGGCCCATGTGGGATCCGGTCAGCCTGCCCTTCGACCTGCTGGCGGTTCCCTGCTCTTACCGCACCGTGGCCGAGCAGTATACAACCGATACCCCTTCTTACCAGTACAATGGTCAGGGTGGCCTGAGTTGGGCTATCCCCTATGCGGCGGGGGTGCTGGCGCTGGGTTGGCAGCTTAACCTCCAGCTTGGCGGGGATGAGATGGCAAGGCTGCTGCAGAGCTCCAGTTTTTTCAACCGCCACGGCTCAAGAATCATCGACCCGCCCGCTTTCATTGAGGCGGTGAAGGCGACGCTGGAGGCATAAGCTCCCTGCCTGCTTTTGACACGCCCGGGCGGATGGTACCCGCCCATTCGCTGCACGCACAAAAGCCCGCCCGCGTTTTGCACGCTGTGGCGGGCCTCTTTTTTTGCTCTGCCTCTCTTTATGGGATGGCTTCAAAGCCGCCGTGATTGCTGCTGCCCTCAAAAACCAGCCTGTCCCCTTCCCAGAGGCGCACCGTGACCGGGCAGCCGACCGTTTCATGTATCACCCGGCTCATCTGCCCCATCTGGGGGGCCTTTAGCTGGTGGGCGGCGGTGGGGGCGGCGGTCAGCTCCAGCCTGCTGCCGCCCCGGCGCAGGGTCAGGCCGTGGTTGCCCTGGTAATCCGCCCGTGCCCCGTTGTAGGTGGCAAAACGGTGCTCCCGCCCCTGATGGTAAAGCACCGCGATGCAGCCTGTGAACCGCAGCCCCATATAGGGGATGCGGGCGGCGGAGGCAAAGGCGCACCAGCCCCCCTGCTCGGGGCCCGCGCACTGCACCCAGCGGTAGCTTTGGGGGAAGGAGCGGCCCCAATCCCGCTCGATATACCCCAGCCCGCCGTCAAAGCTGCAGGCCTTGCCGTTGACGGTTAGCTCCCCCTGCAGCGGGTGCGCCAGGCTAACAATGCCGTGGCGGCACTCCATGCCCGGCAGGTGGGCAAACGGCCCCATAATGTCGCTGCGCAAAGGGGTCAGCGGCCCGTAGCGCAGGCTGCCCTGCACCCGGCAGCCGGGCTTGTCTATCTTCAGGGCGATACCCTGCGGGCCAAAGGCGCTTTCGCCCACACTGATGCTGTGGCTTTGGTGGTCGGCCCGGTACCGGGTGGCGTCATAGGCGGCATAGGCTGCCCCGTCTGCGGTGATGACCTGTATAAAGGCGTGGCTGTCTCCCCCGCTGTCCACCGAAAGGCCGGGGATGAGGCTTATGACCGTTTCGCCGTTTTGGTGCTTGAAGTACCATCCCTCAAAGTAGCGGCGCACCCCGGCCTTAAGGCGCATGGTCCAGCCCCCTTTGGGCGGGGCCGTCCAGCAGGCCGCCGTTTTCGTCAAACCGCGAACCGTGGCAGGGGCAATCCCATGAACGTTCATCGGGGTTCCATTCCAACTGGCAGCCCAGATGGGTGCAGACGGTGCAGACGCTCTTTACATTGCCCTGCTCATCCTTGCTGACCCCGCGCTTTTTGCCGTCCTCTGCCACCACGCCGCCGTGGCCGGGGGGCAGGTGTTCGGCATCATGCACCGGGGGCGCGATGCGGGCGGCAAAGCCCGATACGGTATCGGCCGCGGCCTGCGCCAGCTTTTTAAAGGAGGGCCCCAGCTCGAAGCGGGTGGGGTCAAAGGCGGGCTGCCACGCGTTCTGCCTGCCTGCGATGAGGTCGGCCAGCAGAAGGGCCGACACCATGCTGCCGGTCATCCCCCATTTGTCAAAGCCGGTGGCCACATAGAGGTAAGGGGTCTGGCTCGCGTACTGCCCGATATAAGGCAGGTCGTCCAGCGTCATGCAGTCCTGCGCCGACCACCGGGCCGTCACCTTTGCGCCGGGGAACCACTGGACCGCCTGCTGCTCCAGCCGCCGGTACTGCCCGCCCAAGCGGTTGTCGCCGGTTTTGTGGCTGCCGCCCCCCAGCAGAATCATCTTGCCCTGACCCCGCAGCGAAAAGCCGTTCTCCTCCTCGTCGATATACATGCCGTTAAGGGTGCCCACCCCCTCCAGCGCGACGACATAGGAACGGGATTGCTGCATCCGCAAAAAGTAGTAGCCCGGGGTGTTGATAAAGGGGTAATGGGTGGCCACCACCACCTTGGCCGCCTTGACCGTGCCGCCGGGGGTGCGCACCAAGCCCGCCTCCACCTCCTGCGCCGGGGTGTTTTCATAGATGGTCAGCTCTTGGGCGATGGCCGACAAAAACTTCAGCGGATGAAACCGGGCCTGCCCGTCAAAAAACACCGCCCCCTTGGTGTCAAAGGGCAGCTCCTCCGCCTTGCCAAAGCGGGCGGGGAGCCCCAGCGCCACCGCTGCCTCGGCCTCCTGCTGCAGCGGCTCGGGGTCGCCCATGGTGTATACGGCGGCGGATGCGGCCTGATAATCGCAATTGATGCCCTGCGAGGTAATGATGCGCCCAAACTCGGCCACCGCCGCCTGATTGGCCTGCGCATAACGCTGGGCCTGCTCCTGCCCCATCTTTTTGGTCAGCTTGTGGTAGATAAGCCGGTGCTGCGCGGTAATCTTGGCGGTGGTGTTTTGGGTCACGCCGCCGGCAATCCGCCGGGCCTCCAGCACCACCACCCGGCAGCCCTGCCTGCTGAGGCGGTGGGCAATCAGCAGCCCCGCCATGCCGCCCCCTATCACCGCCACATCGGCCGAAATATCCTCCTTTAGCTGCGCAAAGGCAGGCAAGCTGCAATCCTTTACCCATATCGACGACATTTGGGCATCCCCCCTTAAAATCAGTATCTGCCGCATGGTGCGGGCAGTCTGAAGATAGCTTGGGCTGTTTGGGCAGGTATTATTGCGTGGCGGATAAAAAAAGCGTGGATTCGCCGTCACTTCTCCACACTTTTCTTATTCTCTGGTGGCAACAAAACAACTCTTGGCTCTGGTTGACTAATGTACAGCTCCTCGCACCCCTGTTGTGCCGCAATCAAAATATTAATGGCCTGTTCCGAAGCATGCAGCATCTTCAGGTACATTTCTTTATAATTTGCCATAGACTCATCTCGGTTTTATCTTATCAAATATGCATTGCAATTGCAATGCATATTTTTAGGCTTTATGGGATAAGCTAATTGCAATACAGTTGCATTGCGAGGTGTGTTATGGCAGGCTTTAAAATCCCTTCTATTCCCCCCACCACCAACAAGACCATCCGCTTTCCCAACGATCTGGTCGCGGCGGTGGAGGAGCTGATTCAAAACAAGGATTGTACCTTCTCGGCTTTTGTGATTGCCGCTGTGCGGGCGGCGGTTGAAGAGGTCAGGCAGCAGGACGAAGCATAGCCTGGGCCTGCGTCCGCTTCCTTTGGCACGGCCAAAAGGCCCGAGGCGCAGGGGCCACGGCAAAAAGCTATGCGCAAAAATACAGGGGCTGCAATCAGCCCCTGTATTTTTGCGCATTTTGTTTTTAAAGTGCTTTTGCCGCAGCCCTGCCGGGCTATTGGCACACCTATTGAATATTGGCTTTGTTAAAGCGGTAGTAAAGCAGGGCGGCCGCCACCACTGCGGTGCACATCAGGGCGTAGGGCACAAACAGCGGGTTGCTGATGCCCCCCATCAGAATGACCCCCGAGCCCAAGATAGCCAGTGCGGGGAAGATATAGCCATTGGCTATCCCCTTCACCTGCCCGCGTCTGGCCAGACGCATGACCGTCACATAAAGGATGATGAAGCCGACATAGTTAAAGACGATGGATATCTCGGATATATCCGAGTTGGGCAGCATCTCAAACTTCTGGGTCAGGTAGTGAACCAAAATCCAGAAGAGGGATATCGCCGCCGTCAGCAGCGCCGAGGCGACCGAGAAGCCCTTCTGTGCACCTTCTTTGCCCAGCTTGGCGGCGCCGGGGAGCATCCCGCGGACAGCCAGCGAATAGGGCACGCGTATCAGCCCCAATATCAGCCCGTTCACCGTGCCCAAAACCGAGATGATGACAAAGACCAGAATGACCTTTGCCCCCACCGGGCCAAAGAGCAGGTTGGCGGCGTAATCCACATGGGCGTCGCCCATCTGCATGATTTTTTCGGGGCCTACCAGAGCAGAAATGCCTATGAAGTAAATCAGGTAGACCGCCAGTATAATCAGCGGCGAAACCACCAGCGCCAGCGGCAGGTTGCGCTTGCTGTTTTTAATCTCGTGGCCGACGGAGGTGGCAATAATCCAGCCGTCGAAGGAAAAAGCAATAGGCACGATGGCCGAAACCCAAGCGGCGGTGCTCAGCACGGTGGCTGCGTCGCTGATGAGCATCGGGCCGGGCTTGGCGATGAAGATGCCCGCCAGCGCAATCAGTATCAGCGGAATCAGCTTGATGATTGTGGCTGCGTTTTGGAACCAGCCGCCCAGCCTGGCAGACAGTATGTTAACCACATACAGAAAGACAGTGGCCCCGGTACCGATAAGCACCTGATTTTCGAGGGTCATGGGAAGGTCAAAGAGGATGCAGGTGTAGATACCCGAAACCCAGCTTACCACCGCCACCAGCGTGGGGTAGTACAAAAAGCTCTGAAACCAGCCAAAGACGCAGCCCATACCCTTGCTGCAAAACTGCTCGGCATAGGTAATCGCTCCGCCCGCTTTGTCACTGAGCGATGCCAGCTGGGCGATGCTCAGGCTGCCAAAAATGATGTTGACCGCCGCCAGCGTGAAAACCAGCGCCCCCAACAGCACGTTGCCCCCCGTATAAACCAGCACGTTGTCGCTTCTGAAAAAGATGCCCGAGCCGATAACAATACCCACGATCATTGTTGTGGCAGTAAAGAAACCGTACTTTCTTTGCTCCATACACAAAGCCTGCTTTCTGATATGATGTAGTTCACTCTTTGCCGGAGGTTATTTTGTGCGGCGCACCTCGGCGCGGCAGGCGTCAAATTCTTTTTGAATTTCGGCCGAAGGCGGCTGGGTTGCAATGCTTACCAGATAGATGCAGAGCGACGAGATAATAAAGGCGGGCAGTAGCTCATACAGGCTGAAGATGCCCCCCAGCTTGGAAAGCGCCAGCTTCCACACCAAAACGGTGACGCCGCCGCTGACCATACCGGCCACCGCGCCCGCCAGCGTTGTGCGCTTAAAGTAGAGCGAAAAGACCACCAGCGGGCCAAAGGTCGCCCCGAAGCCCGCCCATGCAAACGACACAATGCCAAAGATAGAGCTGTTGGGGTTAAAGGCCAGCATACCTGCCAAGATAGCCACCACAATGATGGTCAACCGGGAAACCCACATAACCTGACGCTCGGTGGCGTCGGGCTTGAGCAACCCTTTGAAAAAGTTTTGAGAGATAGCCGAAGAAGCCACCAGCAGCTGCGAATCCGAGGTGCTGATCTGCGCCGCCAGCACGCCCGAAAGCATCACGCCCGCAATAATAGGCAGCGCCCCTGTCGAAAGCAGGCCTTTGCACAACTCGATATAGATATTCTCGGTGTCATACCCGCTGAGCAGGGTGGGGTACACCGCGCGGCCCACCACGCCGATAGAAACCGCCAGAAACAGCGACAGCACACACCAGACGGTGCCGATACGGCGCGACTTTTTCAGCTCGGAGCCATCGCGGATGGCCATGAAGCGCAGCAGCACATGGGGCATACCCAGATACCCAAGCCCCCACGAAAGGCCGGATACGATGGCAATAACGCCATGGGTAGAGGAGGTGCCCGCCGCCACATCGGCAGCGGTAAACAGGCTGAGATAGCCGGGGTAAGCGTTCACATGGCTTATCACCTGGCCAAGGCCGCCCGCGACCCCTACGCCGACGATGGCGATGGTCAGCAGAGCAAAAATCATCAGGATACCCTGAATAAAATCGACCACGCTTTCGGCCAGAAAGCCGCCCACAGCGGTATAGATAACGATAATGACCGCGGCGGTTATCATCGAAGCCGAATAATCAAAGCCAAAAAGGGTGTTAAACAGCTTGCCGCAGGCCACAAAGCCCGAAGAGGTATAAACCACAAAGAAAAGCAGGATGAACAGCGCCGCAATGTTCATCAGTATCTTTTTGCCGTCGTGATACCGGTTGGAAAAAAAGTCGGGGACGGTAATCGCGTTGCCCGCAATCACAGTATAGCTGCGCAGCGGCGCCGCAACCAGCCGCCAGTTCAGGTATGTACCGGCGGCAAGGCCGATGGCTGTCCAGCCGGCGTCGGCAATGCCCACCGCGTAGGCAAGGCCGGGCAGGCCCATCAGCAGCCAGCTGCTCATGTCGGAGGCTTCGGCGCTCATCGCCGTAATCCAAGGGCCAAGGCCCCTGCCGCCCAGATAAAATTCTTCGCTGGTTTTGTTGCGCTTGCTGTAAACAAGCCCAATCACTACTACCATAACCAGATAAAAAATCATGGCCGCAAGCATCATAATCTCTTTTGTCTGCAAAGTCATTCTCCTCACTCACATCTTTATTAGATTTTCTTCAAAGCACCCGGCCACAGAGCCGGTTTTTTCTGCCGGATGGCCGAAAAAAGACCGTCCGCACTGCCGTGGGCGGGGTTCAAAGAAAATCTGTTCAGGCCCGGCTGCGGCGCCGGGCTAAAACGGCTTAAAATTTCGGGCGGGCAAAGGGCTGCCCCCTACTCCTCCAGCACAAAATCAATCTCGCCGGTAAGCTGGTTGGCGGCCACGCAAATCACCCGCACCCTTGCGCCGGTTTTAAAGCTGGCGCCGGTGGCTTCATCCACCAGGGAAAGGCTGTTTTCGTCAAACTGATAGCGCCCGCCCGGCAGGGTGGAGGCGCGTACCAGCCCTTCCACCGTATTCTCGAGCGAAACAAAAAAGCCAAAGGGGTGCACGTTTTCGATGATTCCTTCAAAGACCGACCCGATGTGCTGCTGCATAAACCGGGCCATATAAAGCTTTTCAATCTCGCGGGCGGCGGTATCGGCCGCCACCTCCCGCTGGGAGGACTGCTCGGCCGCAACAGCCACAAAAACGGTAGCTTGGGCCTCCAGCGCGCCGCTCAGCTTATCCTCCATCAGCAGCTTGAGCATCCGGTGGGTCACAAGGTCGGGGTAACGCCGTATCGGCGAGGTAAAGTGGCAGTAGTAATCCTCGGCAAGGCCAAAGTGCCCCCCGCATTTGGGGCTGTAAAAGGCTTTTGCCATCGAGCGCAGCAGCTGCATGCCGATGATGCGCTGCTCCGGCTTGCCGGTGGCCTGCTTCATCACCTGTGCCAGATCCGCAACCGTCACATGCTCTTTGCCCCGGCCCACGGTGTAGCCCAGCAGCGCCGCCACCCTGACAAACTCGGCCAGCTTTTGGTCGTCGGGCTGGGGATGCACACGGTAGATGTTGGGCTTGGCTTTTTTGAAAAAGTGCTGGGCCACTGTGCGGTTGGCGGTGAGCATAAACTCCTCGATGATGCCCTCGGAGCGGCCCCGCTGGGCGGCCTGAATATCCACCGGCTGCCCCTGCTCGTCGCAGATAATCTTGCTTTCCACCGTTTCAATCTCAACGCTGCCGCGGGCCAGCCTGCGCTGGTAGAGCGCGTCGGCGGCCCTGGCCATCTCCTGCAGCGGCTTTACGATATCGCTGTAGCGCTGGGCCAGCTCGGGGTCGCTGCCTGCCAGCAGGGTGTTGCAGTCGTCGTAGGTCATCCGGTGGGTGGTGCTGATGACGCTGTTGGATATGGTATAGCCGGTGACCTCGCCATGTTTATCCAAATCCATCACGCAGGAAAGGGTCAGGCGGTCCACCTGCGGGTTCAGCGAGCAGATGCCGTTGGAAAGCCGGGGCGGCAGCATCGGTACCACGCGGTCGGCATAGTAAACCGAGGTGCCCCGGGCAAAAGCGTCCTGGTCAAGGGGGGTATCCCACCCCACATAGTGGCTGACGTCGGCGATATGCACCCCCAGCCGCCAGCCCTCGGGCAGCGTTTCGAGAGAAACCGCGTCGTCCAGGTCCTTGGAGGAAGCGCCGTCTATGGTGATAATCGTCTGCCCGCGCAGGTCAAGGCGGCCGGCCAGCTCCTCGGGCGAAAGCTGCTCGGGGGTGGCGTCGGCCTGCTGCTGGGCGTCGGGCGAAAAACCGGGGTGAATGCCGTGCTTGTAGAGCAGCGCCGCGCTGGCGGCTTCCAGCGTGTCGGCGGCGCCGAAGCTTTTTTCCACCCTGCCCTTGGGCGGGGTTTTACCCTCGCCATAGCCGATGATGCCCACCGAAACCTTGTCGCCGTCCCGGGCTTTGCCCAGCGAACGCCGCATCACCTCGACCCGGGGCGGCAGCCGCCGGTCGTCGGGGGTGACATAGGCCCGGCGCTCGGTGCGGGTCAGCACCCCGGTGATGTTGGCAAGCCCGCGGCTGATAATTTTCTCTACCACGCCAGCCGGGCCGAAGCCGCGCCTGCCCTCCTGCACCCGCACCAGCACCCGGTCGCCGTCCCAGGCGCTGAGGCTGCTGTTGCCGTGCACATACAGGTCGGGGCTGCCATCCTCTGGGGTAACAAACCCAAAGTTGCCGTTGGCGTTATCCCTGAAGCGGCCCACCACCAGCCCAAAGGTGGAGGGCAGCGCATATTTCTTCTTTTTGGTGCGCAGAATCAGCCATTCGTCGCTCATGGCCTCCAGCTCATCCTGCAGCAGGTCAAAATCCGGATTGCCCAAAGCCTCTGCCAGAGCCTGTGCCCCCATGGGCTTATACCCCTCTGCAGAGAGCAGGTTTAGGATATTTTGGCGCAATAAGTCCATTATTTCCATCCTTTTTTATACATTGTTTTCTATTATATCTATTTTCCCGTCCCATTGCCATAGATATACGAAAAAAACCTCCGCTACGATGAAAAAAGCGACCCGCAGCGCGGGCGGCGTGGTTTTACGGCGATATCGCCCTCCTCCTGACAGGCAAAACCGCCGGAGCGCAAAGCGCCCCGGCGGTCAGGCTGTCAAAAACCCTCTGCCTATAAAAAGGTAAGGGCAGACTTGCTTAACGAGCATTGCCCACCCCCTTACCCCCGCCCACATTTTTCCTAAGGAAAAAATCGCCGCATCTGTTTGTGGGAGGGAGACTGCCGCCGGGGGGGGG